>DRLC01000174.1 GCA_011053145.1 Planctomycetota bacterium | reverse complement strand
GCTCGGCATCGGCGCTGCTCGCGGACTCGCGGATCTCCCGGCGATCGAGCCTCGCTCCGCCCGCTCCCTCCTCCCCGAACGCATCCCCGCCGTCGGCCCTTCCACGCGCGAGGTCTACCTCCTCCAGGGCTGCGTGCAGGCCGACCTCTTGCCCGAGGTGGACCGCTCGACTGCGACCGCTCTCGCCGCGCTCGGAGTCCACGTCCGGGTGCCTGCGCTTCCCTGCTGCGGTTCGCTGCACGCCCACAACGGCGACCGCGTGGGCGCGCGACGCCTCGCCCAGGGCGTGATCGAGGTGTTCGAAGCGGACGACCTGCCGATCGTCCTGAACAGCGCGGGCTGCGGCGCGCACCTCGCCGAACTCCACCACCTCTTTCCCCCATCCGATCCATGGCACGCGCGCGCCCGCGCGATCGCCGAGCGTGTGGTCGATTTCTCGGTCTTCGTCGCCCCGCTGCTCGCAGACCGCGAACTGTCGATCGCCCCTTCGCTCTCGCCCATCACCTGGGACGACCCCTGCCACCTGTGCCACGGCCAGGGGGTGCGCGAGGAGCCGCGCGCGGTGCTCCAGGCGATCTCGAACGCCGAGTTCGTGCCCCTCTCCGATCCCGAGGCCTGCTGCGGGTCAGCCGGGATCTACTCGATCCTGCGACCGGACGATGCCCGGGAAGTCTTCGAACCCAAGCTCGCCTCGTTCCGTGCCTCGGGCGCGCGGACTCTCGTCACGTCGAATCCCGGGTGCCAGCTCCAGTGGACGAGCGGACTGCGGCGCGCGGGTGTCGCCGATGCGCGCGTGATCAGCCTCTCCGAACTCGTCGCCCATGCGCTCGCCGAAGCCTCCGCGAAACCGCTATCCTCCGGACACGATGAAACCCACGACTGAAACGGCAGAGCACGCGGGGCCGACCCTCGATCGCAAGGGCGAGTTCGAAGTCATCGACTGCGAAGCGTGCGGGTTCCGCCACGTTCTCCCGCTCCCGACGCCCGAGGAACTCGAAGCGACCTACGACGAGGAGTACTACTCGACCGAGAAGCCGCTCTACCTCGATGAGGCGCGCAGGGATCTCGATTGGTGGCGCATCGTCTACCGGGAGCGCCTCGCCGCTCTCGATGGTGCGCTCGGAGCGCGCGCGACCCGGCGCCTCCTCGACGTCGGCTCCGGGCCCGGCTTCTTCCTCGCCGAAGCGAAGGCTCACGGTTGGCAGACCCTCGGGATCGAGCCCTCTCGCCAGGCGGCCGCCCACAGCCGCGACGAGCTCGGGCTCGAGATCGTCGAAACCTTCCTCGACGACAGGAGCGCTCCCGAGTTCGGTCGCTTCGATGCGGTGCACCTTTGCAACGTGCTCGAGCACGTCCCCGATCCGCGCGGATTGCTCGCGACCGCGGCGTCGCTGCTCGAACCGGGCGGTGTCCTGCTCGCGATCGCTCCGAACGACTACAACCCGTTGCAGAGGGCACTGCGGGAGGCCGACGGTTTCGAGCCCTGGTGGGTCGCGCCGCCACACCACTTGAACTACTTCGACATGGACTCGCTCCCCCTCCTCACCGAGGCGATCGGGCTCGAGGTCCTGGACCGCACGGGCACCTTCCCGATGGAGCTCTTCCTGCTCGGCGGCGAGAACTACGTGGGGAACGGCTCCCTCGGCCGGACGTGCCACGGCCGTCGGATGCGCCTCGAACAGACCCTCGAGAAGGCGGGGATGGGTGAGCTGCGCGCCGATCTCTACCGTTCCCTCGCGGACCTCGGCATCGGGAGGGAGGTGCAGGTCCTGGCCCGGAAGCGAGATCGAGCCTGAGCTCGGCCGCGCCCGTCGGCGAGCCTGACTCATGGACCCGGCGGGATCCGCCGATAGTTCCATCCGAGATGGTGGATCCCGCCGCACCCCAACGGACCGATAGCGCAAAGACCAGCCTCGTGTGCCTTCTCGGCGCGGGCCTCGAGGCCGAGGCGCGGCGTCTCGCATCCGACGCGGAGGCACGCATCGTCCTCGTCGTGGAGCCCGGTGAGGACGGGCCCGACCTCCCGTACCCCGCGGTCGTTTGCCGGGGTGAGGCCGACGCGCTGCAGAGCATCCTCGGGATGCAAGGGCGCTTCACGGGACGCGCGATCGTGCGGTCCGAACCCGGGGTTCCCGAGGGGCGGGAGCGCGCGCGGCGCTTCGCGGAGCGCCTCGACACCTGCCTGCGCTCGAAGCAGCTCCAAACAGCCACGATCGCGAAGACCGGTCCACTCTTCGTACGACACGGCCTCGCGAACCTCCCCGAAGTGGCGCGCTACCCATCGATCCACGGACTCGACGCAGCGTTTGCCGCCAAACCGTGCGTGATCGTGTCGCCGGGTCCGTCGCTCTCGAAGAACCTGCACCTGGTCCGCGAGCTGAAGGGCCGGGCCCTGGTCATGACCGGGACCCACGCCCTCGGCGCCTTCGCGCATGCGGGCATCGCTCCCGATCTCGTGCTCGCCGCGGATGCGGGCGACCTGGCGCGCCACCTGCGCGACAGCGACCTCTCCGAGAGCGCCGCGATGCTGGTCGGCGCGACCTGCGCTCCCGAAACCTTCTCGGCGGCGCGGGAACGGGGAGCCAGGCGCATCGTCACGTTCGCCGCGAACAACAACATCGACCACTGGATCTATCAGCCCCTCGATGAGGATGCAGGGCTCTCGACGGGCGGTTCGGTGGCCTGCTCGGCCTTCAGCTTGGCGGTGAAGCTCGGTTGCGACCCGATCATCTTCGTCGGCCAGGACCTCTCCTTCCCCGACGGACGTTTCTACGCGGAGGAGAGCCTCGACGGCACGAGCAAGGTGGTGCTCGACGGGGACGGGAACTACCGGCTCGAAAAGCCGCCCGAAACGACCGACGAGTACGGAGCGGGACGGCTCGAGGACGGCACGCTGCTGTTCACACGCGACCGGCCCACGGTGACGGTACCCGGCTACCGCGGAGGCCGCGTCCTCAGCTCGGAGCCCTTCCAAGCCTTCCTCTTCTGGTTCGAAGCGGCGATCGAACTCCTGGGAACCGAGCGGCGCGTGTGGAACGCAACCGAGGGAGGGGCGCGAATCGCGGGAACTCGCCAGCTCACGCTCGCCGAGGCCCTCGCCGAGCTACCGAGCGACGAGCCCCTGGACGCCGATCTGGTGTTCGCCTCGCATGCCGAGTCATTCGATCCGGAGCTGCGTCGCAACGCACTCCTCGAACACACGCGCGGCACGCGTTCGGAACTCGTCCGCGTTCTGACGCTCGCGGAGCGCTGCGTCCGGCTCGCGGAGGGCGGCGAAACCGACTCCTGGGCCCTCTCGCGGCTCGCCGCGGCGGAGCGAGCGCTCCAGCAAGCCTCCCGCTCGATCGGCTGCCTCTCGGTCCACTCCCAGGGAAGGATCGTGCTCGCGACCGAGCGCGCCCGAGACGCGACGACGATCGAGGAGAACCTGATCGCGAGCGCGGAACTCTATCGCGCCTTCCGGGACGGGGCTCGCGAACTCCTCGACCCTGTCAGCGACGCGATCGGTGCACTCGGATCAGCGATCTGAGCCAGTGGCGAGGTCGAGCGCACGACACACTTCGAGGAGCTCTTCCTCCGTCCCCGCCACTCCCTCCGGCAGGACCAGGAACAGCACGCGATTCACATCACCCCGTGAGAGGTCGATACGGATCGCATCCCGCCAGGTTCCATCGTCCCGGAACGAGCGTTCGATCCGATAGGCGACGCTCCAACTCCCCCATTCGATCCGGTCCGATCGAATCGTCGAGTGCCATGCGAAGTCCTTGTCGCGCTCCCATTCGATGAGGCGCTTCGTGTCGTCCTCGCCTTCCCCCGGAGGACCGAAGCCCTTGGACTCCCGTTGTCCTTCGAACACCTTCTGCGCCTTCCGCCGGGTCGGAAAGTCGAGGACGAAGATCTCTTCCCCGTCCTCCTCCCGTTTCCACGTCAGGACCCGCTCCCCCGTCGGAAAGCTCTCCGCATCCACGAAATGAAACCCGGGGGGCGGCACGTCTTCGCGGAAGACGGGAAGGGGTTCCGCCGCTCCCCGCGATCCCTTC
>DRLC01000173.1 GCA_011053145.1 Planctomycetota bacterium | reverse complement strand
GACGCTGGAGGTCACGGTCACGGATCCCGCCGGCGCCCCGGTCCGAGGCGTCGTCGTCCGCGCGAGCGGCAACCCGCTCTTTGCGGTCGTACCGGACCAGGAACTGCTCCTTTTCCCCGATCTGAGGCGCCCGCACCTCCGCTACGTCGAAACGGACCCGGAGGACGCGGCGGCCGGCACGGTCCGGGCCGTCTACCGATTCGAGGACGCGGAATCGGTTCCGATCGGACCGCTCGCACCGGGGAGTGCGATCACGCTGGAGGTGCTTGGACGCGATGCGAGCCAGGTCGCCTGGACCGAGACCCTCGAGCCGCCGCCCGGAGAGCGCACGCTCGAGAAGATCGTCCTCCCGGTCTCCCCGAGCGAGGTCGCCGGAACCGTCCAGGACGAGTCAGGCCATCCGCTCAGTGCCCGCATCGAGTTTCCCGAGGCCGAGTTTTCGAGCGGAGTGCGGACGGACGAGGAGGGTCGCTTCCGGGCCGCTCCGCTCTTCTCCGACACCGAAACGCTCCTGGTGACCGCGGACGGCTACGCCCCGCTGTTGAAGCGAGACGCCCCCACCGGGGTGGAGCTCGAACTCACGCTCACTTCCGGCACTCCGCACGACGTCCTCGTCGAGGACACCGAGGGGCGTGCCATCGAGGACTGCATGGTCTGGGCCCGCGACGGATCCCTCGAGGTCGCGACCGCGGAGCCCACGGAAGGCGCGGGCTTCCATTTCGAACACCTGCCCGACGGGCCGCTCGAACTCGTCGCCGACATACACGGTGCCGAGTTCGCGGCCCCGCCGTCGGACAGCGGCACGACGCGCATCGAAGTTCCCGTGATGGGAAGCCTCGACATCCGCTGGTCCCTGGCCGATCCGGACTCCCACGAGGACCTGTTCCTTCGCTTCGCACCCGAGGAGGATCCGGAGCGATTCGGCCAGGAATGGATCCGGGCCGATGCCGAGAACCGGTTCTACTTCAGATCCGTGGTTCCCGGAACCTACACGCTCGAGGCCTTCGCGGACTGGGAACTCGCGCACCGGACAAGGGTCCAGATCCTCCCCGGAGAGACGGCGGGACTCTCGTTCCAGGACCCCTGAAGGAGCGGGTACGGAGTCGGGAGGGAATGGTCCTGACTCCGTACGACCGGACTGTACGACCGCGCATCCAGGCCGGGTGAACTGAGGTCCTGGGGGGACGGAGCGCCGGGGTCGATCCCGGAGGCGCTAGCGGAGGTGAAGTGAATGTCCTAGGTGCCGCTCGGGGGGCGACTCGGTCGCCTGGACGAAGGCGGGGTCGGTGAAGGTCGCGGTCATGTCGAGGCTTCCTACCGTCTCCCACTTCCACTAGGCGCTCCGCGGGCCACCCCTTTGAGAAGTAGAGGTTGCTGCCGTGGTTGTTCGTAGTGGCTGGCGTAAGCGGACACGGAACGCTCTATGAGGAGAGCCGGTTCTCGCGTGGGAGAACGAGAGTGAGCAGCCGAGGGGAATCCCACGGACGCCCTGCACCGTGCTCAGCTGTGGTGTCGTGCGCACGCAAAGAGACGCTGGTACCACGTGCCACATTTTCTTCGTTACACATGGCGGGCGAGAGAGTCGTTCGACGTTCATTCTCCTACACGAGAACATCGACGCCGACGCGCACGGAAAGCGTGGCGAGGCGAGCGAAGGCCGCAAGACCTGCCGTTCGCCATGGAGAAGTCTTCCGATCCGACTTGTGCGGCGCACGTACTGCGATAGGAGTATCTGGCATGGGAAAGAAGGAGACGAGAGCGTTCGAGGACCACGACATCGCCGGGCATGCGGTGTGCGTTGTGCGCCTGGGAGACAAAGAACGGATCCTGATCGACGGGCAACCGGCCCGATTTCGAAGGACGAAGGGCGGCTACGTGCTCTCTGCGAACGCGTACGTCGAACCCTCGAAGACCCTGCTCGATGCGGTGAGGCAGTACCTGGAGCGTTAAAAGTCCTGAGGCGACATCTAGGGGCTAGAAGCCACACGAAAAGGAGAGACTATGCATTGCCGAATCGACTTCATGGAACTCGCGGAGGACTCTGCGGCGCTCGACCGCCTCGCCGCTGCCCTGAACCAGCTCTACGACGAAGGCGTCATCGCGGAGATGGCGCAGCAGCACGACGACTATTTCTACGACGGCATCCACTGGTCGCCTCAGTTTCTGCCTTGGCACCGCCACTTCTTGCTGCGCCTCGAGAAGAAGCTCCAGGCAATTGACGCTCGGATCGTGCTCCCCTACTGGGATTGGACGCGGGCGGACTCGCGCGACCTGGATGCCGAGCCGTGGAAGTCGTTCTTCGGCGGACGTAACAACACGGGCGGCCGCTTCGACCACTGGAGCTACACCCGCGCATCCAGTGGAGGTGGCAACACGCTGCCCTCGCTAGACGACGTGGCCGACGACCTGCGCGACAAGGCGAACTTCACCGAGTTCCGCGCCATCGAATGTGGGGACCACTTCCCCGGACACACATGGACGGGTGGAACGATGGCTAGCAGAAGCTCGCCCCTCGACCCGCTGTTCTACCTACACCACGGCAACCTGGATCGAATTTGGGCCATCTGGCAGCTCAACAACCCGACAAAGGAACAGTACTCCACGGCAGGGATCTCTTGCGGCGCTTCCTTCGGCGTGGATTCAGTCGCTGAAGACGAACCTATGGTCGGAGGAGCGACCCCTGGGGCGATGCTCGTACACACAGCCCTCGGCTATTCCTATCCCCGGGACCTCAACCTCGAGGCACACGTCGCAGGGGACCCCGATTTCCCGGCCTTCGTCTCGGGGGATCAGGCCCAGATTACGCTCGAGACTCCGCAGATCGTCTTCAACGACGTCCCGAGTGGGGACACGACGATGCGCGCGGCCTTGTTCAGGATCGAAGGTTGTGGGCCCATCTCATTCGAGGTGGAAGCGGGCCCCAGCGGCTCGTTCTCACTCTTTACACCAGGCCCCTACGCTTTTCCTGCCGGGCCGTTTCCGACGGACGAGCTCCGCATCTGGGTTCTGTACACGGGCGGCACGCCGGACACGACGGATCCTGGTGGCACGATGACCGTGGTCGCGAAGGATGATGAAGGTGTCGAGATCGGACGCTGGGACGATATCCCCATCCTGGCCAACACCGTGGCTCGCCCCACGGTCGCGGTGGCGCTGGTTCTCGACGAGTCCGGGAGCATGCTCTCCGATGCAGGAAACAACCGCACGCGGATCGCGGTGTTGCGCGACGCGGCGACGACTTTCGTTGACCAGCTCTACGATGACAATGCGGTGACGCTCATCTCGTTTGCCAACGCGAGCGACAAACTCACCGATCTTGCCGTTGCAGGCGGAATGACCTCGATGGTCCGGAACGACGCTCGGGACGCGATCTCGTTGCACGGCCCCGCAAGCGGTGCTCCCCTGACCTCGATCGGCGCAGGGCTCCAGAGGGCTGCTGACGAGTTCACGACTTCTCCCATCGCCGGGGACTTCGACGTGCAGGCCACCGTCGTGTTCACCGACGGCTACCAGACCCAGGCCCCCTACATTGCCGACGTTGCGGGCCTCATCAACGACAGGGTCTACGCGGTCGGCATCGCCGACGCAGCCCACGTCGATAACGCTTCCCTCGTGGCACTTGCCGACAGCAGCGGTGGCTACATGCTCGTCACTGGAGCCCTCGAGCAGGACGATGAGTTCCTCCTGGAGAAGTTCTTCATCCAGATCCTGGCCGGGGTCACGAACCGCGACATCGTGACTGATCCGGGTGGATGGCTCTCCCTGGGCGAGGTAGCTCGCATCCCGTTCTCGATTGCGAATTCCGATGTGGCGTTCGACGCCATCGGCCTTACGCGCGCACCCCAGTACACCGTCATGGCCTTGGAGGCACCGGACGGAACGATCATCGACGCGTCGAGAGTCCCCCCGGGCGCCCACCGCATCGGCCAGGGCTCGAGCGCTTTCCGTGTAACGCTCCCATTGGTCGTCGATGGCAAGGAACACTGGGAGGGCAAGTGGCATCTGCTCATGGCTCTCCGCTGGAAGGGGGGCGACGAGCGTCGCCAGCGAATTCAGCGTACGTCTACCCATGCGCTAAGCAGCCAGGCCGCGCTGCGCTACGAGGCCGTCGTGCACGCTCGCTCGAACCTGCACCTCTCCGCTAGCTTGACCCATGACGGCAGTGCGCCGGGTTCGACGCTCTTTCTGCGCGCCGTACTGACCGAGTATGGCCAGCCCCTGCAGGGCGACGCCAGGGTCCACGTGACGATGACCCGCCCCGACGGCACGACCGAGGCCGCAGACATGCTCCGCGTCGGTCCGGGGCAGTACGAATTCGATGTCATCACTAGCCTGTCTGGAGCTCATCGCTTCCGGCTTCGTGCTGAGGGGCTCTCGGCACGAGGTCACACGTTCACCCGCGAGCACCTCCTGTCCGGCCTGGTGGGGCCCCCTGCAGCAGATGGAGGCGTCCGCGCCGGCACAGGGAGCGGCGACGACCTGTCGATGACCCTCTGCCGCCTCTGGAAGTGCCTCGCGGGCGGCGGGGCATTCCACGGTCGATTCAGCGAAAAGCTCGCGGAATGGGGGATCGATGCGGAAGCTGCCGCCCGCTGCCTGCATGAGCTTTGTGCAGGACCCCGTGCTCCGGGAGGAGGAGGGGGGAGGTCGAACCCCAGGAGCAAAGACTGCCGCTAGGAACGGCCCCTTCCCCTGCCGCGCTTGTGGCCACCGACTCGTTGGCGGCTCCAAGTACGGGCTGGAATGGAAGCGCCTGCGTGCGCGATGAAAGAGCGACAGCTCGGCTGCAGCAGGGCCGTCCTGCGACCCGTCGCTGGTACGTTCGTTCCGGACCGGTTCGGGAGATCCCGGGCAGAGAACGATGCGACGTGGAGACCCGGACGAGCGCGTGCGAGTGCTCGCGCACCGGGTATTCCCAATGGCGGAAGGTGCACTCTCGCGCCAGCCCCGTGGCGGCTCGCCTGCCGCGATCGAGCCATCAGAAGGCCAGACACACGCGCCGATCTCACGGACTCGTCGATCCGTACTCGTACGCCCCGCGGTCGACGCTTGGACCCGCGATGCGCGCGAGGCCGTCGTGGTCGGTGGCGCCGAGGTTCGTGAGCGTGGAGTCGCCGGTGTCGATCGCGGAGGTGCTCGCGGCGGTGAGGTGCATGTCCTCGGTGCCGTTCGGAAGGGAGTTGGTCGCCTGGACGAAGGCGGGATCGGCGAAGATCGCGTTCGGGTCGATGGCCTGGATGCCGGAGAAGCCCTGGATCGGATCGAGGTTGTCTCCCATCTCCCACTTCCAGTAGGCGTTCTGCGGACCGCCCTTCGTGTAGTAGAGGTTGTGGTCGAGGGTGTTCCCGTAGTTGTTCGCCGACCCGACGGCGCTGCCGAGCATCACGCCGTGGTCGTACATCCAGTCGGGGCCGCTGTTGTTCAGGCCGTCGTAGTCGTCCGTGTCGTCGGAGCCGCGGGCGACGAGGATGTTGTTCGCGATCAGGTTGCCGTGGCTCTTCGCGATCAGGATCTGGCCTCCGCCCCAGCCGAGGCTCGAGCACTTGAAGATCGTGTTGCCGATCACCTCGCTCTGGGTCACGACGCCGCGGTACTGGTTGTAGCCGCCGATTCCGATTCCGGTCTGACCGCAGTACAGGACGAGGTTGCTGCGGGCGATGAGGTTCTCGGAGCCGCGGGGGACGCCATTCGTGTCCACGCCGCCGTGCTCGCAGCCGAGGTCGATGCCGAGGTCGCAGGTGATGACCGTGTTCGCCTCGATGACGATGTCGTGTCCGCCGTCGATGTAGATCCCGGCCGCGGAGAAATCATCGGGCGGATAGGTGGGGTTCTTGACCGGCGCATCGGTGCTGCAGCGCTCGATCAAGTTGCCGGCGATGAGGCCGTTTCGAGCGCGGTCGATCGGGTTGTGCCCTCCGTACAGGTGGGCGTTCGGGTCGCTCGAGTTGCTGCCCCAGCTCCCGCCCGCGGTGCCCTCCCAGCCGATCGCGACGATCCCGATGTTGTCGTTGTCGTGGACGTGGTTCGAGCGGATCGCGAATCCGTCGATGTTCCCGTTGACGGTCATCGACTCGGACTGGCCGAGGCGCAGGTCGTGGACCTCGCAGCCCTCGATCACGAGGTTCTGGATCGCATCGGTCGTGCTCGCGCCGTACGCGGCGATGCCCTGGGCTCCGCCGTTGCCGTTCGATCCGGTGTAACGGATGTCGTGCACATCGAGGTCGAAGAGTTCGATGTCCCGCATCGGCCCCGGCGCGGTCGTCTTCGCGATCTGGACCCCCATCAGGAAGTAGTTCGTGCTGGCCGTGGAGAGCCCGCGGACCTCGAGGTGCTCGAGGCGCAGGAAGGAGCGGTCCGTGATGTCGAGGAGACCGAGCCCCACCGCACCGCTCCAGTTCGAGAAGTCCGCGTTCGTGAAGCCGCTCCCGTCGACCACCGTCCCGCCGGCCGGATCCCCTTGGAAGACGATCGGGCCGCTCGCCTGGCTCCCGGAGACATGGAACACGACCCGCTCGGGGTACACCCCCGCCGCGATATGGACGAGCTCTCCCGGCTGAGCACTGTCCGCCGCCTTCTGGATCGTACGCCAGG
>DRLC01000172.1 GCA_011053145.1 Planctomycetota bacterium | reverse complement strand
GGGAAGGTCGTCGAGAGCACTCGGGAAGTTCCGCGCCCCTTCGAACTCCGGCGCGTGCTCCATGCTTCCGTCGAGGCCGAAGCGCCGACCGTGATAACGGCAGAGGAGCTTGCGACAGGGGCCCGCCTTCGTGCGCATCAAGTTTCCGCGGTGGGTGCAGACGTTCGACAAGCATCGCAGGACTCCCTCCGCGTCACGCGCGAGCAAGAGCGGTTCGTCGAGGGAACCGGGAAGGAGTTCGAACGGGCGCACCGTCTCCGGTGCATCGACATCTCCCTCGCAACCGATCCACTGCCAACTCGGCGCGAGGACGCGCTCGATGAGCTCGTCGAAGAGCTCCCGGCTTCGGTAGAACTCCGCCGGCATCGTCGAGCTCGTCTCGACACGTTCCCCGATGCCGAATCGCTCGTCCGTCATGCCGAGGCCTCCTCCAGAATCCGTCGCATCCGAGCACCGTCTTCCTCCGAGAAGAAGCACAGCACGACGCGCGGCCCATCCGGGTGCGCGGCACGAAACGCACGCACCTCCTCGAGCGCGATGCGCGCTGCCTCGTCCTTCGGATAGCCATAGACCCCGGTACTGATCGCGGGAAACGCGACCGATGCCGCACCGCATTCGATCGCGAGTTCGAGCGAACGCCGGTAGCAGGAGCGCAAGAGGTCCTCCTCCCCCGCCGTGCCCCCATGCCAGATCGGGCCGACGGTGTGGATCACGAAGCGCGCCGCCAATCGGTATCCCTTCGTGAGCTTCGCATCACCCGTCGGGCATCCACCGAGGCCGCGGCATTCCTCCAGGAGCTCCGGACCGGCCGCCCGATGGATCGCTCCGTCCACGCCGCCACCACCGAGCAGGGACTCGTTCGCCGCGTTGACGATCGCGTCGACCTCGAGCCGTGTGATGTCACCGACCCAAACTTCGATTCCGTCTCCGGCCAAACTCACCGCGCGAGCTCCTTCGACAGAGCCTCCCAGGTCCTCCCGGGGACGGGCACGCGCGTCATCTCGAAGCCGCGCGCCTCCCATCCCTCGACGACGCCGAGCGGCGGACCGTGGTCGGCACCCTGGAAGCCCCCCACCATGTTGAACAGGTGATGATACCCCCTCTCGACGAGCATCTCGCAGGCACGCTGCGAGCGTCCTCCGGCGCGTCACACGAAAACGAGCCGTTCTTCCGGGGTGAAGTGGCGCTCGACCGCCTCCTCGAAACGCTCGTTCCAAACGATGCCCGCGAAACGGTGGAAGAGGATCGGGAGGTTGTAAGAACCCTCGATGTGACCGTCTTCGAACTCTTCCACGGTCCGCACGTCGAGGATCCGCACGTCGGCACCGCTCGCGATCAGGCCGCGGACGCCTGTGGGATCGAGGATCTGGTAGCTCATGGGGAGATCGATGCTGGGCAAGCGGGCCGGGATTGTAGAGCCTTTGGGCGCGTGCCGCCCCTCCCCCAACCGATGCATTCTCGCCGCCCTTCCTTCGCACTCGCACTCGCCCTCGCGGCCGGCACGGTCTCGTGCTCGCGCGCGCCGCGCCCCTCGATCCTGCTCCTCACGCTCGACACGACGCGCGCCGACGCGCTCTCGTGCTACTCATCGGACGGCGCGCCGACGACGAACCTCGACCGGCTCGCGGAAGGCGGGATCGCCTTCGACGCGGCCTTTTCGTGCGTCCCAATGACCTTTCCGGCCCACGCGTCGATCCTGACCGGGCTCTATCCACCGCGACACCGCGTGCGCGACAACGGCGGGGCGCCGCTCGCCGACGCCGCGCTGACCCTCGCCGAGCGAGCCCAGGCCGAGGGCTACGCCACGGCGGCCTTCGTGGCGGCGGTCGTGCTCGACCCGGTCTTCGGCCTCGACCAGGGGTTCTCGGTCTACGACGGGCCGGAGGGGGATCCCGCGGCGGGCTCCGAGCACGGCGAAGGGCAGCGGCCTGCTTCCGAGGTCGTGGACGGGGCTCTCGCATGGCTCGAGACGCGCGATCCGGCCGAGCCCTTCCTGCTCTGGCTGCACTTCTACGATCCGCACACGCCCTACGCGGCACCCGAGGATGGCGGCTGCGCCCTGGGCGACCTCGACGCCTCGCTGCGCTCCCAGTACCTGCGCGACGTCTGCGCGATGGACCGCGAGATCGGTCGCGTGCTCGCCGCCCTCGATGACGGAGGACTCGCCGACGAGACGATCGTCCTCGCGGTGGGCGACCACGGCGAGGCCTTCGGCGAGCATTCGGAGTACGGCCACAGCGCCCACTGCTTCGACACCACGCTGCGCGTCCCATTCCTGCTGCGACTCCCCGATGGAAGTCACGCGGGCGAACGCCGAGGCGATGTCGTGAGTCTCGTCGACGTGCTCCCCACCCTCGCTCGGCTCGCAGGCTGGAGCGACCCGGCGGCGCCGCCGATCGGCGCGCTCGCGGACCTCGACGGCCGGGCACTCCTTCCGGGCCCGATGCCCACCGACCGCGGCGTCTACTTCGAGAGCTACTACGGCTACCTGAACTTCGGCTGGAGTCCCCTCGCGGGCTGGCTCGACGGGAACGGCAAGTACCTGCACGCAAGCCGCGACGAGTTCTACCGCCTCGATGAAGACCCGAACGAGGAGCGCAATCGCATCGGAGAACCCGGCCTGGACCTGCACCCCTACCAGGTTCCGATCGCGCGGCTCGGCGAAGCCTCGCGCCTTCCGGCCGGAGACTCCGCTCCCCAGGATCCCGAGCTCCTCGCGAGCCTGCGCGGCCTCGGCTACCTCTCGAGCGGCGCCTCGACCGCGGACCTCCCCGCTCCGCTCGCGAGCTCGAGCCTCCCCGCCCCGAGCGACATGGCGGCGCCCTACGAACGTTCGATCGACGCTCTCGAGCTCATCCGCCGGGGCGAGTCCGCCGCGGCGATCCCGATCCTCGAGGAGGTGCGCTCGCTCAACCCCGCCAACCCCTTCGTCCTCGACCTGCTGGCGAGCTGTTACCTCGAGGAGGGCCGTGCCGCCGACGCGGAACCCGTCCTGCGCGACCTGATCCGAAGCTCCCGCACGCCCGACGCGGGCGCGTTCACCCGCCTCGGCGTCACACTCCTCGCGCTTGGCCGTCCCGGCGAAGCCGTCGAGGTGCTCGGGAAGGCCACGCAGTTGGCCCCCGACCGACCGCGCCCGAAGAGAGAGCTGGCACGCGCTCGGAGCATGCTCGGAAGGTGAAGAGGGGGGGGCGTACGCCCCCCCTGACGCCGTAAGGCACCCCTTGCGGAATTGCGCGGGGTGCGACTAACGTAGGAGTCTCTCTTTCCGTCTGCGCCTCTCTCGCCGAGCCCATCTCGCCTTCCGTTTCGAGGCTCCCCCCGCAGACGCCTTCCACTTGCACTGCTCGTCGCTCCGGAATGGAGCAAAGGAGAAACTCCATGTTCGCAGGAGTTCGATCTCTCATCGTATGGACGGCCCTCTCGTCCCTTGCCCTCACCACTCACGCCCAGAACTGCACGATCCAAGCCCCCAACGACCATGAACTCCACCCCGTCTGGGGCGGTGAAACGTGGGCCACGTTCAGCGATTCATCCGGTGGATCGCTGCGCATCTGGACCGGAGAGGACGGCGGTCGGATCCGCTTCTCCACCGACGGAGGACTGAGCTGGAAGTTCGCTGCCACGCCGGCGGACCACACCCACAGCATCTTCGACATCTGGTTCTTCCCGAACTCCGATCACGGATTCGCCACCGGCCGCGGCGGTCGCGTTCTCGAAACGACGAACGGGGGCCAGAGCTGGACGAACTACGGCGCGCGAATCCTCGACGCGGCCGGCGACCCGGCGACTCTCTGGGGGGTTCGGAGCCTGGGCGATGGAATCGTCTTCGCGTCCGGCCTCTGGAGCTTCTACTACACCGACGACTATGGCCAGACGTGGAACCCTATCACGGTGTATGAGAGCAGGCCTCTCGGCATGGGCGGCATGCTCCCCAGCACCATTCCCCTGACGAACCTCGAACTCTTCCGCCTGGATTTCGTGGGCACGTCCTCATCGTTCGTCGGATGTGTCGGCGGGGAATGGGAGGACCCCTCCTCCAACTCAGGTCGTGGAGTCGTGCTCTTTACGGACTCTTCGCTGCCCGAATCCTCGGGGGGTCACAAGTGGTGGGTTGTTCTCGACGACAGCGTCGGCGCTCCTCCTGGTACGGGTGGCGAGATGCTCAAACCCTGGTCCGTTCGCTATGAGCGCGGCTCGACGAACCTCGCCTCCTCCGTCGCGTACGTCTGCGGAGGCCCGGGCGGAAACGAGCTGAGTCGGATCTACCGCACGGCCGACTCCGGGCGCACGTGGAACTTCGAGACGGTGGTGGCCGTGACGCCCTACGACACCGCCTCCCCGATCGGCGGCACGGCGGTCGTGGTCGGGTACTCGGGGGACTACTGGCTTCGCGATCCGCTGACGGGGGACTGGACCGCCTCCACGATGCCCTCCAATTCGACCTGGGAACCGACGCCGGGCCTGTCGAGGGGGGCTCTCCTCGGCGTGAGCACGTTCGGCACCCAGGGACTGATCACGACCGGCGATTTCGGTAGCCAGCGCATCTCCTATGACCTCGGCGCCACGTGGACCTCGATGAGTCCCTTCTACCCGAACAGCGACGAAGTGGAGCAGCGGCTGTACGACTGCGCGTTCCAGCCGTCCTCACCGCTGACCGGTTGCCTCGTCGGCCAGGGTGGCCGGATCATGTGCACGACCGACGGGGGATGCACCTTCCAGGACGCGGTCACCTGGGGGAGCGGCCCGACGCTGCGCGGGATCGATTTCGGCGATGCGAACTTCGGGGTAGCGGTCGGAGACAAGGCATCCATGCTCTACACCGGAGACGGGGGACAGAGCTGGAGCTTCGGGGTTCGCCCCAAACCGCAGCCCAACAAGATGCGCTTCCGCGGCGTCAGCGCGGTGGGCAGCACCGAAGCCTGGGCGGTCGGATACAGGACCGACAACACGGCCCTGGTCGCATACAGCAACGATGGAGGGGCCACCTGGAGCCTGAAGACGCCGCCCGCGACGGGCGACCTCCGCCTCGAAGCGGTCGCCTTCATCGACTCCACGAGTGGCCTGGTCGTCGGGCACTCCGATAACGGCACCGGCAATCGGGTCGGACGTGCATTCGAGGCAACCTACGACAGCCAGACCGACACCCTGACGTGGACGGAGGTCACGCCAACCTTCAGCCCCGGCCCATCGCGACTCCTCGACGTGGCCGCGTCCGGCACCTCCCTCGCCACCGCGACGGCATGCGCCGTCGGCGACGGAGGACTCGTTCTCGAATGGACCGGCTCCACCTTTACGTCTTCCCGCAAGACCGTGGTCGATCTCAGCGCCGTGGACGTCTCGCCCAGCGGTTCGGTCATCCTCGTCGGGAGCACCTACGACAACGACCTCTCGACCGCCGATTCGAAGGGCTACATGCTCCGCCGTGACTCCTCGGGCGTCTGGTCCCAGATCCGTGTCCACACCGGCAAGGATCCCGTCGGGATCAGCCTCACGAGCGATACGAGGGGCTATGTCGTCGGACAGCCCGACGGCATGACCACCGCGAGCTTCATCAACGGAAACTTGGCGAGCTCGATTCTCCTGCGGTACATCGCGAACTGAGCCGGGGAGCACGGAGTCAGTCGGGGAGTACGGAGTCCGTACTCCCCGGCTCGGCTCGACGCGCCGTGGTCGGTACGGAGTCAGGACCGACCACGCTCGACGCTCTACGCTCCACTGCGTATTCCAAGGTTCCCCCTTGGGCATGCTCCGGTCCCTCCGCCCGCCTTGAAGAAAGACCGCTGATCGGGTCTTTAGGAATCGAGCCCCCTGGCATACTGGAGGGTTCGATGGGCCCCCACCCCACAGCCACGCGCCCCTCCCTCGACCGCCGCGGGCGCGGACTCGAGAACCTGCGGCTCTCGGTCACGGACCGCTGCAACCTGCGCTGCTCCTACTGCATGCCGGAGGAGACGTACACATGGCTCGCGCGCGAGCGCATCCTCACCTTCGAGGAGATCGAACGGCTCGTGCGCGTATTCGTGGGGCTTGGGGTGCGCAAGGTGCGACTCACCGGCGGGGAACCTCTTCTTCGACGCGGGCTCGACGAGCTCGTCCGGCGCATCGCGTCACAGCCCGGCGTCGAGGACCTCGCGATGACGACGAACGCGGTGCGCCTCGCGCCGCTGGCCGTTCCCCTAAGGCAGGCCGGGCTACGCCGCGTCACGGTCAGCCTCGACACCCTCGACCCCGGGCGCTTCCAGCGCATGACCGGGCGGGACGAGCTCGCCGCAACGCTCGAAGGAATCGACGCCGCCCTCGCAGCAGGCTTCGAGGGGACGAAACTCAACACCGTGATCATCCGCGGAACGAACGACGACGAGATCGAGGCGGTGCTCGCCTTCGCCCGGAAAAAGGGCATCGAGGCGCGCTTCATCGAGTACATGGACGTCGGCGGAGCGACCCACTGGTCCATGGACGAGGTCGTCCCCAAGCACGAGATCCTGGAGCGGATCCAGGCCTGCGCCGGGACGATCGAGGAGGTGCCCACCGACTCCGACGCGCCCGCGCGCCGCTATCGCCTCGCGGACGGCACACGCTTCGGCATCATCGCCTCCACGACCGAGCCCTTCTGCGGCCACTGCAACCGCAGCCGCCTGACCGCGGACGGCCACTGGCTCCTGTGTCTCTACGCTCGCGAAGGGCTCGACCTCCTGACCCCGCTCCGGGAGGGTGCGACCGACGCGGAACTCGCCACGCTCCTCACCCGAGGCTGGAGCGCACGCGACGAACGCGGCGCCGAACAGCGCCTCGAAGGCGAACGCGCCCCTCTCTCCCCCGAGCACCTGCAGCGCGACCCCCACCTCGAGATGCACACCCGCGGCGGCTGATCGCTCGGGCGGTCGCACCGACGTGTGCGCCCGCGATCGGACGCGCCGAACGAGTCCGCAGGGCTCCGTTCCATCCTTTCCTGCGGTTCGGGCGGCCATGGGGCCCGGTAGCACCCTGGCCCGATGCGAACGCATCCGCCGGGAACCGAGTCCATCGCTTCCGCCCGGCCGAGTCGCGCCACGGTTCCCGCGGAAAGTTGGCGGGTTGCGTGTCGCGCGGAAACGGTACGATGCGTTCTCCTCTTCCCCGCGCATCCCCGGGGGAGTTTCCCGAACAACGGGCTCTTCACCTCTCGTTTTCCCGCGACGGTCTCCATGAAGAACCACCCGATCGCCCTCGCAACCTCCCTCCTGTTCGCCCTCCTCGCCGCGTTGCTGCTCCTCCGTCGTGACGGGGATGTGACCCGGGCACAGACGCCCTCTGACGCCACGGCCCAAACGACTTCGGCCGATTCCCCGATCCCGGGGGTGCCACCGACCCCCGCCCCCCCGGAGGAACGGAACGCCGGGGAGGCGCCGACTGCGCGGCGCGAGGCGGCACCCGCGGAACGAGTGCCGGGAACGGAGCCGGAGGAAGAGGTCCCCGAAGGCCTGGTCGTCGAGCTTCGCTGGTCGGACGGCTCACCGGTCCCCGGCGCCTGGGTCTCGCTCGCCAAGGACGGGCGCAGGCTCGAGACCGCCTACAGCGACTGGAAAGGCCGGGTCCACTATGGGCCGCTGGAGGAGGAGGGGGTCTGGCTCTACGTCGCAAACGGCAGCGTCCGCCTGGCCTCGCTTCCGCTCGGAAAGCGCTCGGGACTCGTACGCGTCACGCTCGAAGAGGGCAGCACGGTGTCGGGTTGGGTACGCATCCAGGGAAACGCGCCGGATCGGTCCCTGAATCTCCACCTAGTGGCCGACCCGGACGGCCCGGCGGCCCCGCTGATGCCCGCGCTCGACGACCCCATGGGGGGCACCGTCGAAGCGGACGTCGCCGATCTCTGGGCGACGACGGACGAAGAGGGTGCATTCCGTTTCGCGGGCCTGCCCGCGCACTTCCGGGGCTCGATCCAGCTTCCCTATGGGGATGAGTTCGTCACGGGGGGATCCTCCCTCCCGGTCGAGGCGCCCACGACGGACCTCATCCTCGACATCGAGGCGCGGCCCGTTCTGCGCGGGCGTGTCGTCGACGGCGAGGGGAATCCGGTTCCAGGCGCATTCGTGTTCGCGGACATCTCGACGAAGGAAGGCGGGGTCGGGAGCGCGGAGACCGCGGACGAGGAGGGCCGTTTCACGGTCGCTCTTCCCGAAAGCGGGCTCGAGCAGGCACGCCTGTCCATCTCCGGACTCGGGACGAACACGGACGTCGTCGTACGCGAGTTCGACCCCGTGCGCGGGGCCGACGCGGGAGACATCGTCCTGGAACGTGAGGAACTCGACAGCGCTGACTTCCTCGTGACGGACTCGGACGGCACGCCGCTCCCCGATGCCATCGTCGGGGTGCTGAGTCAGACGAAGACGGCCTCATCCCAGGGAATCTGCTCGTTCGAGTTTCCACGCACGCAGGGCCTGCAGGCCACCGTCTGGGCGCCGGACCACGTGGTGCGGGTGCTCCCGGTTCCTCCCGCCGCGGACCGCCCGGACGGACCGATCGAAGT
>DRLC01000171.1 GCA_011053145.1 Planctomycetota bacterium | reverse complement strand
GATGGTATCGACCATGAGCGTGGTCCGGTGCGGACGGATGACGATTCGGCCGTCGTCCGTCAGGGACACGACCTTCCCCGCAAGGCAACTCCGCGCCGCGCCGTCGACCGGCTCCCCCAGGAAGAACTCGCGGCCCCCGGCGAGCCCGGGAACGAGATAGAGCGCCGGAGCGCAGGGATCCGAGAACTGGGAACTGTCCATGTCTTCCGTCTCCATCGAAGGGGGTCGTGGGGTCAGACGAAGGGTCCGGCGACTCCGGGGTCGGACCGGGAAGGCGCGATCTGGGCTGCACCGCGTGGCTCGGCGACGGGGAACGGACCATCCGGACCATCCGGGCCGTCGGGGCGTGGAGCGGCGTAGACGCGCTCGGACCGATGGCCCGGCAACGAAGCGACCCGAGCCACCGGGGAATGCGTCCTCGGCCTGGGACGCAGGGTCACCTCCCGCAGCTCGGGCTCCGGCCTCGGGCCCCGAGCGGTCGACGCCTTCGAAACCCCGAGACGAAACTCGAGTTCCCGGCGAGCCTGGAAGCGCAGCGCGAGGAGGACGGTGTAGGGGATGCCGGCTCGCCGTGCGAGGGGCAGGCTCGCGAGGTCGATCAGGGCCCGGACCGTCCGAACCCCCTCGCCGACGAGTCCCTCGAGGGCGCGGGCCCGCATTCCCTTGGGGAAGCCCACGCGCAGCAACGTGCCCTCGACGTGCACCGGCGCGGGCGGTGGATAGCGCGGCAGCGGGACGGGTGGGTCCTCCGTAGGCTGCGAGCCAGCCGGCCGGGGCGGGGGCTCGTCTCCGGCCCGAGCATCCGCGGCGGGTCGAACCCCATGTCCAGGCGCAGGCCCGCGCGCCGGATCCTCCTCGAAAGGCTCTTCCCCGATGCGCTCGGAGAGGGCACTCGCCTCGCGCTTCAGCCGCGCTGCTCCCCGATCGTCCAGATGCAGGAGTTGGGCGATGAGACCCTGGGGAAGTTCGGTGAGCTCCGCGAGGGAACGTACGCCCGCGGCTCGCAATCGGCGCAGCGACAGGGGCCCGTCCGCGTGGAGATTCGTGAGCAGAGCTAGTCCGTCCATGTCGAAGAAACGTGTCTGGAGAGAACCTTCCGCGCGTCGTCCGCGCGGAGACCGGGGAAAGGAACAGGGACGATCCCGTCGCCGGTTCGATGTCCGGCGAGCGCGCGCACCTCGCCCGCGAGTGCCTCGAAGTCGCGCACGGCGCGGCAGTCGGGATCGAGAAGCTGCACGGGGAGCCCGAACGCCGCCGCTTCGCGGAGCCGAACGCTCTCGTGGATCACGGTGTCGAACAGCGCGTTGCCGAAGCGCGCCTGAACTCCGGTCAAGAGGTCGCGCGCGATCCGCAGGCGCCGGTCGAACAGCGTCGCGAGCACACGCAGCTCGAACCGAGGCGTGTCCTCGCCCAGGGCCGCCGTGAAGAGCCCCGCCGCCTTGAGCGCGCCCTGCAGCGCGAACGTGCCCGTTTCGACCACGAGCACCGCGGTATCCGCCGCGCGCAAGGCATTGAGCGTGAGCACACCGTCCGCCCGCGGTGGACAGTCGATCAGCACGAAGTCCCAGCCGTGCAGGTTCGCGAGGGCGCGGGCGAGGAAGCCCTCCGCGTGCAAGACCCGCTCCGCACTCTCCTCGAACTCGGCGAGGGCAAGGGAAGAAGGAAGGAGCGCGATCCCCGCGGGCGCAAGCAAGAGAGCCTCGGCGGCGTCCACGCCCCGCAGCAACACATCCGCGATGCTCGGGGCCCCGTCCACCACCTGCCCGAGGGCCAGGGTCGCATGGGCCTGGGGATCGAGGTCGACGACGAGCACACGATCTCCCCCCAAGGCAAGGGCACCGGCCAGGTGAACCACGGCCGTGGTCTTGCCGCATCCGCCCTTCTGGTTGACGAAGGCCAGGGTTTGCATCGGAGCACCTGCGATCGCGGTGGCGACCGAACTTTCGAGGACGCGGGGGGGCGCCCTCTCAAGGAACAGAAGGCCGCAGGTCGCCTCAAGTCCCTCCCGAACCAGCCCGGCCTAGCCCGCGCAACCCGCGTGGCGAGCGAGGCTTGCAAAATGCGACCTAGAACCCAAAAGGCCTCGATCCAGGGGGATGGGTCCCCCGACCCCATCCGTGGACGGCACGGCTCTTGCGCTCTAGCCCCCACACCCCCCACCACCGGGTCCCCCTCCCCATCGGGTGACCCTCGCGGTGGACACGCGGGAAGACACCCGCAGGAGACCCACCATGAAGATCCCCTTTCCCCGCCCGCTCCCCCTGCTCCTGCTCGCCGCTGCGGCGGCCTCCTGTTCGCGCGGTAGCCGCCACACCACGGTCCTCCCGAGCAACGTGTATCGCGAGGCCGAACCGAACGACACCGTGCTCAGCGCGAACGACTTCGGGGTCCTGCTCCCCGGAGACCACTTCTTCATCGACGGCTGGACGACCGACTCGGGCACCGATCCCTTCGACGGGTTCGAATTCGTCGCCGGGGAACCGATCCACGTGGACTTTCAGCTCCACCACGCCGACCCGACGACCGACTTCGACGTCTGCCTGTTCGACCCGCTCCTCAACCAGACGATCGCCTGCTTCGCCACGGGCAATCTCCCCGAAACCGGGGGCGTCGACGTGACCGGCGGCGGCCTCGAATTCCAGCTCGTCGTGGAATCCTTCCTCGGGAGCGGTGCCTACTCGCTCGAGATCGACGTGGTGCCGCTCGGCGTGGCCTACCGCAACCGGGAAGAGGACGCCCCGTCCCTTCGCGCGAGCGGCGAGACGGAACTCCTCGGCGCCGGCCGCGTCTCCGACCTCGCCGAGTACGCCATGGATCCGGGCCCCTCGAAGGTGATCCTACACGAGAGCGACGCCGCGACCGGAGCGGTGCAGGAGACACTCACGCCCCTTGCAGACTGACCCCCTCCTCGAAGGTCTCCCCTCGGAATCGCCAGGTCGCGATCCCGGGGGGAGCGACGCGTACCAAGACGCGTTCCGCTCGCGTGGGGTGCGGAACCTCGAGCGCGTGTGCGTGCAGGGCGACGCTGCGGTCGCGGAGAGCGGGACCGGGGCCGTAGCGCAGGTCCCCGAGGAGGGGCGCACCGAGACTACGCGCCGCGACCCGCAACTGGTGGGAGCGTCCGGTCAGCGGTCGGAATTCGACGAGGACGCGGCCGGGCTCCACGCGCAGCACACGCCAGTGGGTTTCCGCCCGTTTGGTTCCCTCGCGTTCCTCGGCGAAGGCGTGGACTCGATTCCGCGCGCGGTCCTTGCGAAGCCACTGGATGAGGACGCCGCTATCGGAGGGAGGGGCAGTGGGGAGGACGGCGAGGTAGATCTTGCGGACGCGCCTCTCCCGGAAGGCGGCCGTCAAACGCTTGGCCGCTTTCGAGGTGCGGGCGAAGAGGACGATCCCGGACACCGGGCGATCGAGCCGGTGGACGACGCCCAGGAACGCCCGACCCGGCTTTGCGAACTCCTGCTCGACGAAGGAGCGAGCCTCGTCCAGGAGGCTCACATCTCCACTCCCGTCCGGAACGACCGGCACCCCGGCCGGTTTCTCGACGAACAGGAGGTGGTTGTCGATGTGGAGAACTCGCATTCCGGCTGGGCTCGCCCCGGCTCCGTCACATGCCGGGAGCCGATCAGTATGAACGAGGTAACCGAGGAGAAAAGCGCGAGAAGCCTCTACGCACCCTCCTCGGGCGATCGTCCTACACGTGGGAACGCCCGCTACCGGGTTTCTCTAGGAATCTCCACATTTCCCCGATCCGAGGAGAACCGAACGACGCCCCAGGGATATCCCGGGCATCTCGCAGCCGGGCCTCCCCCTCCCCTTCACGCCCCTCGCACCCGGAAGCGGACCTCCGCTCCCCGCCCCATCCTCCCCGATGATCCGAAGAGAACTGCTCGCGCTTCCTCTCGTCCTCTTCCTCGGTCCCCTGGCCGCGGCTTCCGACCCGGCCCAGGGGGACTCCGACCCCTTCGATTTCAAGGCCCTCGCCGAGGAGACCGCCGGTCAGCTCTCCGTTTCGGTGGACGCGGATTTCGACGACGTCCTCGCCGGAGCGCGCTTCACCCGCGCGGACCTCGGAGCCTTCGACCTGTACATCCCCGTCGCCTCGCTGCGGGACGCAGCGGAACTCAAGTTGTTCAAGGAGGCCGCAGCCACCTGCGTCGATGTCCAGGCCGCCTGGTGGACGTGGCTCGAGCCCTCGCGCGAGGACGCGAAGGAACGCAGGGCAGACTGGAAGACGGTCCGCAAGTGGGTGGACGGATGGAGTGTGTCCGACTTCGGGTCGGTCTCCGGTGGCGCGCCGCTCCTCGAGCAGAT
>DRLC01000170.1 GCA_011053145.1 Planctomycetota bacterium | reverse complement strand
GCATGGCGGGAGGATACGGACACGCGCCGGGGCCGAGAAGGACCGTTGCGTGGGGAGGGGCGTGCGGGGAGGATGGTCCCGTGGATCGGACTCGGATCTCGGTCGGGAGCAGTTGCATCGATGCCTCCAGGAATGGGGAGGAGGGCTGAGGGCTCGGGTCCCCCGCTCGTCCCATGCTCGGCCTTTCCGGAGTCTTTCTGCTCGGCATCGGAGCCCAGTGGCTCGCGTGGCGACTCAGGCTGCCGGCGATCCTGCTCCTGCTCGCGGCCGGTTTCGCGGTCGGTCCGCTGACCGGTCAACGACTCGTCGACCCCGATGCGCTCCTCGGCGACGGCCTACACCCGTTCGTCTCCCTCGCGGTCGCGGTGATCCTGTTCGAAGGCGGCCTGAGCCTTCGCTTCGATGAACTGCGCGGCGTAGGGAGGGCGGTCGCCGGACTGCTCGTCCTCGGCCCGGTCGTTTCGCTCGTCTTGACGACCGTCTTCGCGCACACGGTCCTCAGCTTCGCCTGGGAATCGTCGGCGCTCCTCGGTGCGATCCTGATCGTGACCGGGCCCACGGTCGTCGGCCCGCTCCTCCGCCACGTGCGACCCACCGCGTCGGTGAGTCGGGTCCTGCGGTGGGAGGGGATCGTGACCGATCCGATCGGGGCGGTGCTCGCCGTGCTCGTGTTCCAGGCCTTCATCCGCGAGGACGCGGAACGAGGTCTCGCCGTCGCGGGTCTCGTCCGCGCGACCCTGGCGGGGGTCGGTGCGGGGGGCGCGGTCGCGTTCTTGACCGTGGTGCTCCTGCGCCGCAAGGCGATCCCCGATTTCCTCGAGGGTCCCGCCGTACTGGCCCTGGCGGTGGCGAGTTTCGTCATCGCAAACCACGTCCAGGAGGAGTCGGGCCTGCTCGCGATCACCCTGATGGGCATCGGGATCGGCAACCAGCGCCGCGTCGTCGTCGAGCACATCGTCCAGTTCGAGGAGAACGTGCGACTGATTCTGGTGTCCGTGCTGTTCATCCTGCTCGCGGCGCGCCTACCCGCGGAGGAGTTTTCGCGTCTCGATCTCGCGAGCGGTGGATTCGTCGTGCTCCTGCTCCTGGTCGTGCGGCCCGCGAGCGTGCTTCTCGCGACGACGCGTTCGGGACTCGGCATCGCGGAACGCGCGTTCCTCGCCTGGATGGCGCCGCGCGGGATCGTCGCCGCGTCCGTGGCCTCGGTCTTCGCGCTCGAACTCGATCCCGAACGCTTCCCCGAAGCCTCCGCGCACCTGATGCCCGTCGTCTTCCTGGTGATCTGCGCGACCGTGCTCGTCTACGGTCTGACCGCGGCGCCCGTTGCGTCGCGCCTCGGGGTCGCCAAGGGCACTCCCCAGGGCGTGCTCTTCCTCGGTGCGCACCGCTGGGCGCGCGAGATCGCCCGTGCGCTGACGGAAGGGGGAATCGAGGTCCTGCTCGTCGATCGCAACCACTCCGACGTGCAGGCGGCACGGATCGAGGGCCTGCGCGCGCACTTCGGGAATGCGCTCGTCGACGACTTCGAGTTCCGCGTCCCGCTGGACGGGATCGGAAACCTCGTCTGTCTGACCTACAACGACGAGGTCAATGCACTCGCGTGCCTGCAATTCGCGACAGTCTTCGGGCGCGATCGGGTTTACCAGCTTCCTCCCGAGCCCGAATCGTCGGACGGAGAGGAGCTGCCGCCGCACCTTCGGGGCCACCTCCTGTTCGGAGAGGAGGTGACCTACTGGGCCTTGGACGCACGCTTTCGCTCGGGAGCGCTCGTCAAGCGCACTCGACTCGGAGAGGAATTCTCGTTCGAGGACTTCGTTGCCGAGCACGCCGCGCCCGATCGCCCGGTCTTGCCGCTGTTTCGGATCGACGGCGAGGGGCGACTCACCGTCTGGTCCCCCGACACGCCCCCGAAGCCCGAGGCCGGCGACACTTTGATCGCAGTCGTCGGCTGAGGCTCAGCGGCCCTTCGGACGAAAGACCTCGACGACCTCGGGATTCCCCTCGAGCCTCGGTCCGCCGGCGAGTTCGATGCAAAACGGCACCGCGGGGAAGACCGCGTCGAGGCAGACGCGGATCGAGCCGGGTTTGCCCGGTAGGTTGATCACGAGGCTCTTCGCGAGGATGCCCGCGGTCTGGCGGGAGAGGATTGCCGTCGGGACTCCGACATCGAGGGAGGCCGAGCGCATGCGCTCGCCGAAGCCGGGCAACAGCTTGTCGCAGATCGCTTCCATCGCTTCGGGTGTCACGTCGCGGGGCGAGGGACCGGTCCCCCCCGTCGTGCAGATCAGCGCGCAGCCCTCTTCGGCGAAGGAACGGATCGCGTCCTGGATGAGCGGGATCTCGTCCGGTACGAGGCGGCGTTCGTAGACGCATTCGGTGGCGAGATAGTCGCGGAGGGCGGCTTCGATCGCGGGGCCGGAGAGGTCCTCGTAGGTGCCGCTCGTCGCACGATCGGAGATCGTGACGATTCCGATCTTGGGTGTGGGCTGGTCTTGCATGCTGTGGATTCCCCTTGGGGCGGGGAGTAGAACAGGAAGCCCTCCGGAGAGGCAAGCCGTCCGGTTACCTGTGCAGGATTCGAAAGAACAGCTCCTTCGGCGGAACTTCGCCGTCCTGGAGGAAGTCGACCCGGCCCTGGCGCGGCGCGTCGCCTGGCCGGTCGGCGGAGATCACACGCGGCGCCTCGCGGACGGACGGGTCGAGTTGCGGTTGCACCGCGCCTGGGTGCCGCTCGGGATCACGCCGGAGCAGCTCGGTGCGAGCCTGAACGGAGCCGCTGGGGGGGAGCGGGTCCTGGTGCTCGGCATCGGACTCGGCGAACAGGTCTTCGAACTCCTGCGGTCCGGAAAATCGGTCGTGGCCTGGGAGCACGACCCATGGCTCCTGCGGCTGATGCTCGCCGAGCGCGAGCTCGCTGAACCGCTGCGTTCCGGAAGGCTCGAGCTGCTCCTCGGGACCGACCTTCTCGATGTCGGCGCCCCGGGGATGGCAATCGTCGAGCACCCGCTCCTCGCTCGGCTCTACGCCGGGGAGATCCGCGCCTTCCGCGAACCGAGGCGCGGGGCGGAGCGCACCGTTGTCTGTGCGGGGGGCCTCTTCGTCGAGGAGGTTCGGGCGGCGCTCGAACGCCGAGGGCACTGGACCTGGAGCCTGGACATCGGCCGGCTCTCGGAGGAGGAACTCGACCTCGCCGTGCGCCGAATCGAACCCGGCCGCGTCTTCGCGATCAACTACACCGAAGGCCTCGCCGAGTTCGTCGAGGAGCGTGGTGCCGAACTCCTCGTCTGGGAGGTGGATCCGGCGACGACGCCGCTGCGACCGCTCTCGCGTCCCTGCCCCCACGCCCGTGCGTTCACCTATCGCCCCTCGAACGTCGAAGCCTTTCGCGCCGCCGGCTTCGAACACGTCGAGCACCTTCCGCTCGCTGCGGACCCGATCCGGCGCCGTCCTCTGGAGCTCGATCCCGATGAGGCACGTTCGTCGTTCGCCCCCGTGGCGCACGTCGGTTCGAGCATGGTCGACAACGCACGCGCCTGCAAGGAGCGGCTCCTGCGCTACTGGATGAGCTTCAAGGGCGAGGGGGCGTCGCGGGAGGAGTTCGACTCACTCTCGGCACTCCTCCTCGATCACCAGCGCAAGCACCCGCTCGAGTTCACGATTCCCGCTCGCCTCGAGAGGTTCTTGCCCGGGTTCCGCGATGCCTGCCTCACCCATGGTCCGGGGGAGGATCCGGTGGTGCTCTTCGGAGAGATCGCAGCGAGCGAGAAGCGTCTCGCCTGGGCCGCGCGGCTGGCTCCGGTGGGCCTCTCGGTGTGGGGGGACCGAGGATGGCGCATGGTCGAACCCCACGGGGTGACCTACCGCGGGCCGGCCGGGCACCGTGAGGAGCTGACGCGCATCTACAGCATCTGTCCCCTGCACTGGGACGTGGGTCGCATCTACCAGCGCGACATCGTCACGATGCGCGTGTTCGATGTGATGGCGTGCGGTCGGCCCGTGTTCACCGAGGAAAACCCCGCCGTCCACGAGCTCTTCGAGGTGGGGGTGGAACTGATGACCTACACCGACCCCGAGGACCTCCTCGGCAAGCTAGAGGCCTTTGCGAAGGATCCCGAGCGGGGCCTCGAGATGGGGCGGCGTGCCCGGATGGCGATCGAGGAGCGTCACACGGTCGATCATCGCGTCGAGACGATGCTGGCGTGCCCAGGGGCCTGAGGGGGCCCCACCCATTCTGTCCAGGGATGCGAGGGAGGGGAGACTGTGAATCTCCTTCCGGGTTGGCATTTCCGGGAGTTCTCCGGGGGACAAATCCCCAGATCGTTTTCAAGAGCGCGTGGAGCCCGGCTCGACACTGGTTCTACCGCCCCCCTGGGACTCCCCAGGCCTCAGCCCCGTTCCTCGCCGAGGCCGCGAACGTTTTCCCGCAACGAGCTACCACCCATGAACAAGATCCTGATCGTCGACGACTCCTCCACCATGCGCAAGATCATCATGCGCGTCCTCCGGCAGGCGGGGCTGCACGTCGAAGAGTTTCTGGAGGCGGGCAATGGTGCCGAGGGTCTCAAGAGCCTCATGGAATCCCCGGACGTCGAACTCGTCCTGAGCGACATCAACATGCCCCAGATGGACGGAGTGGCCTTCGTCCAGGCCGTGCGCAGCAAGCTCAGCGCCGAACAACTCCCGATGATCATGATCAGCACGGAGTCCGGCAACAGCAAGGTGCAGAGCGCCCTCGACTCGGGCGCGAACGGCTACGTGAGCAAGCCCTTCACCCCTGACACGATCCGTGCAGCGCTGGAGCCGTACTTTGGCTAGCCCGAGGCAATGCGAGACCGGTGGGTCTCCGCCGGCGATCCCGTCCTTCGAGGAACTCCTGAAGGCCCTCGAGGAGTCCGTGGCGGACGTCCTCAACGGAGTCCTGATCGAGTTCGAGTCGATCGAAGAGTTCCGCGATTCCGGCCATCCGTCCGCTTCGGGCGATGGTGACGGAGGCGACATCGGCGTGGCCGTTCGTTTCGACGGACTTTTCGAAGGGTTCGTTGCGTTGCGGTGCTATGCAGGAGCGGCCGAGTACATCGCTCGCACTCTGCTCTTCATGGAGCCCGAGGACGAGGTCAGCCCCGAGGATGTGGAAGATGCTCTGGGCGAGTCCGCGAACCTCGTCTGCGGGACCCTGAAGTGTCGGACCCTGGACCCGGTGGACACCTTCTCGATGGGCGTTCCCGAGCGGGTCGCGACGAAGGGAAGCGGAGGCGACGACGCGCAGATGGCGTTCCAACTGCCGAAGGGGATCATGACCGTCGAACTCTGGCTCCAGGACGGCGTATGCCCGAAGGGGGAGTCGGAGTGAGCGAGAAGGCGGATCAGAAGCTGATCAAGCGGATTCTCAACCGGGTGTCCACGAACTTGGCGATGCTCATCGATCGCGAGATCGAGATCGCCGAGATCGAGGCTTCGCGCGAGCACACGCGACCCGCGGGGGAGGATCAGGTCCACATCTCGTTTCGGCTGCGGTTCACGGACGAGGACGGGGGGGAGTCCTACGGCTCCATCCTCGTCCCGCTCCCCGACGCGATCTCGATGGCGTGCTTTCTGATGATGGTCCCCGATGCGGAAGTGAGTGAGCGCCGCAAGGACACCGATCTGGACCAGGGGACGAAGGACGCGATGCTCGAGGTCGGGAACTTCATCGGCGCGGCCGTCGAGGAAGTCTGTCGCGAGGTCGTCCCGGGGACCGCCGTGCATTCCGCGGGCTGCCAGGGAGTTCGAAAGAACGTCCGACCGGCCTTTCCCTACGAGGAGGGGGATGAGTTGCTCGTGGGGCGGGCCCAGGCCAGGATTCACACCTTCCCGGAGTTCGAACTGATCCTGATGATGCCCGCCGCGTCCCTCCAGGTCGCGGCGGCCTGATCCGCTCTCGGCGGCTCGCCGGATCAGAGTGGGATCCGGAGCCTGACCCGGGCGCCCATTCCCTCGCTCGACGCCAGCTCGATCCGCCCTCCGAGGTTCTCGACGCGTTGGCGAACGATGTCGAGACCGATTCCGCGCCCGGAGGTCCGCGTGATCCGATCGGCGGTCGAGAACCCGGGCTGGACGAGGAGTTTCCAGACCTCCTCGTCCGAAAGCTCCGGGGGACGAGGGCCGATCGGGAGGAGCCCTGCGGCCTCGGCGCGCTCGAGGATCGCGCTCCTGTGGAACCCGCGCCCGTCGTCGGACACCTCGACGACGAGCGAGTTCCCCTGCCGGGTGGCGGTGAGTGTGATCTTCCCTGCGGGCGGCTTGCCGCGGGCGGTGCGGTCCGCGGGATCCTCGATCCCGTGATCGATCGCGTTCAGGACGAGGTGTACGAGCGGAGAGTTCAGGCCCTGGACGACGTGGGGATCGAGGGGGATTTGTTCCCCCTCGAACTCGAGTTCGATCGAACGCTCGAGCTCCCGGCAGACGCTGCGGGCGAGTCGCTCGATCCTCTGGAAAGTCGGCGCGAGCGTTGTCACGCGGACCGAACGCGCGGTTTCCAGGAGCTCGCGGGCCCGCTCCGCGGTGCTGGGATCCTCGGGTCCGGTGCGGATCGCCTCGGCAAGTTCCACGAGGCGGTCGAGCACGGGGAGCGAGACTTCGATCTTGGTCTCGGCGCAGACCCGTGCCCTGCGGTAGTCCATGGGCCGCGGCCGTTCTCTTACCTCGCCGTGCCGGGGGGTCGCTTCGGCGATCCTCGCTCGCAGGAACCCGCTCCCGGGCGGGGGCGCGGACGGGTCGGCGTCGAGCCGGTCGAGATAATCCTCCAGCCAGTCGACGAGGGACAGCACGACTTCGGCGGGCAGGCACGAGCCGGTCCGCGCGCACTCTTCCACGAGATCTTCGACGGCGTGGCAGAGATCCCTCGCGGTGTCGAGGGCGAGCACCGCCGCTTCCCCCTTCAGGGTGTGGAGCACCCTCAAGATTCCGAGCGCCGATTCCTCGGACGCCGGCTCCCCGGTGAGCGTGAGGACGATCTGCTCCATCTCCGCGAGCTGACCCCGACAGGTCTCCAGGAAGATCCGAAGGAACCCCCGCTCCGTGGGGGGGCGTTCCGGGTCTTCGGAGTGGGCGAGGTCGGGCATCGGGAGGGCGAGGGGGCGCAGCTCCTGCCCTCATCGCTACGCGTGGCAGCGGACTTGAGGGGGAGCGCGACCCGGGAGCCGCGGCGGACGTCCCCGGTCCCAAACCCGGGAATTCCCGTGCTGTCGCCGGCGTTCAGTGCACCGACAGGACCCTCAGCCCGCTCAACGGCGAGTCCGGCCCCACGATGAGGTGCTCGGTCCCGGGTGGCACCTCTCCCCTGCGCAGCAGCGCTGCGAGCTCGAACGTCCGCACCGTGCGATCGGTGTAGAGCACGTTCAGGATCCCGGGGTGATTGCAGCCGGCCTGGTTGTCGCAGGCGGCGAGGGCGCTCGCGGCGGGACCCCCGGCGGGAAACTTCTCGATCGGGCTTCCGATGGGATCGCGCCCCGCATAGGCGGAGGAGTCCTCGGTCCAGGTGGAGGGATCGGAGAGGTCGGTGGTCGGGGTGACCGGGCGGGCGCCCGGGCCGGGACAGGTCAGTAGGGCCGCGTGGGCCTCGTCATTCTCCCAGATGCCGTCCGCCACGAGCGAAGCGAGGAAACCGACGCCGGCTCGCTCGGGCAGACGGCCGAATCGCTCGTGGTAGGCGCGCAGACCGTCGTAGATCGCGAGCAGGTGCCGGCGGCATTCCGCGACGTCCGAGCTGACTTCGATGCCGGGCGGCGCGGGACTGCGCTCCCGCGTCGCCCAGAAGAGGCCGAGCCCGACGAGGAGAACGAGTAGCGGAACGATGCGGCGTCGCATGGCGGGGTCAGTTCCAGGGAACCTCGAGGTCGAAGACCTTGACGAGGAACGCCCACCGGTCGGCGGCTTCTTGGATTCGCAGCGCGGTCGGCTTGCCCGCGCCGTGCCCGGCGCGGGTCTCGATTCGAATCAGGATCGGAGCGTCACCGCCTTGGGCGTGTTGAAGCGCCGCCGCGAACTTGAAGCTGTGGGCGGGTACGACGCGATCGTCGTGGTCGGCTGTCGTGATCAGTGTCGCCGGGTAGGCCGTGCCCTCTTCGATATTGTGCAGCGGCGAGTATGCGTACAGCGCCTTGAACTCCTCGGGGTCGTCGACGGTGCCATAGTCTCCCGCCCAGGCCCAACCGATCGTGAAGAGGTGGTAGCGCAGCATGTCGAGGACGCCGACCGCCGGAAGGGCCGCGCCGTAGAGCCAGGGTTCCTGGGTCATGCACGCGCCGACGAGCAATCCACCGTTCGACCCGCCCCCGATCGCGAGGCGCTCGGGGGTCGTGTACCCGTTGCGTATCAGCCAGCGGGCAGCGGCGGAGAAGTCATCGAAGACGTTCTGCTTTTTCAGCTTCGTCCCGGCCTCGTGCCAGGCTTCGCCGTACTCGCCCCCTCCACGCAGGTTCGGAATCGCCAGGACGCCGCCCATTTCGAGCCAGACGAGGTTCGTGACGCTGAAGGACGGTGTCAGCGAGATGTTGAATCCTCCATAGCCGTAGAGGTAGGTCGGGTTCGAGCCGTCGAGCACGATCCCCTTGCGGTGGGTGATGAACATCGGGACGCGCGTGAAGCCGTCCTTGCTCTTGTAGAAGACCTGGTGGGTTTCGTACCGCGATGCGTCGAAGTCGACCGCGGGACGGCGGTAGACCTGGCTCGTCCCTGACGCGACGTCGTACCTATAGATCGTCGTCGGCACCAGCGTGCCCGTGAACGAGTAGAACGCTTCGGTGTCTTCAAACTCGCCGTCGAACCCTCGCACGGTCCCGAGTCCGGGGAGTTCGACCGTGCGCTCCACCTTTCCGTCCAGGCCGTAGACCTGGACCCTCGAAGTCGCGTCCTTCATCGTGCGCACGAAGAGGCGCCCGCCCAATAGACTCACGTCCTCGATCGCATCCTCGCCTTCGTCGATCAGGATCCTCCAGTTCTCGCGGGACGGTGTCGCGAGAGGGATTGCGAGGACGAGACCGAGCGGTGCGTCCAGGTTCGACTCCACGAAGAGCGTCTCGCCGTCGTCTCCGATCGGCGCGTACTGGGCGTCGAATCCGGTTGCGACGGGAATCTCCTCGGCATCTGGATTCCCCAGCGCAAGGAGAGAGAGTTCATTGCGGCGGGCATGGCTGTTCCAGCGGGAGAGGACCATCGAACGACGGTCCCGGGTCAGGCGGAAGCTGAGGCTGATGCCTTCTTCCGTCGGCGCCGGAACCACCGTGACATCGTCGGTCTCCGGCGTTCCGAGGACGTGGAATGCGATCTCGGCGGGGGAGTTTTTCGCAACGAGTTCGTCGCCGTCGCCGGGCACTGCGAAGCGCGGGTAATAGAAACCGCTCCCGTCCTCGTTCCAGGCCAGTCCCCCGAACTTGTTGCGGGTGATCGTGTCCTCGAGTTCCCTGCCGGTGGCCACTTCCAGGACGTGCCACTCTCGCCAGTCCGACCCCCCGTCCGAGAGCGCATACGCGAGCAGCCGACCATCCTCGCTCGGGACGGTCGACGCCAAGGACACGGTGTTGTCTTCGGAGAGCCGGTTCGGGTCGAGGAGTACCCGAGCGCCTTCGCCCGTGTCGACGAAGAGGACCGATTGGTCCTGCAGGCCGTCGTTGCGCGAGTAGAAGATCGCGTGGCCACGACGGACCGGGATCGAAAAACGCTCGTAGTTCCAGAGTTCGCTGAGGCGCTCGCGGATCAGGCGCCGCGCTGGAATGTTGTGGAGGTACGCTTCGGTCAGTTCGTTTTCCGCACGCACCCAGGCCCGGGTTTCCGGTGAGTCGGGGTCCTCGAGCCAGCGGTAGGGATCAGCCACCTCGACGCCGTGGTAGGTGTCCACCTGGTCCCCACGCCGTGCGGGCGGATAGGTGTCGGGGCCGGGGACGACGGCGCAGGAGGTCGATGCGAGGAGGAGGACGGGAAGGAGCGGGAGGCGCATGCGATCGGGTTGCACTTGCAGAGCGGGGATCCTCGCATCCGTCGGTGTGCGAGGGGGAGTGGAGGGCTTGGGAGAGTCTACTCAGGGGCCGGCTCCTGTAGAATCCATCCCCAATCCCCTTCGGCTCGTTGACCCGACCTGGTGCCCGCATGATCGACCGTCGCAGCTTTCTCGCAGGACTCACCCTTCCCGCGACCCTGGGTAGCCTGGGCTGCCTGGATCCCGAGCGGGCCTCTCTATGCCTCGCTCGCGCGCGAGCGGCGGAAGACGATGCGGACTTCTGGAGTGAAATCGCGCGCGCCTTCACGGTCGACCGCAGCATCGTGAACCTGAACAACGGTGGCGTGAGTCCTGCGCCGGCTTTTGTCCAGGAGGCGATGAAGCGCTACCTCGACTTCTCGAACGGAGCGCCGCCGCACACGATGTGGCGCGTCCTGGAGCCCGAGCGCGAGACCGTTCGCCAGCGGCTGGCGCGGTTCGCGGGCGTGGATGCCGAGGAGATTGCGCTCACCCGCAACGCATCCGAGGGCTTGCAGATCTGCCAGTTCGGGTTCGACCTCGAACCCGGAGACGAGGTTCTGGCCACGAACCAGGACTATCCGCGGATGATCAACACCTTCAAGCAGCGCGAGCGGCGGGAGGGGATCCGGCTCGTGCAGTTTTCGATCCCGACCCCATGCGAGGACCCGGAAGAGATCGTGCGGCTCTACGAGGAGCACATCACCGACAGGACTCGCCTGATCCTCATCAGCCACGTGGTCTTCCTGACCGGACAGATCCTGCCCGTGAAAGAGGTCTGCGCGCTCGGGCAACGCCGCGGGATTCCGGTGATCGTCGACGGTGCCCACGCCTTCGCGCACGTGGACTTTCGGATCGGCGATCTCGACTGCGACTACTACGCGACGAGCCTGCACAAGTGGCTCGCTGCGCCCCACGGCACGGGGCTGCTCTTCGTGCGACGCGATCGCATCCCGTCCCTCTGGCCCCTCATGGCCGCACCCGAGGAGCGCAAGGACGACATCCGCAAGTTCGAGGAGATCGGCACCCACCCCGCGGCCAACACCCTCGGCGCCTCCGAGGCGTTGACCTTCCACGAGGGAATCGGGTCGACGCGCAAGTTCGATCGGCTCGTGGAGCTGCGCAACTTCTGGGCACACCGTCTGCTCGAGAACGATCGCGTACGGCTGCACACGAGCCTCGATCCGCGCTTCTCGGGAGCCATCGCGAACATGGAGATCGAGGGCGTGGACAGCACCGCCCTCTACAGTTGGCTCTGGCGCGAACACCGCATCCTCGTCACCGTGATCCGGCACGAAGAGTTCCAGGGGATTCGCGTTTCCCCGAGCGTTTACACCACCTTCGAGGAACTCGAGCGTTTCTGCGATGCGATCGAGTTCGTCCTGCGCGAGGGGCTTCCGGGGTAGTGCGAATCCCGTCTCAGTGCGTGGAGACCGGCCGGTTCAGGCCCAGGCTGAGGGCGAGGGTGATCTCCTCGGCCCGGTAGGCGCCCACCGCGGCCTCGGCCTTGCCCCAGCCGAGTTCCAGGTCGAGGGAGTTTCCGATCTCGATCCCGATGTCCGCGCCGTAGTGCGTGACGAGACCCGACCCGACATCGAGGCCTCCGCCACCCGCCGGCCCGATACCGAGGCGTGCCCCGAGTCGGATGCCTCGCAACTCGGGGGGCACGAAGAGGAGGCGGACGCCGAGGATTCCTTCCGCGTATCCACCCGCACGCCCGCCGTTCGCGACGAAACCCTCGGCCGTCAGGGACAGGTTCGGGTGAATGGGCTTCTCCAGGCGCACCCCGAGCATCGGGATGTGGTCGGGGAGCAGGCTCCCATCCTTCTTGCGATCGTTCTTCGGCGGTCGTTCGAGCTTGGTGATGAGTGCGACGCGCAGCTCCTCGGTGCGTCCGTCTTCGCTCGAGAGGCCCTGGCGCGCCAGGTTGCCGCGCGGGTAGCGCAGCGAGAGTTCGATCGGTCGACCCCGCAGCGATAGCCCGACGGTGAGCGTGTCCGCGTCGAAGTTCCCGCTCGGGAAGCTGGTGCGCCCCGCGCCGAACTCGAGTGCGAGGTTCGAAGTCAGAAGGCGACGTGCGCCGACCATCGCCTTCCACCCGAGTCCCGACCCGGTTTCGACCCCTCCTCCGCCTCCGAAGATCGCGGAGGCGGTCGCGACCAGCGAGGTCAGGTCGTCTCCGAGCGGCTGCGCGAACCCGACTCCCGCGCCCGCCATCCGGAACCCGTCCACCCCACCGCCTGTTGCTCCGTAGGCCTCGACCGGGAGGAACACCCTCTCTGCGAGCGAGTAGTCGACGCCAAGGCCGATCATGCCGATGTCCGCGTCGAGGGATGCCCCCGAGGTGGTTTCCGAATCCCCGTCCGGGTCCATCCAGAGGTAGCGAGGTGCGACGCGCACGGTGCGTGGGCGCAACGCCGCGGGCGGAATGCGTTCGGGGAGGCCGTGGCGCCGTCCGAGTTCATGGGACAGCAGGAGTTCCGAGGGCAGGGAGATGCCGAGTGCGAGTCGCAGATCGCCGTCGATCGTGGAGGTCTCGAGGTAGGAGAGTTCGGCCCGGACCGCGTAGAGACCGAGGATGCGTTCGATTCCGACGAAGGGACGCAGTGCCCAGCCGTTCGTCGTCGATCCGCCCGCCTCGCCGCCTCCGCCGAAGAACGTTCCGACGTCCAGATTCCACAGGGGCGCGAGCTGCCACAGTGCGCCGATGGATGCACCGCCGAGGAAGAATCCGTCCTCGGCTCCGTCGACCGCGACGAACCCGCCGACTCCCCCATAGAGCGGCGGGTAGAGGCTCAGGGGCCCGAGCAGGTCGTAGTGCACACCCACAAGGTTCAGGTCCGGAGCGGAACCGCGGCGGACCTTCTCCCAGCTCACCCGCCAGCGGGTCGGACGGCGATGAATGGAGATGTCCTGGGCACGGGCTCCACTGGCTAGGAGCCCCAGGGCAAGGATGGCGGGAAGCATCTGGCGAACCTTCATGGCGAGCATCCTACCGTTTCCCGATCGCGGCTCCCGGATCTACCCGGCGCGACGCCCGCTTTCAGGGGATCTGCCCCGGGTAGCCCCTCGGAACCGGGCGTCGCACCGGAAAGGTCCGGATTCAGCGCGACTCGCTCTCCACCTTCGCCAGCAGCGCCTCGTTCGCCGGGTCCAGGGCGAGCCCCTTGCGCCAGGTCTCGAGCGCGCGTTCGTGGTCTCCCGTGCGCTCGTAGAGGTTTCCCAGGTACAGGTAGCTCTCGACGAAGGGGCCCGTGTCCCCGCGTTCCTCGATCGAGGCGATCAGGAGTTCGAACTGCTCGATCGCCTGGCCGGTCTTGCCGAGGAACGGCGGCCAGTTCGACAAGGAGATGGCCTTGACGTAGCGCGCTTCCAGGTTGGAGGGGTCCGCCTCGATGGCGCGATCGAAGGCGGCATCGGCGGCAGCGGCGAGGACCCCTGCTTCCGGCGACGGACCGAGTCCGAACAGCTTCTGCAGATACGCGGTTCCGAGCTCCAGTTGGAGCTCGGCATCCTCGGGGTGATTCTCCGCCTCTCTTTCGAGGTACGAGATGAGGTCGTCCATGCGCCCACTTGCGCGCAGCTCCTCGTACAGCGCCTGAGCCCCTTCGCTGAAGCGGCCGAGTTCGGCGAGGGCGGCGGCGAGCTCGGATGCGGGGAGGGCCGCGAGGGGAGAGGCATCCTCGGTGTCCGAGGCCTCGGGGGGGCGAATCTCGATCGGAGGGACTCCCGCGGAGGTCCCGTGCGCGCTGCGCCAGCGCTGAAGCGCCGCCTCGATCTCGGCGTCCGTGACCGTGACCGCGACGGGTTCGGCGGACGGTTCGGGAAGCGCGGGGAGCTCTTCGAGGTCCCGTGCGCTCGCCTCGAACCGAGCCGCGAGGGCCGCGGCCTGTGTTTCGATGCGCGCGTCCCCTGCTTCGGGCCGCGACACGGCAGCGCCGACGGGCTCCTCGCCCGGCACGAGCTGGCGGACGATTCCACCCGCGATGAAGGCCAACGCGACGGCGAGCGCTGCCCTCACCGTCCGCCTCCTTCGAGTTCGGCGTAGGTCGAAACCTGCTCCGCCAGTCGCGCGTCGTTCGGAAAGCGCGCGAGCCCGCGCCGCCAGGCTTCGAGTGCCTTGTCCGATTCCCCCGACTGCGCGTAGAGGTTGCCGAGGAAGTAGTAGCTCGCGGCGAAGCGCGGCTCGCTCGGTGAGCGCTCCTGTTGTGCGATCAGTCGCTCGAACTCACCGATCGCCTCCGGGGTCTTTCCGAGGAAGGCCGCGCGCGAAGAGAGTGTGACCGCCCGGCCATACCTCGCGCGCCAGTTCTCCTCGTCGAGTTCCAGAGCACCGGCGTAGGTCTCCTCGGCGCGGTCGAGCAGGACTTCGCGCTCCGGCCCCGCACCGCGCTCGAAGGACTTTTGCACGAGCACCTGGGCGAGGGCGACGCGCAGCTCGGGGTCGTAGGGGGAGCGCTCCACGAGTTCCTCCATGCGAGCGAGCACCGCATCGATCGCGCCGCTCTCGCGCAGCTCCTTCCAGAAGCCCAGCTCGTCATCCCCAAACACGTCGGACGAGAGGATGTGGTCCACGGCGCGATCGACGTCATCGCCGGGGTCGAGGGTCGCGGGGGCGGCGGGCTCGGGGGCGTGGCGTTTCATCCAGCGCTCCACCGCGGCGTCGACGCCCCCGAGGGCCGTGCGTCCTTGGGGGGCCGTGGGGGCGAGGCGCGCCTTTGCCACGGCGCGTTCGAGTTCCTCGGCGCGCCGGCCGAGTTCCGTCAGGCGCGCATTCAGGCGCGCGATGTCGGGCGCGTTCGTGTCTTCAGCCGCTCGGCTCCTGGTCGGAGCGATCGAACTCGCCACGAGGCTCCCACCGGAGCCGGCGAGGGTGCAGAGCAGGAGGAGAGGGAGGGGTTTCATCGGGAAGGATTCTCAATCGGGAAGGGAGAGTTCGACATCCTGCTCGGGGGTGAGCCCATCGAGGGGGATCGGAGGGCTCGACGCGGGGGCGCGTCCTTCGGCGAGGGGGTGCGCGGTCACCAGGTACGTTCCGTTCGGCAGGTGGGGCACGGCGAAGGTGCCGTCCTCATTCGCATCGAGTCCGGCGGCGAGCACCGTGGATCCGGTGTCGGGGTCGAGTCGCACGACCTCGATCTTCGTCGGGGGCGGGAGGGTTCCCATCGGCCCGTCGATCACGCGACCGCGAAGAACGTTCTTCGAGCGCCGCAGTTCCAGGGGAGCACCGGGGACGGCCGGGACGGTCACCGAGGCGAGGAGGCGGATCCACGACCCGTCCGTCGAAACCTCGAAGAGCAGCTTCTCGCCAGGCTCGATCTCGTCGAACCAAAAGTGTCCCGATTCATCCGTGTTCGCGGCATCGAAGTTCGCGAAGTCGTCCGTGCCGTCGGGCGGAGCGAGGGCGAGGTTCTGGCCGGCGACGGGGGATCCGTCGGCTTCGAGGAGCGTTCCTTCCAGGAGGGCCGCGGACGCTGCCAGCGTGAAGTCGACGACCAGTGTGCCCGTGCGAGGGATCCGCACCGGGCGGACCCGTGGAACGTCCCGGCCCTCGCGCCCGAGGAACACGACGAGCATCGGAATCGGGGGGAGGTCCGGAGCGCGCCACGCGCCGTCCGCGTCCGTGAACGCGCGCGCGAAATGGGTCTTGACGTGGGCGGTTTGGTCGAGCGGCGTGACGATCAGGAGCGCGCCCGAGATCGGCTCGCCCAGGCCATCGAGGACGTGTCCCGCGACCGCTCCGCCCTCGGTGAGCTCGATCGTTCCGAGCTCGGCCACGCGCCCTTCCTCGACGACGATCGCCTCGCTCCAGCTCGGCGCGTATCCGGGCGCACCGATACGCAGGTGGTGGGTGCCCGGGGTCAGGTGCTCGAGCAGGAAGGAGCCGTCCGCGCGCGACGTCGCGCGGATCGGAGCATAGGTCCCCTCGAGCCCACCGAGCGGCACGAAGTTCTGCGGGGTCGCCTCTTCCGAGATCACGAGGGCGTCCGCGACCGGGGACCCGTCCGCCCCGCGCACCGCGAAGCCGCGTACCGATCCCCCTATCGCAAGGCGCAGATCGCCGACGTCGACGGGGGTTTCGCCGAGTTCGATCGGGCCGCTCGTCGTGAAGGCGAAGCCGGGTGCGTGGAGGAACAGCGTGTAGGTGCCCGGGTCGATGTCCTTCCACAGGAACCGGCCCTCCGCATCGTGGACCTCGATGTGCTTCGCGGTCGCATACTCGTTGCCGCGGCGGGCCGGGAGGAGCGCGACTTCGAAACGTTCGAGCGGAGATCCGTCGGGGGCGAGTGCCCGGCCTCGGACCAGAGGCCCGCCCGAGGGCGGAGCCGGATCCGCGGGGGGCACCGCGGCGCGGGTCGCTTCGGAGGGCGTGGGAGGGGAGGGTGCGGCGGAGCGGGCGGCGACGTTCGGTCCGGAGGGCCCGACCGCGACCGGCCGACCGGCGGACAGGGCGAGGCCCCGGCCCTCTTCGAGCGGGATGCGACCGCCGGGCCCGTCGTAGATCGCAGCGCCGTGTTCGAGCAGAAACTCCTCGCGGGCGCCATCGGATCGAGCCCGGAGTCGTCCGTGGACGAGTTCCACGTTTCCGGTGCCCGTGGCGAGGGACCAGGAGCCCGGACGTTGTTCGCGTTCGAGGAGTGCGGTTCCGGCGGTGAGGATTCCTTCGAGGGGCGCCCCGCGGAACGACGCGTGCGCTCGGCCCTCGAGTTCCACCGTCCCGTCGGCGAAGCGCAGCGCAAAGCGCGCACCGTCGGGCACCGCCACTTCCAGGGGCAGCAGTGCACCGTCACCTCCGCGGGCGAGTTCCTCCGCGGTCGCAGGACGCCACGGCCCCTCGGCCGGCGCGAGGGCGACGCGGCCGGAGGCGAGGATCGCGTCGCGATCCTCGTTGGGGCTCGTCGGTGCACCCGCGCGCAGCACGATGACCAGGGCCGCGGCGGCGGCGACGAGGAGGAGGGGAACGAGCCGGAAGCGGCGGGGTTTCGCTCCCTCCACTTCGATCCCGTGCGCCCGTGAAACGCACCCGTCCGCGAAAGCGCGAAGCGCGCGCCGGCGGGTCGCTCCTTCCATGCGCACGGGTTCGTAGCAGCGCGACACGAGCGCGGCGAGGTTGCGCTCGAAGACTTCCTCGTCCGCGGGGAAGGGTGCTCGCTTCGGTTGCTCCTTCACGGCTTTCCTCCACGCTTCTTGGCCAGGAGCTGGAAGACTTCGCCGAAGGCGAGGCGCGCACGCCCGAGGACGGACTCGGCCGCCTTCTCGCTCCCGCCTCGCCGTCGCGCGAGTTCGCGCACGGTGCGCCCCTCGACGTACTTGCCGACGAGCGCGTCGCGGTAGTCGGGCGGCAGGGAGGAGAGCGTGGCGGAGACGAGCTCGCGCGTCTCCTCGCGCTCGAGGACCTCGTCGGGCAGGGGCTCCGAATCGATGCGCGCGAGGATCGCGTCGATCTCTTCGTCCGCGTCCTCGAGGAGGTCCTCCACGAGGAGGGGACGGCGTTTGCGTCGCGTGGCGCGGATCTTGTTCTTTGCGATCCCGCAGAGCCACGTGTGGAAGCTCGAGCGCGCATCGAAGCTCGCGAGGCGATCCACCGCGACGAGGAGCGTGTCCTGGACGAGGTCCTCGGCGAGCGATCGGTTGCGTCCCACGCGCCAGTAGATGAACTCGAACAGCGCGTCGAGGTGCGCGGCCATCAGCTCCTCGGCGGCTGGCCCGTCGCCGGCGAGAGCGCGGTCCCGCAGCAGGAGTTCTCGCTCGCTACGCTCGGTGGGTCGCATGGGAGTTCAGTGCCCTGGGGCGCCACGATCCCTCGCCCGAATCGCGAGGGGGTTACGCCGCAGCCCTAATGCCTTCCAGGGCAGGAGCTTACGGCAAACGGCCGCAGGTCGCCCGGACGGCGTGGGAGCAGGCGGGCGGGGACAATCCCCCCGGCATACGGGCAGGGGCGCGGGGGAGAGGACTCGGGATCCCGTTCCTCAGCTTCGAAGGGCGGTTTCCAGCCGTTTCAGCCACGCCACAGAGCGCAACTGCCCTCCCGGGCGCGAGCGGGCCAGCCACAGGGCGCGGTGGCGTTCGATCGGTCCGGCGAGCCGGGCGGCGAGGTCCGCGCGGACGGAGGAGGGGAGGTCGCTCACCCGTTTTCCGCGATGGCGCATCCGGGCGAGTGCGAGGCGCGCGCCGACCTCCAGGACGTCCGCGCACCACCCGAGTTCACCTCCGACGAGCTTCGCCTCGTCGCTCGTCGCTCGTCCCGCCGCGAGTTCCTGCCGGGTGCTCGCGATCTCTCCGAGGGCTCGCTCGAGGCCCGCTCCGGTCAGCTCCTGCACACGTTCGGGCGGGAAGGGGGTGTCGATCTCGGTGAGTGCGAGGAAGAGGGGGGAAGCATTCCGCGAACGCGCGCCGGTCGCGGCGGCGAGGCGCGCGAGTCGGACGAGCGCCCCGGCGAGGCGGCCGTTCGGATCGACCTCGGGCCCGAAGGCGTGGCGCGCGACGAGGGAAGCGACGGCGTCGCCGGCGCGCCTTTCCCTCGGCGCGTCGGCGTTCCACGCGAGGTCGGCGGCGAGGACGAAGCCGGGGTAGCTCGCGGGCAGCGGCTGCAGGTGGCCTCGATCGCCCCAGTCACAAGTCATCAGGCCGACCGCGCCCCGTGCCTTCGCGACCCGCGCGGCCGCCGCGATGTTCTCCGCGGCGTTTTCGAGGCGTCCCGCGATGCTGAGCCAACTCCCGGTACCCGGGCACACGAGGAATGGGTGTCCGCTCGCAGCGACGCGCGCGCCTTCCTCCTCGAAGGGGTGGTCCGCCTCATAACCCCACAGGAGCAGAATCGCATCGGCCGGGAGCTTCGCCTCGAGTCCGGGATGGGCGAGGACCACATCGGCGAAGACCTGCATGCGAACGCCCTGTTCCGTGAGGTGCTCGCCGAGCCCGGAGAGGAACTCCGCGTAGACCTCGCCGACGCCGTCGCCTCCTTCGGCATCGATCGCCTCGCAGCGCCCGCTCGATCGTCCGCTCCCGAGGTCGAAGGTCTCGTCGCCCCCGACGTTGATCTCCCGGGTTCGAACATGGCGCAGCACTTCATCGGCGAGCCGACCCGCGAACTCGAGTGCCAGCGGATCGGTGGGGCAGAGGCTGAAGGGTTCCGGCTCGAGGCTGAACGGATGCTCCACGCCCTCGGGGCATTCGGCGAGTGCCCGGAAACGCGGATGGACGAGCCAGCGATGCATGTGCCCGAGGCATTGCTGATTCGCGATCAACCGCATGCCGTGGATCTCGCAGTGCTCATCCAGCGCGCGTAGCTCCTCGGGAGTGATCGGACTCGCATCCCCCCAGACCTCCTCGCACCCCGGATGTGCGAAGGTGTGCTCGGTGTAGAGCTGCAGCTCGTTGAGTTTCCACGCGGCGAAACGCTCCACGAGCGCGAAGAGCGTCTCCATCGTCGGGACGCGATCACGGCTGATGTCCAGGAGAATTGCGCGGCGGGGAAAACTCGGTGCGTCTTCGACGAGCAGGCAGGGGAGAGACGTGCTCCCGTCGTGCGGGGAGGAGGCGACGACCTGCGTGAGTGTGCGCGCCGCGTGGCGGAGTCCTTCGAGTTCCCGCGCACGCACCTCGATCCCGTCCACGGTGATCTCGAGCCGATATCCCTCGGCGCCGAGCTCGCACCCTTCCGCCAGCTCGAAATGCAGAACTGCGGCGTCTTCTGCCGGGAGCAGCGTCGTCCCTTGCGCGGAGAACTCCGCCCGGAGGCATTCGAACGCCGGTCCTTCGAGCTCCGCGGGCGCGCGGTAGGCGACCCTGCGGCCCGGTGAGAAAACGCCGGCGCGCTCTTCGAGCAGGCGGGGCAGCGGCAGGAGGTCCATGCGGTAGTTGATAGGTCGCCGCGCGGGGAAGGGGAAGTCCGGGCTCGGGCACAGCGGACAGGAACTTGCGTTCCTCGGTTCCCTTCGACGCGCCGGACCGCGCCCGAAGACCCCCTTCTCCACCGAAACGGCGTGGATGTGCTAGGATCGCTCCTGTGGTCGTGAGCTGTAAGGGAGGGCT
>DRLC01000169.1 GCA_011053145.1 Planctomycetota bacterium | reverse complement strand
GACCCGACGGACGGGACCTGGAGTCATCGAGCCTACGTGAAGGCTTCGAACACGGGGGCCGGCGATGGGTTCGGCATCTCGGCTGCGTTGTTCGGCGACACGCTCGTCGTGGGCGCCCCGGACGAGAAGAGCAACGCCACCGGGATCAACGGGAACCAGGGCAACAACTTCCTCAGGAACGCCGGTGCCGCCTACTGCTTCCGTCGCTCTCCGCAGGACGGAAGCTGGGCGCAGCACGCGTACATCAAGGCTTCGAACACCGGACACACCGACCGATTCGGGAACGCGGTAGCCGTCTCCGGAAACCGAGCGCTCGTGGGCGCCCGCCAAGAGGAGAGCGCGGCCACCGGGGTGAACGGATCCGAGGAGGACAACTCCGCCTTCCAGGCCGGTGCCGCCTACTCGTTCCTCTTGGAAGCATCGCAAAAGGCATCCGCGACCGTTCGTCTGGGAAGCCCCGCGAACCCGAATGCATTGCTCGCCGGCAGCTCTCCGGGCCCGATCCTCGGTTCCACCTGGGATCCGAGGATCGATCACAGTTCCTTCTTCCCCGGCGCGACTACCGACCTGCTCCTGATCTCCCCTCAGGGGCCGATCAACCAGCCCCTTTCGATCGGAACCCTCTTGTGTTCATTGGCTCGGCCGCGCACGCTCCTCTCGACGCCCGCCGGCGTCCCGTTCACCCTGCCGATCCCGCTCGACTGCACCCTGCTCGGGCTCAACGCCTGCGCCCAAGGAGCATCCCTGGGCACCGGGATGACCCGGCTCACGAACGCCCTCGACATTGTGCTCGGGGCGTACTGAGTCCGGTAATCGGGAGCCGGTCGTAGGGAGTCCCGGACTCCCTACTCGTTGCGGGGGAAGACGAGCACGGGGAGACGGGCGTGGCGCAGGAGGGTCTCGGCCACGCTGCCCATCACCATGCGGCGGAAGCCGCCCCGGCCGTGGGTGGAGACGGCGAGGAGGTCATAGCCATGTTCCTCGGCGTAGTCGGCGATCGTATTCACGACGGGACTGCCCGCGACCGCGTCGAAGTCGACCTGGACCCCCTCGAAGCGCTTTGCGTGCTCTGCGAGGATGGCCTTCGCATCTTCGATCGCTGCGCTCGTGTCGAAGGCGTGGATCGGCGGGGCGAGGGGTGCGCCGTGGGGCGCAACGGCCACGTCCTCGACGACGTGGAGCAACGTGACGCGGGCGCCGGTGGCGCGGGCGAGCTCGGCCACCGCGGCGTACGGGCGCTCGGCCTCGTCGGAAAGGTCGGTGGTCAAAAGGATCTTCCCAATCTTCATCGCTCTTCTCCCGGGTCGTTGGGGCCGGCGGGGGCAGGGCCGCCCGCGATTCGCGTGTGGGGAAGATTGACCGCGGGGGCGGGCCAATTCAAGGCGAGGGCCTCGACGTCCTCGACCCAGCGTCGGGACTCCTCCTCGTCCATGGTCCAGTCCTGGTCCTCGTCGCCCCTGGCGAGAAGCTCCTCGTCCACGTCGATCAGGTCGGCGAGCGGGTAGAGGATGTGGTTCTCCTTCCAGTCGTGCGCGGCGAGAGCGAGTGCGAACTCCTCGGCCAGGCGCGCATAGGTCTCACGGTCCGAGTCGGCCCCATGGGACTCGATCATCCCTTCCACCGCCCTGGCGAGGCCCTCGAGGTCCCGGCGCGCCTGCATGTGCTCTTCGAGGAGCTTCGCGAGGGGGCTCTGGGAAACCCCGTGGCGGTTCAGCCAGGGAAAGAGGCGGCTCTCCTCGAGGTCCTGGTGGTCCAGAAGGAACGAGCGGAAGAAGTGCAGGAACTGGTGCAACAGGGCCTCATCCAGGTCCGCACCGGTGCGGAGATAGGCTGCATGGCGGGCGAGCAGGTGGCTGGTCCGCTGAAGAAGCTCGTGCTGCCCCAGGAAGCGGGCCGTGAGGCGCTCTTTGTAGGACCCAGTTGCCATGATCTTGCCCTCGGTAATAAGATAAGCGCATCCGGTTAGGTTTCTAGACTCCCCCGCCGGGGGAGTCCCAGGAGGATGCCAGAGGAATGAGCCCCTTTCGAGATCCGGCTATCGGGATGAGCCTCCTATGATGTCCGGCTCCCCCCGCATTCGCCTCGTGTCCCCCATCAGCCGTTCCAGCGAGTACGCCATCCGCGCGCTCACCCACCTCGCCCATCTCCCTCCCGGGAAATTCTCTCTCGCGAGAGAGATGGCGGAGGCCCTCTCGATCCCGGCCCCCTTCCTCGGCAAGTGCCTGCAGCCTCTGGTAGCCCGGGGCATCCTTTCGAGCCAGCGTGGCCGCAACGGCGGTTTCCAGCTTCGGGTCTCCCCTTCGGAGATCACGCTGTATCAGATCGTCGATGCACTCGAGCACCTCAGCCGGCCCCGCCAGTGCTTCCTCGGCCAAGCCGAGTGCTCGGACGAGCGCGCGTGCCCGATGCATTCCTACTGGAAGCAGGCGGCGGAGGCCTTCACGACGCAGATGCTCTCGACGACCCTCGCGGACGTCGTCCGGTTCTGCGAGGAGAACCCGGAGAGCGGTTATCCGGCGCCCTTCTGGAAGGATCCCGACTGAGGTCGCGCCTCGAGCACGCGCCGGGCCTGCAGCACGACGACCGTGCTCGAAACGACCATGATCGCCGCGGCCACCACCGGAGTCAGCTTGCCCTGGATCGCGAGCGCGAGCCCGATCGCGTTGTAGGCGCTGGCCCAGGCGAGGTTCCAGCGCGCGATCCCGCTCGCACGCCGCGCCAGACGAATCAGTTCGGGGAGCGCATCGAGCCCGGGCCGCAGGAGGTTGACGGAGGCGCGCTCGAGGCTGCGTCCGACGCCGCCCTCGACGCTGATGCCGACCGATGCCGCCGCGAGCGCCGGGCTGTCGTTCCAACCGTCGCCGACGAAGATCGTGCCGGGCGCGGAGACGACGTCGCGCTTGTCCTCGGGACTGCACGACGCGCGAACCTCGACGCCGAGTTCGGCGGCGAGGAGCGCCGCGGGGCCGGGGCCGTCGCCGGTCAAGACGCGCGGTTCGAAGCCGAGGGAACGAAGCTCCGCGAGGACCCGCTCGGCCTCGGGCCTGGGTCTCGAGCGCAGCGAGAAGATCGCATGGGGTGTCCCGTCCACTTCGAGGAGCACGCGGGTGGGACCGGATCCCGCGGCATTCCCTGCTTCGCCATCGAAGCGCGTGAGCCGAACGTCTCGACCGTCGACCCGGCCCTCGACCCCGCGACCGGCGAGCACGCGGAACTCCTCGATCCGATGCCCAGGGGCACACGCCCCGCGGCTCTTCCTCGAGTGCCTGCGGATCGCCCGTCCCACCGGGTGCTCGCTGCCCTCCTCGAGCGTCGCCGCGAGCGCGATGACGCCCGCCTCCCCAAGCTCCCGTCCCGCCGCCAGGAGTTCGACCGCGATGACGTCGAGTTCTCCCTCCGTCAGGGTGCCGGTCTTGTCGAGCCAGATGTGCTTCGCGCGGGCCAGGTCCTCCAGCACCTCCGCGCCCCGCACCAGTGCCCCACGACGCCACGCCTCGCCCATCGCGAGCCAGAGCGCGAGCGGCGTCGCGATGCCGAGTGCGCACGGGCACGCGATCAGCACGACACTGAGTCCGGCGAGCAACGCTCGCTCCGGCCCCTCCGCGCTCCAGTGCCACGCGACCGTCCCGGCGCAGGCGGCCAGGACGAACGGCAGGAGCACCGCCGCGAAGCGATCCGCGACCCGCGCCAGCCGTCCGCGCCCGCGGAGCGACTCGGCGAGTAGCTCGTCGACGCGCGCAAGGATGCGATCGCGACCGACCGCGGTGACCTCGAGCACGAGGCTCCCGTCGGTCGGAATCGAACCGGCCACGACCTCGTCCCCCGGCCCCACCGGCCTGGGTTCGGCCTCGCCGGTGAGGGGCGAGGCGTCGACGAGGGCGCGCCCTTCGATGACGACCCCGTCGACGGGGACCACCTCCCCGGGCCGCGCCCGGATCCGGTCCCCGGGCCGCACCTCGCCCGGATCGATCGACTCCTCGCCGTCCCCCACGAGACGGGCCACCGGATCGACGCGGGTCGGCAAGAGGGCGCGCAACTGGGCGCTGGCCTTCTCCTTCGCGCTCGCCTCCAGCCAGCGGCCGAGGGTCACGAGCACGAGGACGAAGGACGCGGTTTCGAAATAGACGTGTCCCTCGCCCCGGGCCATGTTCCAAAAAGAGATCGTCAGCGAGGCGAGCACGCCGAGGAGGATGAGCGCTTCGGACGAGAGCCAGCGGCGCATCCGCACGACCGCCTCGAGGAGCGGCACGCCGAGAAGCAAGAAGATCGGAACCGAGAGGAGCCCCGCGCCGAGCATGCCGAGTCCGCGCAACGCCTCGATCCCCTCCCCCTCCCCCGCGCCCATCGAGCGAGCCCAGCCCTCGCCGTAGAGCGACAGGCTGAAGACCATCACCCCCATCGAAAGGAACGCCGCGAACACGAGCCGCGCGAGGAGGCGACCGGCTGCTCCGCCCCCCTCGTCGTCATCGTCTCCCGCCAGGTGATGCGCCACCCAACAACCGGCGCAGCAATAGAACTCCTCCTCACGGGTCGGACGACGACGCAACGGCAACCCGCATGCGTTGCAGCGCGCGTCCCGAATCGCTTCGGAAGAACTCTGGGCCCGGGCGGAGGCCGCGGCGGTCGGGTCGCGGTCTCCGTCCGCCGAAGGGGCTATTGGGCCACTTCCTCGCTCCCGACCGGCGCCTGCGTGAGGAAGTCGGGGAGCTGAAAGCTCGTCACGTACCACGTGAAGAAGGTCAGGTACGAGAGATAGAAGATCAGCAGAAGCCAGGGCACCCCCCCCTTACCGAATCCGGGGGCGAAGACCTCTGCGTCCGAGGGTTCGAAGGGTTGGGTGGTCATCGCGGTTTCTTCTCCAGAATGGCGACGTCGTGGGCTTCGTACTTCGCGAAGTTGTCGAGCATGTCCAGCTTCGGCTGCTCCACGTCCTTGAACTGTCCCGAGAGGAACGCCCAGTAGAGCAGGCAGCCGAACCCCATCGCCACGAAGCCGTAGATGACGACCGGGTCGAAGGCGAAACCGGCGATGTCGTCGCGTCGGATCGTGGAGAGGAACTCGTAGACCTTGAAGCAGAAGAACGCACCGCCGACGAACACGGCGAGCAGGAAGAAGTAATGCACGGGTCCGAGAACCCTCGTCTTGGCGCTGCTCATTGGTCCTTCACCTGGGTCGTGCCGAGCCACTGGATGTAGCTGACGAGTCCGAAGCCCTTCTTGGTCGGCACCCCCTCGTCGGAGAAGTACCACGGGTAGTTGGGCATGACCGAGGTCGGCACGACGTTCTTCGGGTGGATGAGGTGCGCGATGTGCCAGTCGTTCGGACGCTTGCCGTTCTCCCGCGAGAGGTCGGGACCAACCCGGCGCGTCCCCCAGAGGTGGGGCTGGTTCAGTCCGTTCTGGTACTCCTGCGCGGTCCCCGGCGGACCGAAACGCTGGGCCTCGTTGGAGACCTCGCGGACGTACTGGCTGTGGCAGTGCCAGCAGGCCTGGTCGATGTAGACATCGCGACCGAGGCGCAGGGCCTCGGCGTAGGCGGCCGGCGTCGGCTCCTTG
>DRLC01000168.1 GCA_011053145.1 Planctomycetota bacterium | reverse complement strand
GAGCTGGTAGACGCCGTCCCCGCCGGCCGAATAGCCGGTCAGGTAGACGCGATCGGGGTCGACGCCCTCGAAGACGACGAAGTCCTCGATCAGTCGATCGAGAAACGCGCCCATGTGCGCCTGGTGCCACATGTTCCAGGCGTCGGTGGGAGCGCGCGGAGCGACGTAGATCCCCTCGGCCGGCGCATACAGCCGCTTCTGGTTCTCCCACTGCTGGTCGTTCACCTCCTTCGGCGCGCTGCCGCCGCCGTGGAGGGAGACGAAGAGCGCGTGGCCCGCGGGCGGCGCGACGCCGTGGACCGAATAGGCGAAAGGCATGCGCTTGCCGTCGAGCTCGATCACGCGCGCCTCGAACTCGGCGGCGCGCTCGGCGCGCACGCGCGCGGCGTGCTCGGCCCACAGCCGCGCCCGCACGCGCGTGTCGTCCTCCGGGGAGACGACCGGGGAGACGACCGGAGCCGCGCACCCCAGGGCGATGAACGCGAGCACGGAAACGGCCGTCCGCATCCTCACTCGAGCTTCTTCCCGGCCGCCAGGCGCTCGATCGTCTTCGCGCGCGAGTCGAGGAACACCTCGACGCCGGGCGTCACGCGCAGCGTCCCGTCGGCGCGCCCCTCGGCCGAGTAGGTGTCCTTCTTCCCGCCGAAATCGAGCAGCACGCCGAGCGCGGGCTTGTCGTGGTACTCCGACGATCCGGTCCCGCCCTCGCTCGACTTGCCCGAGTGGTGCATGTCCCTTCCGCCCCGATCGATCAGGATCGCGATGCCGGTCTGGGCCGCGCCGCCGCAACCGAGCTCCCCCACCTGGAACGTGTCGTCGCCGCCGTCCTCGAGCAGGTACCCGACGCCCTCGTCCCAGGCCATGCCCGTGTGCGCCACCGAGCGAAACGTGTAGGCGTCGTCGCCGCCGGCGTCCCAGAGCACGCCGATCGCCTGGTGCACGCCGAAGCCTCCGCCGTAGCGCGACCCGAAGGTCTCGTCGTCGCCTCCGCCGTCGTACTTCAAGCCGAAGCCGAAGTAGTAGCCGCCGCCCAGACTGAAGCTGCCGGCTTGGTAACGATCCCTGCCGTCGCCGAGATCGACGAGCGCGGCGAAACCGCCCGCGACGGTGGAGCGAATCCCGGTCGAGTACCCCTGGGACGCACCGTGGTAGACGTCGGGACCCGAGTCGCCGTAGGCATCGGGCCAGTGCAGGTCCGCGAGGTAGGTGTCGTCGCCGGAACCGTCCACGAGCGCCGCGAAGCCGCTCCCGATCCCCGAACCCTGGGCGAAGGCCCAGGCCTGGTAGGCGTCGTCCCCCTCGAGGTCCACGAGGAGCGCGATCCCGCCGGTCGCCTCGCCCTCCGAGAAGTCCTCGGCCTCGTAGCGGTCATCCCCGGCGAGGTCGAGGAGAGCCGCGAAGCCCAGCACGCTCGCGCCGTTCGCGAGGCGCTTTCCGAGGTATCGATCGTCCCCTCGCCGATCGACGAGCAGGGCCGCGCCGCCGACCGCGAAGGCCGGCCCGCCGTACCCACCGCCTCCGCCCGCGTCCAGGTAGGTGTCCCTGCCCGCGAGGTCGAGCACGACCCGAGCCAGCGCGCCCTCCGAACTCGCGACCGCGGCACCGATCCATGTGTCGTCGCCCCCGAGGTCGATCGCGAGCGCGGCGTCCGCGCGGTGCTCGGTGCCCTTCTTGCCGGTCAGGACCACGCGTCCCGGCCCCTCCCCGACCACGGCGAGAGTGTCGGGCTCTTCCCCTTCGACCGGGCCCCGGACCTTCGCGAGGCGCGCGCGCAGGGAGTCGAGCATCGCCGGCTCCGCGAGCCGCAGCAGCACGCCGGCGACGCCGAGGAGGAGCGGGCGGTTCGCGGATGTGCGCGCGAGGAGCGCCTTCTCGTTCTCGACCGCGGTGCTCTGTTCGGGGGTGAGCTCCCCCTCCGGGAAGTGGTTCCGGTACCAGGCCTCGTGGAACGCCGCGGTCCCTTCGAAGAGCTGTTCGCGACTCGCGTCATCGAGTCCCGCGAGCGACTCGTCGAGGAGCGCCTGGGAGAGCTCCATGAGACGCGAGAGCGATTCCAACAGGTCGAGGCCCACGCGGCCTTCGTCCGCGACCTCGTTGAAGATGTCGTCGAGTTCGCCCAGCCCCTCGTGCGCGGCGTCCGGTCCCGCGGGCTCGAAGCCCTCGACCTCGAGCCAGTCCGCGAGCATCGCATCGGTCCCGGCGAAGCGCGGTCCGCGCCGCACTTCCAGCCCCCGGCCCAGGGCGTCGCGCAGGTCCGCGGCGGTCGCGGGCACGATCCAGGGCTCGCCGAGCCCGCGCCGGATGCGTTCGAACTTGCCGGCGACCTTCGCCCGCGCCGCGTCGACCCCCGCCATGTGCTCGAGGACCACGTCGAACTCGGCCCGCGCTCCTCCCTCGGCCACGGCGCGCTCGATGACGCGCCAGAACGCGGGCTTCTCGTCCACGAAACGCATCGAGGCGCAGAGCCCGACGCCAACCGCCGCGACCAGTAGAGGTCGCCACGGAGCTCGACTTCGGATCACCATCTCCGGACCTACGCCTCGAGATCGAGCCCGCGCGAAGCACGAAGGGCCAGCACCCTCTCGACGAACGCATCGAAGGGCACGCTCACCTGCTCCTCCTTGCCCCGTTCGCTGACGGTGACCGTTCCCTCCTCGGCCTCGCGGTCGCCGACGACGAGCAGGAACGGCACCTTCTCCTTCTTCGCCTGGCGGATGCGCTTGTTCATGTGGCTGTGGGCGTCCAGGAGGTCGACGCGCAATCGTTCGGAGCGCAGGCGCTCTTCGAGCTTGCGCGCGTAGTCCTCGTGCTCCTCGCGGATCGGAATCACCGCCACCTGGGTCGGTGAGAGCCAGAACGGGAAGCGCGCGCCGTAGTGCTCGATCAGGACGCCGACGAAGCGCTCGAGGCTGCCGTAGACGGCGCGGTGCACCATGATCGGGCGCTTCTTCTCACCGTCCGAATCGACGAAGGTGAGGTCGAAGCGCTCGGGCAGGTTGAAGTCGCACTGGATCGTCGAGGTCTGCCACTCGCGGCCGAGGGCGTCCTTCAGCTTGAAGTCGATCTTCGGCCCGTAGAACGCACCGCCCCCCTCGTCGAGCTCGAGCTCGATCCCGGCGCGTTTCGCCCCGTCGCGCAGTGCCGCGAGGGCGTTCTCCCAGACCTCGTCGGCGCCGATGGACTTCTCCTCGGGCCGCGTCGCGAGGTAGGCGGTGAACTCGAAACCGAAGGTGGTGACCATGTGGCGGATCAGTTCGATCACGCCCGCGATCTCCTCGGCGAGCTGGTCGGGGCGACAGAAGATGTGCGCGTCGTCGAGGGTGAACCCGCGCACGCGCATCATCCCGTGCACCTGTCCCGAGCGCTCATAGCGATAGCACCCGCCGAGCTCGGCCATGCGGACCGGGAGCTCGCGGTAGCTGTGGCCGCGGTCGTCGAAGATCAGGATGTGCCCGGGACAGTTCATCGGCTTGACCCGGTACGGGATGCCCTCGATGTCCATCGGCGCGTACATCATCTCCGCGTAGTTCTCGAGGTGGCCGGAGACGCGGAAGAGGTCCTCACGGACGACGTGCGGGGTGTAGACCGCTTCGTAGCCGCGCTTCTCGTGCTCCTCCCACCAGAAGGTTTCCATCTCGCGGCGCACCGCACCGAGGCGCGGGTGCCAGAAGACGAGCCCCGCGCCCGCTTCGGCGTGCAGGCTGAAGAGGTCGAGCTCGGCACCGAGGCGGCGGTGGTCCTGTTCCTTGACCTTCTCGAGCCAGGCCAGGTGTTCGTCGAGCGCCTCCTTCGTCCAGAAGGCGGTCCCGTAGATGCGCTGCAACATCGGGTTCTTCTCGTCGCCGCGCCAATAGGCTCCGGCGACCGAGAGCAGCTTGAAGTGGAACGGACGGTCGAGCCGATCGATGTGCGGTCCCTCGCAGAGGTCCTCCCAATCGCCGTGGGAGTAGAAGGTGATTTCCTCTTCCTCCGGGATCAGGTCGACCGCTTCCACCTTGAAGCTCTGGCCCCGCTCGGCGAGGACCTTCTTGGCTTCCTCGCGCGAGCGCACCTTGCGCTCGAAGCCACCCGCCTTCTTCGCGATCTTGCGCATCTCCTTCTCGATGCGCTTGAGCTCCTTCGCGTCGAGCGGTTCGGGGAGCTGGAAGTCGTAGTAGAACCCGTGCTCGATCGGCGGCCCGAACCCGAACTGAACGCCCGGGTGCAGCTTCTCCACCGCGGAGGCCATCAGGTGTGCCACGGAGTGGCGGAGGGTGGAGAGCGGGTACGGCTCGGCCACGTCGGACGGAGCGTCTTGGCGTCCCATCGAAGTCTTCCCTGCGGGGAGGGATGTCGGGCGCCCGCCGACCTGACGAGCCACCCGCTCGCGTCGTCCCCGGCGCGCACGCGGCGCGCAAAGATAGTGGCTACCGAGGCCCCCGACCAGCTCGCATCACAGAGATGGGATCGTGGGGAGACGATCCCTCGGGTGGGGAAGTGGGGAAGGGCCCTGCGACGTGTTTCTCTTCAGGAGCCCCGGCTGCCACTGGATCTGGTATCGGACGGCTCCCCGAATCGCTAGAGCGGTTTCTCGGACTCGAATGTCGGAGTAGGCGATTCGGCCCGCAACCACGGGCTCGCTCCCCCCGGAAAACCATCCGAAGCCCCCCGGAAACCACCCCAACGGGTAGCCTTGAGGTCGACGCCGAACCGCCTTCCGCCTCCCCCGGCGGACGGTTCCGTACGGCTCGAACCCACTGCCCTCGGCCGACGGACCAGGATCCGCCCCCCGCCGTTCCTCTGGAGATCCAGCATGCCCCTCGCCCCCTGTCTCGTGCTCGCATCGCTGCCCCTCGTCGGCCCCCTCCCGGCCCAGGAGAACCCCGTGGACTCCCGTACCGAGGTCCTCGAACTCGACACGGGCGTGGTCTCGAACGAGGGGGCACATCCCGAAACGGTGGCGGCGCTCTACGTGTTTCAAGAGGGCGCCCCCTGGCTCCGCCTGAGCTTCGACCGAGTGCTCCTCGCCGGAAACCGGGCCCGGGGAACGGGGTCCTTCCTTCGGATCACCTCGCTCCTCGACGGATACCAGCAATTGCTCGATGCGAAGACGGTCGAAGAGTGGGGACACACGTCGGCCTACTTCAATGGGGATCTCCTACTCGTCGAACTCATCGCCTACCCCGGCACCGGCCCGAACCGGATCAGCCTCGACGAGGTGACGGTCGGCCTCCTCCCTCCCGGAGTGGACTCGATCTGCGGGACCGGAGACGACCGCCAGCTCTCGAGCGACCCGCGGGTCGCCCGCACACTTCCAATCGGCTGCACGAGCTTCCTGATCGACGACGACTGTGGGTGCTTCTTGACCGCGGGCCACTGCTACTCCCTCACGAGCGTCGTGGAGTTCAATGTGCCCCTCTCGAGTGCGGGCGGATCGTTCAACCACCCTCCCCCGTCGGATCAGTACTCGGTGGATCCGAGTTCGATGCAGACCAACGGCGGACTCGGAGTCGGCAACGACTGGGCCTACTTCGGCACGTTCCCGAACTCGACCACTGGCAAGACGGCTTCCGAAGCCCAGGGTGCGGTGTTCACCTTCGCCACGCCCCCTGCGTGGAATAGCTCGCTCAACATCCGGATCACCGGACACGGCAAGGACGACGGCGTGAACAACCAGGTGCAGCAGACCCACGTGGGACCGTGGCTCGCATATGCGCCCGGCCAGACAGTGCTGAGCTATCAGGTCGACACCCAGGGAGGCACCTCCGGCTCGCCTGTCATCCAGGAGGAGAACGGCACCGCGATCGGGATCAACACGCACAACGGCTGCACGTCGACTGGAGGGGCGAACCAGGGGACCGCATCGACCCATGACGGGCTGCGGGCGGCGCTCGCCAACCCAACTGGGGTCTGCAAGAAGGTCCAACCTCCGATGTGTTCGACGGCGCCGGTGACAGCCGTGCGCAATGGAAGCGGAGTGAACCCGATCTGCCTCGCGAATGGAACGGCGCCGGCGATCGGGACCGTCTGGTCCTACTCGGTCGACCCGACCGTGGTTCCAGGGGGCGACTACTCCGTCGTGCGCGCCCAGCTCCCAGGGCCCGGCATCACCACATCACTCGGGGAGATCCTGCTCGATCTGAGTTCGCGGGCACTCTTCACCACGATCCGATCGGGAGCCGCCCCCCACCAGCACTCGATCCGCATCCCTGCGAACGTCGAGCTCGCCGGCCTCCAGGCATCGATCCAGGCCGTGGTCGGGGTGAACGGACTGCTGATGCAAGCCTGCAACGCGATCGACTTCACGGTCGGCTGCGCTCCCTGAGAGAGCCTCGCGGCAGAACGACACCCGTGCTCGATCGGAAAGGGTGCGCTGGTACGATCCCTGCCCCCCTCCACGATGCCGCTTCCCCGACTCCGCACCTTCACTCTCACGCTTCCCGCCGTAGCGGCCTTCGGAGTTCAGCTAAGCTGGGCCTTCGGCCCGGCGGGCTCAGGCGGGCTGCGCATGTGGCTGCTCCTCATCGCGGGAATCGGGAGCGGCCTCTCCCTGGTCCTCGGCCGGCTTCCTGGAGCGCATCCCCTCCCCCTGAGCGCGCTCGCGATCGCAGTGCCCGTCGTTTTCTGGCTCACCGTCCTCGAATATGCCCTCACGGTGACGAAACCCACGGCGCTCCCGCTGCTGCTCACGCTTGACGCAGCGCTCGTCCACACCGCCCTGGCACTCCTCGTCGTCCGAGAGAAGGCGGATACCGGCACGTTCCAGCGCGTACTCCAGAAGATGACCGTCGTCGCAGCGACGATCGCACTGATCACGAGCGCTGCTGAGTTCGTGCTACTGCGACAGCATCCCCTGAACCTCTATGCGCCCCAGGCGGACGATCCCTCCTTCGGTCCGTGCATGGTCGCGGACGCGACGGGGCGTTCGGTCGCGGTACCGGGGTTCCGTGGAAGATTCATGCACCACGAGTTCCCCGGCATCCGGGTGGAGATCAACGCCTGGGGTCTGCGTGACGACCCGCGCGAGGCGGAGGCTCCCGATGCTGATACTCTCTCGATCCTAGTCCTCGGAGACTCCTTCGTCTTCGGCGTCGGCGTCGAGCACGACGAGGCCCTGGACGAACTCCTCGAGGCCCGCTCGTCCGAGTTTACGGATCGACGAGTCCTGGCGTACGACGCGGGGATCCCAGGGTACGGCACGATCCATGAACGTCAGCGGCTCGCGGAGCTCGCCGAGCGCGTACGCCCCGAGGTCGTGTTGCTCGGGTTCTATGAAGGCAACGACCTGGACGACAACTGGACCGGCGAAGGGCTCTGGGGAGGGGTCGAGGACGTATCGCTACACCGACAAACGAAGGCGAGTCTGGTCGAACGCGCCCGCGAAGATGCAAGGAATCGCAGGCGCATCGGGACCTACCTCGAAGACGCCCTCGGAGTTCCCTTCTGGGAGCGCCGCAGCGCGCTGGCACAGCAGACCAGAATCTTCCGCCGTCTCACAGAGCTCGGACTCCTCCCCCCCGATCCGCGCGTCAACGACCTCATGAACCTCTGCCTCCTCCGGGAGGCCCCACCCGTAGTCGAGGAACTTCGGGACGCATGCATCCGCCAGCTCGTGGCGATCAAGGAGGACGCCACACGCATTGGTGCGCGCCTCATCGTGTTCCTCATCCCGGCCCAGGTACAGGTCGATCAGGAGCGTTTCGAAACCTTCGTCCACTCCCAACTCGAGCATGACCCCGGGGAGTTCTCGCGCACTGCGTTCCACCAGGAGCTCCTGCGCCGCCTCGAAGCATCAGGGATCGAGGTCGTGGACACCCTGCCCGCTCTGGAAGCCGAGACCCTTGCTGGTCGTAGCTCGTATCACCCCGAGGGCCACTGGAATGCCAGGGGACATTCCGTCGCGGCATCCCTGATCATCGAGCGACTGAAAAGGGTCGACAAGCGCTAGAACACTACCCTGCCTCTCGGGCGAGCATCCGGACGTGATCGTCGATCAGGGCACGCACCTTCTCGGTGAGAACCTTCGAACCACTGCTCATGTAGTGCGCGTGATCGGAGAAATCCTCATCGGGAAGAAGGTGGCTCCAGTCGAAGAGATCCACCCCTTTCTCATCGAACAGTGGCTCGAGACGCCGGCGCAGCGCCGGAAGGTAGTCCATTTCCTGGTACCAACTGGCGGCAGGCATCAGGACTGCCATCACACGGACGTCCCTCGAGCGTAGAAGATCCAGCATGTCCTCGAGCACGCCGACCTGCACGTCCATCTCCGCTTCCCAGTCTTCACCGCCGGTGCTCATGATCTCGTGAGCGGCCGCTTGATACTCAGCAACGAGCTCCGAAGTCACCTCGCGCCGCTGCTTGCGACGCGAGGGGCGGGTGTACTTGCGCCAGATCGTGTTGAGCAGGTTGGTTGCACGTGCATGCTCTCGTATGTAGGCCCGAACAAGAGCGAACTCGGGCGTCGGGTACAGTCCGCCCTCCGGCTCCCAACGGTAGACGCCGTACCGAAAGAGCCCCTTGAAGTAGAGCGAGCGTGTTGCATTCGCGTAGTCGATGAAGAAGATCACGAGGTTCTTCTCGCCACCGGCTTCGAGAAGTCCCTCGTAGTCGATGAGGTAATGGAGAAGCTGACTCTCGTTCCAGAACGAGACAGCGGGAATCCCCCAGTTGTGCGTATAGCGACGGTACACATCGGGAAGTAGGTCGACGCGAACCGCTGATGCAAGAGTCGAGGCTCCGAAGAGGCTCACGGCGCCGCCGGAGAAGTCACTCCTGGGGATGTCGTTGAGGAAGACGCGACTCCCTACATCCACGAAGGCGCCCTTGTCCGCAAGGCGAGGAATCTGATCCGCCTCGAGCGGCAAGCGACGATCGGGATTCAGCCAGTCGAGGACCGCTTCGTTCCTCGAACCGGCGGCGAGGCCGGTGAAGACAAATAGGATCGCTACGAGAAGTACCAGAGAAGACCGGGTCTGGAATCGGATCACCGTCTCCATCAGAACTCCTCGTAGACGACGGCGGGCTGCTCCATCTGAAACAGCAGGATGAGGGTCACGCCTACGGCCACCACCACGACGAAGGCCAAGGAAACTCGCGGGTGGCGAATCGCGAAACTCAGGGATCGTTCTTGCAGCGTACTCATGCGGATTGGTCTCGCTTACTCAGGCGACCGCGGTTCCCGTCAGGAGGGCTCGGATCACCTCGAGGCACTTGTCGAGTCCGGGAGGGAAAAAGAGGAAGGTCAGGCAGGCGAAGTGCAGGTTGGTGAAGATCGCCGCGGCTCGGATCCGGGGATTGGCGAGGTAG
>DRLC01000167.1 GCA_011053145.1 Planctomycetota bacterium | reverse complement strand
TACTACAGCCCCTGGGGCTTCGGCTACTACGGGTCGAACTGGGCCTTCGCCCTGACCTTCAACCTCGACTACGGCTACTGGGCACCGTGGTACTGGGGCGCATACACGGCATCTTGGCTCCCGCTCTGGTACACGGTCTTTCGACCCTACGTCCCCTACTATGAAACCTCGGTCGTCTACGAGACGATCGTCGTCGAGTCCGAGCCCGCCCCCGCCGAAGTCGTGATCGCGGAGCCCGCACCGGCCGCTGCACCCGCTGCCCCCGCACAGCGGCCTGGAGAGAGCGCGGCGGCGGAACGCTACGTCACCCTCGGAGACCAAGCCTTCCGAGACGGACGCTACACCGACGCCGTCCAGCTCTACGCGAAGGCGATCGAGTTCAGCCCCGACGAAGGCGCGCTCTACCTCGTCCTCGCGGACGCGCTCTTCGCGGCGGGCGATTACCACTACGGCGCCTACGCGATTCGCCGCGCCCTCGAACTCGACCACGGCCTCGCGAACACCGACGTCGACAAGCACGAGTTCTATCCGGATCCGCGTCAGTTCGATCACCAACTGGCCGTGCTGGAACAGTACCTCCTCGACCACCCCGAGGATCGGGACGCGCGCCTCGTTCTCGCGTTGAACGACCTATTCGGTCGCCGTCCGGCCGCGGCCGTGGACCTGCTCGAAGCGCCGGAGGCCTCTTCCCTCGCGGAGGACCCGGCGGCTCTGCTGGTGCTCGACGCTGCTCGCGCGCGTCAATACGGGAAGTAAGGATCGGGGCCAGTTCGGGGTCCATCGAGCCCGCACCGCCCAGCGAGAGGAGGAGGACCGCGGAGTAGGCCTCCTCGATCCGGGATTCAGGGGAGTTCGCGCGGCCCACCGCCGCCGCCGAAGAAGCGAACGTCGATCTCCCTGCCGAAGGCCTTCCGGTAGGTCGAGCCGAGGTGCGCTTCGAAGCCATTGCAGGCTTCCGCGGTCAGGAGAACGACGATGCATCCACCGAACCCGGCCCCGGTCAAACGGGTGCCGAGGACGCCATCCCACTCGAGAGCCCGATCCACGAGGTGGTCCAGTTCCGGAACGGAGACCTCGAACAGGTCGCGCAGGGACGTGTGTGCCGCGGTCATGTTGCCTCCGAAACGAGCCAGATCCCCGTCGAGCAGCGCCTTGCGTGCGTCCTCCGTGCGCGCGACCTCTGAGACGACGTGTTGCGCACGGGCGAAAACGTTGGCGTCCAATGACCCCGCGTGCTGCTCCAGGGTTTCCGGCCGAATCTCGGCGAGACAGCGCGCCCCGTCCTGGTGAAGCCTGAGGAACTCGAACGCGCGCGCGCATTCCGCCACACGCTCGTTGAACGCCCCACGGGCGAGCTCGCGCCGCACCCCGGTGTCGGCCACCGCGATGCGGACTTCGCCCGCGGCCCCGAACGGGAGATGCTCGACGACCTCGTCGGTGCAATCGATCCAGAGCAGGTGAGCTGGGCGAGAGAGCAGGACCGCGAAGGGGTCCATGATCCCGCAGTGCACGCCGACGAACTCGCGTTCGGCGAAGAGCGCGGCGGCGATCAGCCGGCGGGGCTCGGCGCGGAGATTCCAAAGTGCATCGAGAGCGACGGCCGTACCGACCGTCACCGAAGCAGAGGAAGAGAGCCCCGCGCCGATCGGGAGGTTGCCCCCCACCAGAAGGTCGAACCCCACGGGCTCGCGCGCCTCGCCTCGGAGCTGGCGGATCACCCCGATCGGGTAGTCCACCCATGACCCGGTCCGTTCTCGCGGAAGGCGATCGAGGCTCGCTTCGAACCCCTCGGGGGCGTGGGTGGTTGCGAGCCGGACCCGGCCGTCCTCCCGAGCCCGTACGCCCAGGAGCGTGCCGCGGTCGATCGCCGTGGGCATGACGGCCCCCCCGTTGTAGTCGAGGTGGGCTCCCATCAGGTTCACACGGCCCGGCGAGAAGAAGAGGCGCACCTCCCCCGTCCCTTGGAAGGTCTCGCGGAACGCATCTCGGTGGCGAGAGGCCAGGTCCGCAAGGTCTTCGGGATGCTCCCCCGCGGAAAGAACGGTTCGCCCATCGCCCATGCAGGATGAATCTAGCGCATGGCCGAGGAGCGGGCTATGGTCCTCGCATGCATTGGTTCCACGGGATGAGGATTCGCGTGCTCGCGCCGCTCGTGTGCTTGCTGCTCGCGGCCTCCTGTGCATCGATCAGCGTCAAACGCACGGGGCCCGACTCAGGCACATTCCACTCCACGGCGCTCGCGTTCACGTTCTTCTCTTACGACATGCCCGGTCCGGCGCTGACGATCGCTCGTGCCAATGCCGCGGACAGCGGACGACCGGGGTTGATCGTCGAGCACGAGTCGGTGTTCCCCTATCTCTGGAAGCTCGACTGGCTCCTCGACATCATCGGGATTCGCTACGCGTCGGTCAGCGGGACCTGGAGTCAGAACCCCGCGGCCGCTCTCCCGGAGCGCTGAACCAGGTCTTGAGTCTCCAGGCGAAGATCCAGCCGAGGATCTTCGCCCCGGCACGCAATGAGCCGGACACGGTGCCGGTGATCTTGCTGTGGCCGATCCGAGGACGGTAGCGGACCGGCACCTCGAGGACCCGCAGACGATGCGCGTGGGCTTTGAGCTGCATCTCGATCGTCCATCCGAAATCCTTGTCCCCCATCTCGAGGGTGCGCAGGGCGGCGACCGTGAGCGCGCGGAACGGGCCGAGGTCCGTATAGCGAGCTCCGAAGAGCGCGCGCATGAGGAAGCACGCGAGCCGATTCCCGAACCAGGCCTGCGGGAGGAGCGCCGACATGTCGGCTCCCCCCAGGACCCTCGAACCGATCACGAAGTCCGCCCTCCCCTCGAGCAGGGGATCGACCAGGAGCGGCAGCTCTTCCGGGTAATCGGAGTGGTCCGCATCGAGGAAGCACACGATGTCCCCCTCTCCAAGCGGTGGGCTCAGCCCCGCATCCGGCCCTCTTCCGAAGAGGAAGTCGAGCCCTGCGAGGCACGCGCGGCCATACCCCGGGGTCGGTTCGGACACGACCACGGCTCCGGCGCGTCGGGCCACCTCCGCGGTCCGGTCGGTCGAGCCGTTGTCGCAGACGACGATGACATCGACGCGTCCCTCGGGGACCTCTCCCAGGACGAGCGGGAGCGGCTCCTCCTCGTTTCGGGCGGGGAGAACGAGGGCGACACGAGGAGCTGCCGTGGGGGACGTCGAGTTCATCGAAGGGGGAGCATGCCGTGTGAGCGCATCCATGCGAGGGTCGAGTGCAAGACCTCTCGGAACGGCCTCGGTTTCCAGGCCAGCTCCCGCTGCGCGCGGGAAGAATCGAAGCGAAAGTGCTCCCCGAGAAGCCGCAGGGCGGTGGGGGTCGTGACCTCCAGGGGGTGGATGCGGTCCAGCCACCCCGCTCCCACGGTGATCCCTTTCCAGAGGAACGGCCGGACGGCGAGGGGGCGGCGGTCCATTCCGAGGGCCGAGTAGATCTCGCGGAGGAGCTCGGACATCGTCCAGTTCGACTCCGTCAGAAGGTAGCGACGCCCCGGAGCCCCACGTTCGATCGCGGCGAGGATCCCGTCCGCGACGTCCTCGACCCCGACGACCGCCAGGGACCCCGGGGCGGCGGGGATACGCATTCGGGAGGCCGCGATGCGCGAGAGCAGCCGCATCGTGTTCGTCGTGCGCGGTGATGGGCCGAAGATCGCTCCCGGGTTCACGACGACGACATCGAGCTCTCCGCCCGCAGCGAGCACGAGTTCCTCGGCCGCCCGTTTCGTCTCGACATACGCGGCATCGAGCCGTCCGCCGTTGAATGGGGCGTCCTCGGTCAGCGCATCGGTCGGCCCCGAGGCCACGCCCACGGCCACCACGGAGCTGACGTGAACGAGCCGTCGAGGGCGCACCTCGTCGCAGGCGGCCAGGACCTGCTCGGTTCCGTGTACGTTCACCCGGCCCGACAGCTCATGCTCCTTCTTTCGGTAGCTGATCCGTGCAGCGGCGTGAACGACGCAGCACTCGCACCCCCCGGCGCTTCGGATGCCCCGCTCCAGCGACGAGCGATCGAGAAGATCGCCCTCGTGCCAGTGCACACCCAGCCCTTCGAGGTGCTCGCGCGGTGAGGAGCTCCGAACGAGGGCGTGGACCTCGTGGCCGCGGGAACGAGCCTCGCGGACGAGGGCGCTTCCGACGAAACCGGTCGCCCCGGTCAGGAAGAGGGATTCGACCCGGCTCATCCGCCCGGCTCCGGACCCCCGGTGTTGGGTTCCTCGGGAGGTCCTTCCCGGCGCAGCCAGACGAAAGCGATCGTCCCCTCGCCGTCCTCGGCCGGCACGAGTTCGATCCTCCCCCCCATCTGCTCCACGACCTGCTTCGAGATCGCAAGCCCGAGTCCCGTGCCCTCGCTCTTCGTCGTGAAATGCGGCTCGAAGAGGTGCTCGAGGGCCTCTGGAGCGAGGCCCGTCCCCGTGTCGCGCACCGAAACCAGGACGCCATCGTCTCGCTGCTCACAGAGCACCCGCAGCTCGCCCCCTTCCGGCATGGCCTGCATCGCATTCGAGACCAAGTTCACGAACACGCGCTGGAGCTTGCCTCGATCCGCACGGACGACGCCCCCCGCCCCGGCGATCTGGACCTCGACGCCCAGCTCCACCGCCCAGGCATCGTGGAGGTGCAGGACCTCCTGCAGCAATTCCGACAGCTCGATGTCCTCCAGGTTCAGCTTCCCCTCACCCGTGAACTCGTAGAAGTCGGCAGCGATCTCCTGCAGGTGCGTGACCTGCCGCCGGACGAGCCCCATCGTCCGCTCGAGGATGGCCTCCCACTCGTCCGGTCGCTCACGCCGGGCGCGCTCCAAGAGATCGATCGAGAGGCGTATGGGCGTGAGGGGGTTCTTCAGGTCGTGGGCGACCTGCCTGGCCATCTCCCGCCAGGCCGCATCCTTGCCGGCCCGCACGAGCGCCTGTTGCTGCTCCTTGAGCTTCTCGATCATCCGGTTCATGTCCTCGGCGAGCGCTCCGAGTTCGTCCCGACTTCGGATCGAAACGCGTGTGTCGAGATCTCCCTCGGCAACGCGACCCGCGCAGCGCTGCAGCTCCAGGATCGGATCGGTCATGCGGCGCGCGATCAGGAACGTCCAGATCACGGCCATCACGAGCACCGCAGCGGTACCGCCCAGGATCAGGTTCCGCAGCTCGTAGGCGGTCGAATAGATGTCGTCGTTGTCGATGCCGACGCCGACGACCCAGCCGAAGCCCCCCTCCGCCGGCCCGGCACAGCGGCGGAACGCCGCGTTCTTGCGCTTGCCCCTGAACTCGTACTCCGGAAAGAGTCCGAAGTCCTGGTCGCTCCCGAGGACGGCTTCGGTCATCTGGGGAAGCATGACGTCCCGCGACACACTCTTCCCGTAGAGCGCTCGGTTCGGGTGACCGAGGATCGTGTCCGCGTCCGAGGCCCAGATCCAGGCGTAGGGCGAGGGTTCGTCGGCATCTCGAACCAGTCCGCGAAAAGCGTCCCGAACGACGGAGCTGCTCGCGATCTGCTGGACGAAGTACCAGTTGACCGCCGCGTAGAGCACGCCGTCCACGCGATCGGGAAGCAGGTCATCGTGAACCGGCGCCGCAAAACCCAGCTGGTACTCCCAGGCGGGATCCCGGGGCTCGTGCTCTTCCGGGATGCGAAAGGGAGAGCGGCTCTTGTCCACCTGGACCTCGTCTCCGGTTTC
>DRLC01000166.1 GCA_011053145.1 Planctomycetota bacterium | reverse complement strand
TCGTGAGGTCCGGCCCCAGGAATCCCCCGAACCCGAACACTTGATGGCAGGCCTGGCAGTTGTGGGACAGCCACACCCTCTGCCCCTCGGCCGCTTCTCGCGACAGAGCGGGTAGCTTGCGCCCCGAAGGGTCGGAATAGACGAGCCACGTCTGTGCGAGGAAGATCGCCAGAAGGATCAGAAACAGGCTGCGTCTCGTGCGAACGGGCATGGACTCCGGATGAGGATGGCAGCGATTCCCCGGCCCGTAAAGGGGACGCGCCGTGGCCCATGGGAAGAAACCGGGGCGGAAGGTCGGCGGAGAGGACTCTCGACGGGTGTCCCCCCTCCCAGGTCGCGTAGAATCTCCGCCCCCTTCCGATCCGCCCCCAACTCCATGCCCCAGACCAGAGGGCCGACATGAGTCCGCGACCCGACAAGAGAAACCCCGAGGCCGTGCGGCCGATCCGTTTCGAGCGAGCCTTCACGAACACCGCGCCGGGATCGGTGCTCGCATCCTTCGGGGAGACCCGCGTGCTCTGCACGGCGAGCTGGCAGGACAAGGTGCCGCCTTTCCTGCAGAACAAGGGACGGGGCTGGCTGACGGCCGAGTACGCGATGCTGCCGTCGTCCACGGGCAACCGCAAGCAGCGCGATCGCGCCGGGAAGATCGACGGGCGCTCGGTCGAGATCCAGCGCCTGATCGGCCGTTCGCTGCGCGCGGTGATCGCATTCGAGAAAATGACCGAGCGCACGATCTGGGTCGACTGTGACGTGTTGCAAGCCGACGGCGGAACGCGCACGGTCTCGATCAGCGGTGCGTGGCTCGCGGTGCACGACTGCCTGCTCGAGATGAACAAGCGCCGGATCCTGCGCGAGTGGCCTCTGAAGACGCAACTCGGTGCTGTCTCGGTGGGAATCGTCGACGGCGAGCCGCTCTGCGATCTGTGCTACCGCGAGGACTCGAACGCTGACGTGGACATGAACCTGGTCATGACCGGGGAGGGGGAGTTCGTCGAGATCCAAGGGTCGGCGGAGGGAGCGACCTTCGGCAGCGACGCTCTCGCACGCATGCTCGAGCTCGGCAAGGGGGGGATCGAGCAGATCTTCGCGGCCCAACGCGCGGTGATCGAACCGGGGGCATGAAGCTCCTGCTCGCATCGAACAACCCCAAGAAGCGCGCGGAGCTCGAAGCGATCCTCGCCCGCTACGGGATCTCCGGCATCGAGGTGGTAACCCCCGCGGAGCTCGGCGGGATCGACGACGTGGAAGAGGACGGTGAGACCTTCCTCGCGAACGCCGAGAAGAAGGCGCTGGCATCCGCCGCGGCGACGGGACTCCACGCCCTGGCGGACGACTCGGGGCTCGCGGTGGACGCCCTCGACGGGGCGCCCGGCGTGCGCTCGGCTCGCTTCGCGGGCGAGCCCTCCGACGACTCCGCGAACAATGCGAAGCTCCTCCGGCTGCTGGACGGCGTTGCGGAGGGAGAGCGCGGAGCCGCATTCCACTGCGCCCTCGTCCTCGCCTCGCCCGGCCCGCCGCCGGCCGTTCTCACCACGGCCGTGGGCACGGTACGAGGTCGCATTCTCGAGGCGTCTCGCGGTGAGTCGGGATTCGGGTACGACCCGCTCTTCCTCTTCACCGAGCCGGGCCAGCCGGGAACGGGGAAGGCCTTTGCCGAGCTCGATCCCGTGGAGAAGGCGGCGATCAGCCATCGGGGGCGCGCACTTGAGCAGCTGGTACGCGCGTTCCCCGCGGCGCTCGGCATCTGACGGGCACGGAAGGGCGAGCAAAGGGTCCCGCCATACCCCGAAACGCCCCTATCGGGATTCAAGAGCATGGGCCATCATGGGGGGCGCTCCGGGAAAGCCCGGAGTCCCCCTATACCATTCCTCACCGAGAGCCCCTGACTCACCGATGAAAAGCCCGCTCTTCCTGAAGGTCCTTTTCCTCTCTCCCGCGCTCCTGGCCCTGCCCGTCAGCGCTCAAACGGCGACGAACGCCACAACCCAAACCGCCGCCACCGGCCCCGGCGTGCGCTACCGCATCACGCAAGCTGAGGTCACCGGGGGCACCTTCACCCTCAGGCAGCTCCGCCGTCTCGGCCTCGAGATGTTCACGCGCCCCTTCACGAAGGAAGAAGGTCACGGTGACGGCCCGGTGGACCCGAACGATCCGGTCACCCCCGGCGGCCGCCCCACCACCAACGGAACCTGGCTGCGCGTCAACGGCCTCGACGCCCAGACCTGCCAGGAGTGCCACGCCTTCGTGAGCATGGCCACCATCCCACCGACCCTCGGAATCGCTGGAGTCGGCGGCATCAACGCGAGCGCGTTCGCCGGAGTTTCCCAGATCGACATCGAGGACCTGGACGGCGACACGATCGCCAACGTCAACGGGCGTCTGATCAACCCGCCGTTCCTCTTCGGAGCCGGCGGCGTGGAGATGGTCGGCAAGGAAATGACCATCGAACTGCAGGCACGCAAGGCCGTGGCCCAGGCGAATCCCGGCATGGTCGTCCCGCTCATCGCCAAGGGCATCAGCTTCGGATCCATCAGTTATGACGCCGTCACCGGAACGTTCGATACGTCGAACGTCGAGGGGATCGAGCCCGACCTCGTCGTGCGCCCCTTCGGTCGCAAGGGCGAGTTCATCTCCGTCCGCGACTTCGACATCGGTGCTCTCCAGTTCCACCTCGGCATGCAGGCCGCCGAACTCGTCGGCTCGGGCGTCGACGCCGATGGCGATGGAGTCGCCGATGAAGTGCTCGTCGGGGAACTCTCGGTGATGCACATCTTCGGCACGAACCTCGAGCACCCGGTGCAGGTCAAGCGCCGGAACCCGGCCGTGCGCCGCGGCAAGAACGTCTTCCGCACGATCGGCTGCGCGGATTGCCACACACCGATGTTCGAAACGACGTCCCCGTTCCTTCCGCTCGCGTATCCCGAGGATGCGACCGATCCCACCGCAAACGTCTACACGACGACGGACCTCATCAACGGCCCGGCCGGCTTCCAGCGTGGACCGAACGGTGGCGCTCTCGTGAACATGTTCTCGGACCTCAAGCGCCATGACATGGGCCCGGCCCTCGCCGAGACCACGGGCAGCGCACTCGACCCCTTCTTCATCACACCGCGCCTGTGGGGCATCGGCGACACCGCCCCGTACCTGCACGACGGTCGCGCGCTGACCCTCGACGAGGCGATCCAAATGCACGGTGGGGAAGGTCAAGCAGCCGCCACCGCCTTCGGGAACCTCTCGACCGCGGACCACGACGCGCTCCTGATCTTCCTCGACTCGCTGCGCACCCCGCGCGGCGCCGCCGCGGACATCTCGACCCCGATCCGCCAGGCGATCTGATCCCCTGGGGCCTCGGCCCGGTCGTTCTCGAGGGCGCGTCTCCCCCGCGGGGAGGCGCGCCCTGATCTACCACGGGTGACGCCCGAATTCCGTGCCCGGTTTGGCCAAGCCAGACCGGGCACGGAATTCGGGCGTCACCCGTGGTAGATCTCCTCGAACCGGGCATCACCCTGGGGCGTGCGGCGCTATCATCCGCGCCCACTCCACCCCGACTCCCCAACTCCCTCCGAACCGTGGACCCCTCGAAGATCCGGAACTTTTCCATCATCGCGCACATCGACCATGGCAAGTCGACGCTCGCGGACCGAATGATGGAGCTCTGCGGGGCGGTGGAAAAGCGTGAGATGCGGGCGCAGCTGCTCGACGACATGGAGCTCGAGCGCGAGCGTGGGATCACGATCAAGGCGCGCGCGGTCACGATCTGGCACGAGAAGGACGGCGAGCGCTACCAGCTCAACCTGATCGACACGCCGGGGCACGTGGACTTCAACTACGAGGTCGAAAAGAGCCTGCAGGCGTGCGAGGGAGCGCTCCTGCTCGTCGACGCATCGCAGGGGGTCGAGGCCCAAACCGTCGCGAACGCCTACCTCGCGGTCGAAGCCGACCTCGAGATCATCCCCGTCCTCAACAAGATCGACCTGCAGCACGCGCGTCCCGATGAGATCGCCGAGGAGATCGAACAGGCGATCGGGATCGACGCCACCGACAACCTCCCGGTCTCCGCGAAGACGGGCAAGGGCGTCGACGCGGTGCTCGACGCGATCGTCGAGCGCATCCCGGCCCCCACCGAGGATCCCGACGCACCGGTCCGTGCCCTGATCTTCGACGCGCAGTACGACGAGTATCGCGGCATCATCGTCTACCTGCGGGTGGTCGATGGAACGCTGCGCAGACGCGAGCGCTACCGGATGATGACGACGGCCAAGGCATACGAGGCCCTCGAACTCGGACGCTTCACGCCGCGCATGAGCAAGACGGAATCCCTCGGGGCCGGCGAGGTGGGTTACTTCATCTCGAACATCAAGAGCCTCGGAGACGTCCGCATCGGCGACACGATCGTCCTCGACAAGGGACCCGCGCTGGACCCGCTCCCCGGATACAAGCCCCCGATGCACATGGTGTTCGCGGACTTCTATCCGACCAACAGCGGCGACTTCGAGAGCATGCGGGAGGCTCTGGAGACACTCTCGCTCTCGGACTCCTCGTTCTCGTTCGACCCCGTCACCTCGGAGGCGCTCGGGTTCGGCTTCCGCTGCGGTTTCCTGGGGCTACTCCATATGGAGATCATTCAGGAGAGGCTCGAGCGCGAACACGACCTGGACATGATCCAGACCGCTCCGACGGTCACCTATCGCGTCCAGGTTCTGGGGAAGGAACTCGTCGAGATCCACTCGCCCGGTCAGCTCCCGGAGCAGTACGAGCGTCTCCTCGAGCCGATCGCCCGCGCCACGATCCTGATCCCGTCGGACTACATCGGCCCGATGATGCAGATCTGCAACGACCACCGCGGGGTCTACGTCCGCCAGGAGTACCTCTCCCAGACGCGCGTGCAGCTCGTCTACGACATCCCGCTGGCCGAGATCATCTACGACTTCTACGACAAGCTGAAGTCGGCGACGAGCGGCTACGGGACGCTGAACTACGAGATCGTGGACTTCCGCCCGGACAACCTCGTCAAGCTGCGCATCCTCGTGAACGGGGAAGACGTCGATGCCCTGTCGAGCATCTGCCACGCGGATCAGGCCGACCAGCGTGGCCGCGCGGTCATCAAGAAGCTGCGCAAGGAGATCCCGCGGCACATGTTCGAGATCCCGCTGCAGGCGGCCGTCGGCGGCAAGATCATCGCCCGCGAGAACATCGCCGCGCTGCGAAAGGATGTCACCGCGAAGTGCTACGGCGGTGACATCTCGCGCAAGCGCAAGCTGCTCGAGAAGCAGAAGGCGGGCAAGCGCCGGATGCGCCAGGTGGGGAACGTCGACATCCCGCAGAAGGCCTTCCTATCCGTCCTCGGAGATCGAGAAGGCAAGTGAAGGGCGAGAAGCGGCCCTGGCGCGAGAACATCGAAGCGATGACGATGGCGGTCGTCATGGCGCTCTTCCTGAAGGGCTTCATCATCGAGGCCTACAAGATCCCGACGGGCTCGATGCAGCCGACGCTGATCGGCGACGAGCGGTCGGGCATCGAAGACCGCATCCTCGTGGACAAGCTCTCCTATGTTCTTGGGGATCCCCAGCGCTGGGACGTGGCGGTGTTCCGCTATCCGCTCGACCGTTCGCAGAACTTCGTCAAGCGCGTGGTCGGTATCGGGCCCGAGGAACTGAAGATCGAGAATGGGGATCTGTGGCACCGCCCCGACGGCGATCGACCCTGGGAGATCCTGCGCCGCCCGAAGGCCGTCCAGGGTGCGACCTGGAAGCGTCTCGATCTCTCCGACCCGCCGGTTTCGAGCTGGGGGCCACCGCGCGGCGAAACCCGCGGCGCAGCATGGGAGTACGAGGGCCGCACGATCCGCGCCCGCGGTCCCGGACGCACCGCCTTTCGACCGAAGAACAGCTCGATCATGGACCACTACCTCGACGGCTACCCCGAAGCGGTCCTTCCGTACATGGAGAGCCGCCGCGGGAGACGCGGGTTCGACGGATTCCACGCGGTCGGCGACCTGCGGCTCGACGGAACCGTGCGCCCCGATGGCGCCGTTCAGGAAATCCGTCTGGGACTTCGTGAGGGGCTTCGCCACTACGTCTTCCACCTGCCCGGGCCGGCGGCGAATGCCGACGCGAAGCCGCGCATCGAGGTCCGCCTCGACGGGAGACTGCCCTGGCCGGGCCAGGATCCCCCGCCCACGATCGAGACCCCGTCCCCCCGGCGGCTCGATGCGGGCCGAGAAACGCGCTTCGCCGTTCAGAACATCGACGATCGTCTGAGCCTCGAACTCGACGGCGACCCTCTCCTCACACTCGACATCCCGCCCGCTTCGGACCAAAGCTCCTCGGTCTCGATCGAACTCGACGGCCCGGGCGATGCACGCTGTGATTTCGAGGACCTGATGGTCTACCGCGACATCTACTATCTGTCGGAGGGTCGCTGGCTCGTCACGATCCCGGAAGGCTCCTACTACATGCTCGGCGACAACACCCAGGACTCCAGCGACAGCCGCGCCTGGCACTATCTCCGCTACTCGGTCACCGAGGGCGGTGGCGGGGAAAGGATCCTGCGGGGAAACGACCGCGGCAACGAGAACCCACGCGTCTTCGGATACGGCGACGAGGACGGAACCAAGCTCCTGCTCGTGGATGAATACGGTGAACGCCACATCTTCCACCAGCGCAACTCTCGCAAGCTCCCGCCCGAGAATGCGCCGTTCGTGCCACGCGAAATGTTCCAGGGCAAGGCACTGGCCGTCTTCTGGCCCCTCGACCCGCTCAGGCACCTGGTCCGGCTGAAGTGGATCCACTGATGAAGAAGAATCGCGAGGACAAGCATCCCTGGCGGGAGAACATCGAGGCCCTGACGATGGCGGTCGCGGTGGCTCTGATCTTCAAGGTCTTCCTACTGGAGATCTCCAAGATCCCGAGCGGATCGATGCAGCCGACACTCATGGGCAGCCCCCAGACCCAGGTCTTCGATCGCATCGTCGTGGACAAGCTGTCGTTCCACTACCGCGACCCCAAGCGCTTCGAGATCGTCGTCTTCAAGCATCCGCTCGAGGAGTCGCGCATCATGGTCAAGCGGCTGGTCGGGATCGGCGGAGAGGACTTCAAGATCCAGTACGGCGACCTGTGGACGCGCTCCGGCGAAGGAGAGCCCTGGCGGATCCTGCGACGCCCCGAGCCGGTGCGGGAGGAGATGTGGAAGAGCCTGCAGCCGAAGGACGCCCGCCGGCTGGAGTGGCGCATGGGAGCCGGGACCAGCGGCTGGCACTTCAAGGGCCGGACGATCCGCGCAGTCGGTGCCGGCCAAGCGCTCTTCCGTCCCGACGAGGGCTCGATCCGCAACCGCTATTCGGACGGCTACCCCGACTCGGTACGCGGTGAGATTCAGCCGACCGACCGCGGTTTTCTTCCGGTGGGCGACCTGCGGCTCGAGGGGGAAGTCACCCCGGAAGAGGGGACCGAGACGGTGACCCTCGTGCTCTCGGAGGGGGACCGCTCCTGCCAGTTCATCCTCCCCGGCCCGGCCTCGCCGGCCGGCACGCGCGCCTCGATCCGGGTCCTTCGCATCGGCACGGGGGAGGAACTCGCATCGATCAGGAGCGAAGAGGACGCCCGGCTCGAGCCGGGGGACGCCCAGCGCTTCGCGGTGGAAAACATCGACGACCGGCTCACGCTCGAGTGGGGCGACGATGTCCTCTGCACGCTCGACGTCGACCCCGTCGAAAAGCCGACGAGTTCGATTCGGGTCGAGGTGGCCGGGTCCGGCGCCCTCTTCGAGGACCTGATGCCCTACCGGGACGTCTACTACTTCTGGCCCGCCAACCCGTCCGCTCCCTGGATCGTCGAGATCCCCGAGGGGCACTACGTGATGCTCGGGGACAACACGCGCGACTCGGCCGACAGCCGGGACTGGCGCTTCGCGACGTTCACGTTCGAGGAGGATGGAGTGCGCGTCACGAAGAAGGGGAACTACCGCCCCGGGTCCTCCCAGGCGAACCCGATCGCGGTGCGCTTCGGCGACGAGCCGGGATGGGTCTTCCGCGACCGATTCGGAGACCTCCATTGGCTCCCCGAGAGCCGCGTGGAAGGTCGCAGCCTCCAGGGCACCCCGGCCCCGCTCGTGCCCCGCGAGCTGATCACGGGACGGGCGGTTTCGGTCTTCTGGCCCATCTCCATCTCCCGCCGGATGTGGCGCCTGACCTGGCTCCATTGACCCAATCCCCTGTCCCTTCGCTACTTGCGTCAACGGCCCGGTGTCGGAGTCGCTTATCCACAGCGGCGAACCGGCACATTTTGGCAGGGGCCAGGAACGAGCATCCCATCGCCTGGCAAGTCCAGTCCCCCAAATCTTCGACGCGAGTTTCGATCCCATTTCCCTAAGTCGTTGATTTTCAAGGAGTTCGAATCTCGATCTCCTGGCGACGGACCCAGCCCCCTCGGTACTATCCCGTAATCCCGATGCCTGAGAACCAGCGGGCGGCTCACCGCGCCTCTGGTTGTCCACGAGTTATCCACACCCATCCGGAGCAACCCCCGCCCGCGCCGGCGCCTGCCTCCCCAGCCGTCCTTGGGGCCCCTTCCCTCCTCAAATGCGGTCGCCCCCGCGGCGTTCTCCCCCGAGGACACCCGATTGCCCCCCCACAGTGGTCTGTTTGCGTGGGGCGCGGGCTAGACTGCCCCCCATGCGCTCCCCCTCCGCACCCTCTCCGCACGCCGACGCCCTCCTCGAGACCCGGGGCCTCGTGAAGGCGTTCCGCAAGCGGCGCGTCGTGGACGGAGTCTCGTTCCACGTCCGCAAGGGGGAGATCGTCGGACTCCTGGGCCCGAACGGCGCCGGGAAGACGACCACCTTCCGGATGACGGTCGGGCTGACACACCCCGACGCGGGTGAGGTCTGGCTCAAGGGGCGGGAATGCTCGCGCATGCCGATGTTTCGCCGAGCGCGTCTCGGGATGGGGTACCTGCCCCAGGAGGCGAGCGTCTTCCGCAAGATGACCGTCCGCGACAACATCCTCGCGGTCCTCGAGACGACCAAGCTGACGCGCCGCCAGCAGCGCATCCGGGCGGACGAGATCCTCCAGGAGCTGGACCTCGTCCGCCTGGCGACGAACATCGCCGAGACCCTGTCCGGAGGCGAGCGGCGCCGGCTGGAGATCTGCCGGGCGCTGGCCACGCACCCGTCGATCTTCCTGCTCGACGAGCCCTTCGCCGGGGTCGATCCGATTGCGGTGGAGGAGATCCAGGGGCTGGTGCGGGGCCTCCGCGACCGCGGTCTCGGGGTCCTGATCACCGACCACAATGTCCGGGAGACGCTCGAGAGCGTGGATCGTGCCTACATCATCCACCAGGGCCAGATCCTGCGGGAAGGGACCGCGGAGGAGCTCATCGCCGATCCCCGGGTGCGCGAGGTCTACCTCGGCCGCAGCTTCGACCGGCCGGTCCGCGGGGTCAGCGCCGAGGAACAGCGCGGACTCGGCTGAGGGGTCCCGGCACGCCCGCCCCTTGATCCCCGACAGGTCCCGGCGGTTGCCGCGGGAAGGCCCTCTCCCTATCATGCTCGCCCTTTTCGGGCACCTCGCGTGCCCTGAATCCCCATCCCAGCAGCCAGGAACGGCCCTTCATGAACATCGTCGCACTGATGAAGCGGGTCCCGACGACGGACCTCGTCGCGCAGGTCAGCGCGGACGGCAAGCACCTCGATGCCTCCGGCGTCCAGTACATGGTCTCCTTCTACGATGAGATCGCGGTCGAGGAGGCCGTGAAGACCAGGGAGAAGCTCGGTGGTGAGGTCACCGTCATCACGCTCGGCCCCGCCGGAGCACAGAAGGAGATGCGCGAGTGCCTCGCGAAGGGCGCGGACAAGGGCATCACCCTCGTCGACGAGAACTGGGCCGACCGAGACGCCCTCTCCACCGCGAAGGCGCTCAAGGAGAAGGTCGCCGAGCTCGGCGCGAACGTGGTCTTCTGCGGCCGCCTCGCCACGGACCGCGACAACGCGTCGGTCGGTCCGATGCTCGCGACGCTCCTCGGCTGGGCCTGCGTCACGGACGTGGTCGAGCTCGACCTCTCCGAGAACGGCGGCACCGCGAAGCGTGAGGCCGACGACGGGATCGAGACCTTCTCGTTCTCCCTGCCCGCGGTGATCACCTGCCAGAAGGACCTGAACGAGCCGCGTTACGCGGGCCTCAAGGGGATCATGGCGGCGAAGAAGAAACCGCTAGACGAAACCCCCGCCCCCGAAGGATCGAACCAGGTGGAAGTCGTCTCGCTCGAGTTGCCGCCGGCCCGCAAGGAGGGCCGCATCGTCGGAGAGGGCGCCGCCGCCGTCCCCGCTCTCATCGAAGCCCTGCAGAACGAAGCCCAAGTGCTCTAGGAGTTGTTGCGATGTCCACCATCCTCGTTTACGTCGAGCACAAGGACGGCGCCCCGAAGCGCGCGAGCCTCGAAGCCCTGGGTGCGGCCCGGAGCGTCTCCGACAACGTCGTCGCGGTCCTGTTCGGGGAAGGCGCCCGGGAAGCCGCCGCGGGAGCGGCCGGCGCGGCCAAGGCGGTCGTGCTCTCCGGCGACACCCTCAGCCCGGACGCGATCGCGAAGGCGGTCGCGGAAGTCGCCGGCGAGAACGGCGCGAGCGCCTTCTTTGCCAGCGCGACCTCGAGCGGCCGCGACCTCGCACCGCGCATCGCCGCACTCCTCGACTCGACGCTGCTCTCCGACTGCGTCGCGGTGACGGTCGAAGGCGACGGGATCGTTCTGCAGCGTCCGTGGCTCGCGGGCAAGCTGCTCGCGAATCTCAAGAGCAACGCTCAGGTCGTCTGCGCGACCCTGCGCCGGAACGTCTTCGCCGCCAGCGATCAGGCCGGTCCGGGTGAGATCGTCGACGGCCCGGCCCTCGGCGAGGGCCTCGCCAAGCGCACCGCGCTCGACGCGAAGGAGGGCGGCCCGATGGACGTGAGCGAGGCCCCGGTGGTCGTCGCCGGCGGGCGCGGAATGGGGAGTGCGGAGGGCTTCGGGATCCTCGAGGAACTCGCCGCCGCCTTCGGCAACGCCGCGGTCGGCGCGAGCCGCGCGGTCGTCGACGCCGGCTGGAGGCCGCACTCCGAGCAGGTCGGCCAGACCGGCAAGACCGTCTCGCCCCAACTCTACATCGCCGCCGGGATCTCGGGCGCGATCCAGCACCTGGCGGGGATGAAGACCTCGAAGGTCATCGTCGCGATCAACAAGGACGCCGAAGCTCCGATCTTCAAGGTCGCCGACTACGGCATCGTCGGCGACGCCTTCGAAGTCGTGCCCGCGCTGACCGAAGAGGTGAAGCGAATCCGGGCGCTCTGATCGCGAGGTGCGAGGGGGGATTCCCGCTGGGTGATGCTCCGAGCCGGGCACCGAGACGGGCATCCTCCAGGGGGAATCCCCCACCGCCGCGCGCGATTCAGACCGCTTCCTCGCTCCCTCCCATCAGGTCGGAGAGCCCGCTCGGGCGGGCTTCGTCGGGGAGTTCGGGGAGGTAGGGCTCGCAGGCCGCCTCGCCGTGGATCTGCGCTTCGACCGCGGCGGCGAGAGCCGATTCGAGTTCCTGCACGCGGGCCGTCAAGGCCGCAACGCGTTCGCGGCTGTGCTCGGCGAAGTCCCCGAGTTCCCGCTCGTGCCGCGCTTCGAGATCGAGGCGAGCGATCTCCGACTCGCGCAGCCGTTCCTTCAGCGCGTTCAGCTCCGCGGCCTCTCGGGCCGCCGACGGGGCTCCGTCGTTGGCGCCGCGGCCCACGCCCTCCACCAGGGACTGCATCTCGTCGATGCGCCCCTCGAGGCACGCGCTCGCCTCCTCCATCGCGCGTCGCGCCTTCTCGTCCTCGGATGCCCGCAGGAACGCGTTCCGCACCTCGGCCTCGAGTTCCTCGGTCCGTGCTCGCTCCTCCTCGAGCTGCGCTTCGATCTTCGCGCGCCGGGCCCTCTCGGCCTTCAGTTGTTCGTTGAGGAGCTCCACCGCGCGCCCGTCCCCGTCCTTCGGCCCCTTCTCCTTCGCACGCAGGGCGGCGAGACTCGCCCGCACCTCCCGCAGCTCCTGGCCTCGCAGCGCGAGGGTCGCTTCGAGGGAGTTCACCATCTCCTGCAATCGCTCCCGTTCCCCCTGCCCGGCCAGTCCATCGATTCGGGCCGCGAGGGCCGCTTCGCTCGCGGCGAGCCTCGCCTCGAGCTCGTGCAGGTGCGCCTCGAGCCGCTCGGCATGCGCGGTGAGGTGCCTCTCGAGGTTCTCGAGGTGGGCGCCCGCCGCCTCCTCGCTCCTCTCCAGCTTCTCGCTGAGCCTCTCGAAGACCTCCTGGGACGACTCCAACGCTCCCCCCAGGCGCTCCATTTCCGGCCGAGCGTGCTCCAGGTGAGCGCGGAGCCCCCGCACCTCTTCCACGTCCTCCGCGAAGGTGCGCTGGACGTCCTGGATCCTGCGCGTCGCCAGGATGATGTTCCGGAACACGTCGCGCTGTTGCTGGCGCTGCCAGAGCAGTTCCTTGCGTTCCCTGCGCCGCTCGCGCAGCCATCCGCGCAGGCCAGCTCCGGACAGGAGACGCCGCCAGCCGGTGGTGTTCGGGGTTTGATTCGTCACGAGGAGGGGCTCGACAAGTCGCCCGCCCGGCCCCGGGCAGGGATCCAGGCTCCGTCGATTTCGGCACCGAGTCCCCCGGGCCTCAAGGAAACTGCCGATTCGGGGCACCCAAAGGCCCCCGGAATACATTTCGGCCGAAGGCCCTCCTGCGCGATTCCGCCCCCCGGGATAGCCTGGGCCGCTTCCAGCTCGCATCCACCCGAGCTCCCTTCCGATGCAATCCCTTGCCCCCCGATCCGTCCGCTGCGCCCTCGCCCTTTTCGCCTTCACGGCCGCCCCAGCCATCGGGCAGACCGGCAGTGTGCGCTCGATCCGTCCCATCGAACCCGGAGCTTCCGGCTTCGTCGGGACCTCGGCCCGGAACTTTGGGAGCTCCACGGCCCGGCTCGGCGACCTCGACGGCAACGGCGTTCCGGACCTCGCCGTCGGGGAAGAAGCCCGCGACACGCTCTGGCTCTTGACCCTCAACGCGGACGGGAGCGTCCGAGCCGAGCGCGAGGTCTCCGACGGCAAGGCCCACTTCCGCGCGGTACCTGGAGTGGGCAACGCGGGGTTCGGATCGAGCGCTGCCTACCTCGGAGACATCGATGCGGACGGTGACCCGGAGATCGCCGTCGGAGCTCCCGGAGCCGATGGTGGGCGTGGTGGCGTCTGGATCCTTTCCGTGGGTGCCAACGGACTCATCTCCCGGCAAGTGCTGATCGCCAGCGGTCGCGCGGGCCTCAACGTGAACCTGGCGACCTCCGTCGCGTTCGGCTCGTCCCTCGCGAACATCGGTGACCTCGACGGCGATTCGATTCCCGAACTCGCGGTGGGCGCCCCCGGGAAACTCCGGTGGCCCTTCGTGATGATCCTCTTCCTCCGGCCGGACGGAACGGTGCGCAGGTTCCAACGCCTCAGCAATACGACCGGAGGGGCGATCGCGGGAACGCTCTCCCTCGGCGACGGATTCGGAACGGCCGTAGCAGGCATCGGCGACCGCAGCGGTGACGGGGTTCCGGACCTTGCGGTGGGAGCCCCGACCGCGGACGGGCTCCACGGGGAGATCCGCATCCTCTACCTGGACCCGGCCGGGCTCAGCATCGGCCTCCGAACGATCGGGAATTCGACGCCGGGGTTGAGCTTCGGAAACGGTCGGTTCGCAAGCGCCCTCTCGGCCCTGGGCGACCTCGACGGAAACGGAGCGGGTGACCTGGTCGTGTCCCAGGCCCAGACCCCCACCGGGCAGAACATGATCGGAACTCCCGAGGTCTGGATCCTCTTCCTCGAAGCGAACGGAGACGTACGCGGTGCCCAGCGGACCAAGGCATACGAGTACCTGAACTTCGATTCGGAGGCCGATCTCGGCCTGGCCGACCTCGGGGATCTCGACGGCGACGGCATGGCCGAGCTCGTGGTCGGCGTCGCGCGGGAGAACACCGCGCTCGTTCTGGAGCTGGACGGTTCGGGGTTCCAGCCTCCGATCCCGTCCGTTTCCGCCAGCATCTCGAGATACGTCTCGTCCGGCCTCATCGACATCCAGTTCCGGGACGACACCGTCAACAACGTCGGCTCGTGGCTCTGGGACTTCGGAGACGGAACGACCTCCACAACCCCGGATCCACTCCACGAATACTCCCTGGTTTCCGCGTCCCAGAAGAAGCGCTACACGGTCTCGATGACCGTCTCCGGGATCGGCGGGAGCGCGACGACCCAGTTCGACCTCGACCTGCGTCCGGCAACGTCCCAGCTCCACAACGGCAGCGGAGCGAACCGGGTCTGCTTCGTCCCGGATCCTCCGATCCTCGGGGGCCTTTGGACAGGATTCGTGTCGACCTTCCCGTTCCCCACGGCCGCGGCCGTCGTGGTGGTCGCCTACTCCGCGCCGTCCGCCGGCACCTTCCTGCCCGCGGGTGAGATCCTCGTCGACCTGAACTCCCCGCGGTACACGATGCTCCTCCAACCCGTGCTCACCCCGGGCAAGCAGTCCCTGACCTTCGGCTCGATTCCGGTACTCCTCGACCTGCTCGGAGCCCAGGCGACCGCCCAGGCCGGGGTCTTCGATGCCCAGGGCCTGACGCTCTGCAACGGAGCGACCGTCGTCATCGGGATGTGAGCACCACGCCGGGGGCCCGGGGGGGAAGGGGAGCCGACTTCGGGTCGAGTCGCGGCGGGAATCTGGTCGATCCGAACGGGATCCCGTCCCCGGCCGCCCTATCCTTGGCTCCGGCATCCCCATGACCTTCGAGCACACCCCCAGCGCCTGCTGTGCCCACCACTCCCCCGTGGTGGAACGGGATGCGCACGGGCACACCTGCTCGTCGGCACCGCATTCCCACCCCGCGCCCCACACGCATTCGGTGGACGGGGTCGAAGCTCACCGCCCTCGCCAGCGGCGCGCCCTCGCGATCTCGATGATCCTGACCGTCGTCACGATGGTGATCGAGGCGGTCGCCGGCGTGCTCACGGGCAGCCTGATGCTGCTCTCGGATTCGGTGCACATGCTCAGCCACACGGTCTCGCTCGGGGTGAGCTGGATCGCGATCCGGATCGCGTCGCGCCCTCGCACCTCCCGCTCGCACTACGGCCTCTTCCGCGCGGAGATCCTGGCCTCGCTCTTCAACGCGATCGGCCTCTTCGTCCTGACCGGTTGGATCGTCTGGGAAGCCGTCGAACGACTCCAGGACCCCATCCCGATCGACGGACCCGAGATGATCGCGGTCGCGATCCTGGGACTCGTCGTGAACATCCTCACCGCGTTCATCCTCGGTCGCTCGGGCGCCGAGGACCTGAACACGAAGAGCGCCCTCCTGCACATGCTCGGCGACCTCTTCTCTTCCGTGGTGATCGTGATCGGCGGCGTCGTCCTGATGCAGACCGGCTGGAGCTGGATCGATCCGGTGTTGAGCCTCGCGGTCGCCCTCGTGATCCTGTGGTGGGGCTACGGGCTGCTGCGCTCTTCCTGCTCGATCCTGCTCGAGCGTAGCCCGGAAGGCGTGGCTCCCGAAGAGGTGGAAGAACTCCTGCGCGCGGAACCCGGCGTCCACGACGTCCACGACCTCCACATCTGGGAGATCACGAGCGGCTACGTCTGCCTGACCGCCCATGTGGTCGTCGCGGGCGACACGTCCGTCTCCCAAACCTCGTCCCTGCGCGAATCGATCTGCGCGCGCCTGTGGGAGAGCTTTCGGGTCGCGCACGTCACCCTGCAACTCGAGACGGACTGAACCGAGGTAGCCTCCCTCGACGCCGGGGAATCGGCGAGGTAGAACGGACCGCGCTCGCGGACCACAACCGGAGGAGTTCGAGCGATGACGCGATCCAGGAACATTCGTCGATGGAAGCGAACGCCCCCGCACTCCCTCCTCGCGGTTGTCGCGCTCCTCGCCGCGTCTCTCCCCGCCGCCGCCCAGGAGGACCGGCCTCCGAACATCATCTACATCCTCGCGGACGACCTGGGCTGGGGAGAGCTGGGCTGCTACGGACAGAAGAAGATCCGGACTCCAAACCTCGACCGCATGGCGAGCGAGGGGATGCGCTTCACGCGGCACTATGCGGGCGCCCCGGTGTGTGCGCCTGCTCGCTGCGTGCTGCTCTCGGGACACGAACTCGCTCGAGCCGAGATCCGCGGCAACAAGGAGGTGCAGCCCGAGGGGCAGTGGCCGATCTCGGCCGATTCCCTGCTCCTGCCCGCGTTCCTGCGCGGCGCCGGATACGCGACCGGGGCGATGGGCAAGTGGGGCCTCGGGCCGGTGGGCTCGAGCGGCGACCCGAACGATCACGGGTTCGACCTGTTCTTCGGCTACAACTGCCAACGTCAGGCACACAACCTCTACCCCGACCACCTCTGGCTCAACGCCGAACGCTATCCGCTCGACAACCCGCGCTTCTCCCCCCACCAGAAGCTCGTCGAGGCGCCCGATTCCTTTGCGCGATTCCGCGGCGACCAGTACGCGCCCGAGCTGATCGCGAAGATGTCGCTCGCGTTCCTCCGCGAGCACGCCGCCGAACCCTTCTTCCTATACGCACCGTTCGTCGAGCCCCACGTCGCGCTCCAACCCCTCGACGAATGGCTCGAGCGCTACCCCACCGAATGGGATGAGGAACCCTACCTCGGCACCCGCGGCTACCTCCCCCACCCCCGTCCGCACGCCGCCTACGCGGCTCTGATCTCGCAGCTCGACGACCACGTCGGGAAGATCCTCGACCTCGTCGACGAACTCGGGATCGCCGACCGCACGCTCATCCTGTTCTCGAGCGACAACGGTCCCACCCACGATGTCGGCGGCGTGGACACGGAGTTCTTCGAGAGCACCGGCGGACTGCGCGGCCGAAAGGGAAGCGTCTTCGAGGGCGGACTTCGCGTGCCGATGATCGCACGCTGGCCGGGGCACGTTCCCGCCGGGACGACGACGGAGTTCGTCTCGGGCTTCCAGGACGTGTTCCCGACGATCGCGGATGTCGCCCAGCTCGAGGCGCCGGAGGGACTCGACGGCGAGAGCCTACTCCCGGTCCTGCTGGGCGAGGACCCCGGAGAACGCGCCCATCCGCTCGTCTGGGAGTTCTTCGAGTATGGCGGACAGCGCGCCGTCATCGACGGGCGCTACAAGGCGGTCCAGCGCCACATCCGCCGCGACGGCGCCTCGGCCGCGCTCGAGGTCTTCGATCTCGAAGCCGACCCGCACGAGGAGCACGACCTCGCGGCGGAGCGTCCGGAACTCACCGCCCGTCTGCGATCGATCCTCGCGCGGGAATGCGTTCCGAACCCGCTCTTCCCGCTGGAACCGATCGAGGAGTGAACCCTCCCGGGCGTGTTCAACTCGAGCGGAGCGCACGACTTTTCAACGACGTCTCCGCGGTGGTGGGCCACACTGGACTCGAACCAGTAACTTCCACGCTGTGAACATGGCACTCTACCAATTGAGTTAGTGGCCCACGTGCTGTTCCGCGGGAGCGGGAAGCGCGGGAAGGGTAGACCGAAGCCCCCGGCGGGGCAAGCTCGGCCGGGCTATTTCGCGAGGCGCGAGCGCGTCAGGTCGCGCATCTTGGCCTCGGCGCGCCGCAGGAGCATCCGGACGGCGTCCTCGGACCGGCCGCCCAGCCGCTTGCCGGCCTCCCGCAGGGTCAAGCCGCGGAAGAAGACGAGCGCGATCGCGGAACGGTGGTCGTCCGAAAGGTCCTCGAGTGCCTCCCGGAGGATCTTGAACTCCTCCTCGCGCTGGACCTGGCGCGTCACCGAGAGGTCCTCCGACGGCGGGTCGTAGACCATGCGGTCTCCTTCGTCGTCCGGCCGCGCGAACTCCACCGAGCGCTCCCGGGTCATGTCCCGCTTGCCCGCCGAGTAGTACTCCGCCTTGTCCCGAATCTTGTTCGACAGGATCATCATGAGCCAGCGCAGGAGCGAGTCCTCCCCGCGGTACTCGTAGCGACCGAAATCCCGCGTCGCCTCGCGGAACGTCGTCTGGGCGAGGTCGTCGGGATCCTCCTTGCGCCGCAGCTTGGGACCCAGCCTGCGCCGAGCCATGTCCACGAGCGTTCCGTGGTAGCGCGTGAACAGCTCGTTCAGCGCCTCCCCATCCCCGGCCTGGGCGCGCTCGACCAGGGCCCCGACCTCCTCCCCGCGCAGCTCCTCGGGGAGCTCGTGGGCGCGGTCGGCGGGGACCAACTCTTCGTCGGGGTCTTTCTCGTCGTTCGTCATGGCTTCGTGGAACCGGGCATGCCGGCCGGAGTTCTCTACGGGCGGAGCAAAGCGCGGCGGCCGAAAAAGTAGGTAAACCCTCCCCGTTCTCGCCCGGAGCGGCCTTCCAGGGCCTCCTACTCTACATCCCCGGATCCCTCCGCGGGGGAATCCGTGCCGCGAACCAGATCCAGGAATTCCTTTTCCTCGAGCACCCGGACCCCCAGGTCCTCGGCCTTCTTGCGCTTGGAGCCGGGCTTCGCCCCCACGACGAGGAAGTCCGTCTTCGCGCTGATCGAGCTCGTCACGCGCCCTCCCGCCTCCTCGGCGAGGCGCTTCGCCTCGGCGCGCGAAAGCTCTTCGAGGGTGCCGGTGAACACCAGCGCCTTGCCCGCGAGCGGCCCTCCGGCCTGCCCGGAGGTTTCGAGAGGGAGCACCTCCACCCGCTCGAGGAGCCGAGCGAGGAACGCCTTCGAAGAGTCCCGTTCGAACCAGGTGCGGATCGAACGCGCCATTTCGGGGCCGATCCCCTCGAGGGTGACGAGTTCCTCTTCGCTCGCCGCCGCGAGGCGCTCGAGGTCCGAAAAACTGCGCGCGAGCAGCTTCGCGGTGGCCGAGCCCACCTCGGGGATCGCGAGGGCGACGAGGAAACGATCGAAGGGAACGCGACGCCGCTCCTCGAGTTGGGCCATCAGGTTGTCGACGCTCTTTCTCCCCCAACGTTCGAGTTCGAGGAGCTTCTCGGGGTCGAGATGGAAGACGTCGGCCGGGCTTTCGAGGAGTCCCGCTTCGAAGAGCTGGCGGATGAGCTTCTTGCCGAGGCGGTCGATCTCGAACGCCTTGCGCCCGCAGAGCAGCTCGGTCCGACCCACGAGCTGGGGCGGGCAGGCGAGGTCGTTCGGGCAGCGCCAATACTTGCCCTCCTGCACGGTCGCCGTTCCACAGGCGGGACAGCGCTCGGGCATTTCGAAACTCGTCCCGAACCGCCAGAGCACGCCTTCGCGAACGCGCCGTTCCGCGCCGACCTCCCCATCCCCGCCGACGGCCGGTTCCTCGAAGAGCTCCTCCGGAATGCGCTCGTCCCAATCCTCCGGCGCCTCGCCCTCGGCCGGTTTCGCGACCCCCATCACCTGGGGGATCACGTCTCCCGCGCGCTCGAGGAACACGCTGTCGCCGATCTTCAACCCGAGCTTCGCGACGTGATCGGCGTTGTGCAGCGTCGTGTGCCGAACCGTTACGCCGCCGACCTCCACCGGGTCCACGTGGGCCCGCGGCGTCAGGCGGCCGTTCGTCCCCACCTGCACCTCGATCGCGCGCAGGGTGCTGGTCGCCTCCACGGGTGCGAACTTGTGGGCGAACTGCCAGCGCTGGGCGCGCGCGGTCCGTCCGAGCCGCTCCCTGAGCTCCAGCCGGTCGAGCTTCGCGACGATGCCGTCCATGTCGAACGGGATCTCGAACCGCCGCGCCTCGCAGTCGTCGTGGTAGGCGATGCACGCGTCGATGCCGCGCACCACCCGTCCCTCGCCCGCATCGGGAAGCCCCCAGTCGCGCAGTGCCGCGAAACGCTCCGCGTGCGTCACGAACTCCTCGCCACACTCGATGCGCGCCACCTCCCAGGTGTGGAATTCGAGCGGATACCGCGCCACTTCGGCCGGGTCGTTGCGCCGCAGCGCCCCGGAGGTCGCGTTGCGCGGATTCGCGAGCGGGGCCGCCCCCTCCGCCTCCCGCCTCCGGTTGAAGCGGGCGAACTCGGCGCGCGGGATCAGGACCTCGCCGCGCACCTCGAGAAGCCGCGGCACCGGCCGGCGCTCGGCCGAAAGGGAGAGCGGGATGTTCCGCACCGTCCGCAGGTTCGCGGTGATGTCCTCGCCGACCGTACCATCGCCACGCGTCAAACCGCGGACGAAGACACCGTCCTCGTAGGTGAGAGAGGCGGACACGCCGTCGAACTTCGGTTCCACCGCCCAGTCGAACTCCTCGCTCTCGGGCGTCTTCAGGAAGCGTCGAACCTTCTCCTCGAACTCGCGCACCTCCTCTTCGGTGAAGAGACTCTCGATCGAGAGCATCGGGACCGCGTGCGCCACCTTCTCGAACCCTTGGCCCTCGGGGAGCGGCGCCCCCACGCGCTGGGTCGGACTCTCGGGAACGCGGAGTTCGGGAAAGCGCTCCTCGAGCGCGACGAGTTCGCGGAAGAGCCGGTCGTACTCCGCGTCCGAGATCTCGGGCCGGGACTCGATGTAGTACAACCGGTCATGGCGAATCAGCTCGGAGCGCAACTCCTTCGCGCGCTCCGCTTCCTTCTTCGGGACGGCCATCGCGTGAAGAATACGGGCCGGCCCGGTGCTCCTCACCCCTGATCCAGGTCAAGCCGGTCGCAATCCGACCACCCAGGTCCTTGAGGGAGAAGGACGGGCGCCTGAGATGTGGGGGAAACAGACTCCCTTTCCCCGAGGAGGCCCGCCATGAACTCGAAGCGACTCTCCACGTATGCCCTTGCCGGGGCTGTCCTCACGCTCGCCGTCCCGACCCGATTCTCGGCCCCAGCTTACCCCGACACTTCGGCTCCCGCGCCGGGGCCGGAGGCCCTGGCCATCGGGGACTCCTGCGTCGATTGCCATGCCCGGATCACGCCGGGGATCGTCGAGGACTGGAAGGTGAGCCGCCACGCGACCGAGAAGGTCAGCTGCCACGACTGCCACGGCGCGGGACACGACTCGATGAGCGATCCCGAGAAGGCCCGAACCGTAACGCCCGGGACCTGCCAGAGCTGCCACGAGGAACAGTACGCCCAGTTCGCAAGGAGCAAGCACGCGTACGCATGGGCCTCGTTCAAGGCGATGCCGACGACGCACTGGAAGCCGATGGAGCTCATCGACGGGATGAAGGGCTGCGGCGGCTGCCACAAGATCGGCCTCAAGACGGATGAGGAGATCGAACACCTCAAGGAGATCGGTTCCGGGTACGGCCTCGCCTCCTGCGACTCCTGCCACACGCGCCACACCTTCTCCGTCAAGGAAGCGAGCGAGCCCGAGGCCTGCGCGAGCTGCCACATGGGCTTCGACCACCCGCAGTGGGAGATGTGGAAGACGAGCAAACACGGCGTGAGGCACACCCTCAAGCGCCAGGGAGTCCTGCCCGAGACCGCATCCGCACCGACCTGCCAGACCTGCCACATGGAGGGCGGGAACCACGAGGTCATGACGGCCTGGGGGTTCCTCGCCGTGCGCACGGACGGACTCGCCCCCTACCCCGGAGAAGATCCCGACTGGTGGGCCGACCGCGTCACGATCCTACAGGCGCTCGGGGTGCTCGACCCCGAGGGCAAACCGACCGCACGGCTCGATGTCGTCGCGGGAGCCGAGGTGGCGCGCCTCACGAAGGCGAGTTGGGACGAACAACGCGCGCGCATGGTCAAGGCCTGCACCGAGTGCCATTCGTCGAAGTTCGCCGAGGGCGAGCTCGCGAAGGGGGACCAGATGATCCGGCATGTGGACAAGCTCCTGGCCGAAGCGATCCGCGTCGTGGCCGGGCTCTACGAGGACGGCATCCTCGAGAAGCCGGACAACTACGCCTACCCCTTCCCCGATCTACTGACGTTCCACGATTCCCCGACCCCGATCGAGAACCGGCTCTTCAACATGCACCTCAAGCACCGCATGCGGGCCTTCCAGGGGACGTTCCACGCGAACGCCGACTACGCGCTGTGGTACGGCTGGAGCGAGATGGTCCAGGACCTCACCGAGATCAAGGCGATGGCCGAGGAGCTACGCCGCAACCACGGCGGCTAGGTGGCCGCGGCCAGGGGGCCGGCCTTCCCATCTCAGCCGGCTGGCCGGGATGGGTGGGACGGCTTCCTCGAGGCGTCGCACCGCGAGGGTCCGGGGGATCGCCCGGGCCTTCCGAGCGCCCTCGCGACGGAGCCGAGGTCCTCAGAAGGGCATGTCTTCCGATTCCGAGGCTTCTGCATCCTCCGCCGCCCGATACCCCATGTACGGGACCCGCAGGCGCACCACGCGCCGGCCGGTCGCGGGGTCCTCGCGCTCCTCGGTCGTGAACTCGGCGACGATCCGGCGTCCGACGAGGTCCTCGGCGTCGATCTCCAGCGTTCCCGAGACGTCGTAGCCGAGCAGCCCGAGGACGGTCTTCACGCGCGGGAGGCCGCGCTCGCTCCACACGAGGCCGTCCCAGGCGGCGGTGCGGCCCGCGAAGTCCCCCTCGGCGACCTCGAGTCGCATCCCCCAGCGCGGGCTCCCCTCGCGGGTCAGCCCGGTTCGCACCTCGGCAATCCGGCACAGGTAGGTGCCCTCGGGGATGGAAACGAAGGACTCGACGTCCTGGACGGTGCTGAAGTCGACTTGCATGGGTGGTTCTCCATGGAATGGGTTTCCCCCTCGACACTTCGAGGTCGCCGCCGGTTTCCGCTTGCACCGAAACTCATCTCCCGTGGAATCGGTCCCTCCCCCATGGATGCACCCCGAGACCCCACCCAGGCCCCCGAAGCGATGGAGCGCGTCCAGGAGGAGATCGCACGCACCTTCGGCATCCACCGGCTGCGCCCGATGCAGCGCGAGGCGATCGAAGCGAACCTCGCCGGGCGGGACCTGCTCCTGGTCCTTCCCACCGGCGGCGGCAAGAGCCTGTGCTACCAGGCGCCCGCGCTGGTGCGCGATGGGCTGACCGTGGTCGTGAGCCCGCTGATCTCGCTGATGAAGGACCAGGTGGACGGGCTGCTGCAGAACGGCGTGGCGGCGGGGATGCTCACGAGCGCCCAGGAGCCGGGTCAGTTGCGCGCCGTCCATGAGGACCTCGAGGCGGGCCGGCTCGATCTCCTGTTCGTCTCGCCCGAGCGCCTGATGTCGAACGGATTCCTCGCGCACCTCGAACGGCTCGGCCTCGCCGCCCTCGCGATCGACGAAGCGCATTGCATCAGCCACTGGGGCCACGACTTCCGCCCCGAATTCCGCCAGCTCGGTGAGCTCAAGCGCCGCAATCCCTCGCTCCCGATCCACGCCTTCACCGCCACCGCCACCGCACGCGTGCGCGAGGACATCCTGGGCGAACTCGGGCTCGTCGATCCGCTCGTGCTCGTCGGCGACTGCGACCGGCCCAACCTCGTCTACCGCGTGCAACCACGGCGCGAGATCGCGCGCCAGGTGCTCGAGGTGGTCGAGCGGCACAGCGGCCGTGCCGGGATCGTGTACTGCATCTCGCGCAAGGAGGTCGAACGCCTTGCGTCCGAACTCTCGGCGAAGGGCGTGCGCGCCGCGCCCTACCACGCCGGGCTCGCTCCGGAGCTGCGGCGCCGAACCCAGGAGCGCTTCCTCGACGAGGAAATCGACGTCGTCTGCGCCACGGTCGCCTTCGGGATGGGGATCGACCGAACCGACGTGCGCTTCGTCGTGCACGCCGCGCTCCCGAAGGGGATCGAGCAGTACGGCCAGGAGACCGGACGCGCCGGACGGGACGGGCTCACTTCCGAGTGTGTGCTCTTCTACTCCGGCAAGGACTACCACAGTTGGAAGAGCCTGATGGAGCGCGGGCACGACGAGGCGCGCGCGAACGGGGTCGCCGTGGACGACGAGATCCTCTCCTCGTCGATCGACCGACTCGGCGCGATGATGAGCTACACGACGAAGCTCGTCTGCCGCCATCGCCAGCTCGTCGAGTACTTCGGCCAGGAGTGGACTCGTCCCGAGGGGCTCGGCGACGAGGTCCAGGGATGCGGGGCCTGCGACGTCTGCCTCGGCGAGATCCAGGTGCTCGAGGACAGCCTCGTCATCGCCCAGAAGATCCTCTCATGCGTGGTGCGTTGCGAGCAGCGCTACGGCGCGTACCACATCGCATCGGTCCTGCGCGGTGCATCCACCGCCGGCATCCGCCAGGCGGGTCACGACAAGCTCAGCACCCACGGGCTGCTCGCCGACCATTCGATGGCGGAGGTGCGCGGCTACATCGACCAACTCATCGGCCTCGACCACCTGCGGGTGGCCGGTGACCGCTACCCGGTGCTGTACCTCTCCCAGACCGGCGTGGAGGTCATGCGCGCGGAGCGCGAAATCGAGCTGCTCGCGGTGCCCCGCGCCAAGCGCGAGCGTAGCCGCTCCACGCCCGCCGCGGCCGAACTCGACCCCGCCGACGAGCCGCTGTTCGAGGTCCTGCGCACGCTGCGTCGCGACCTCGCGCGCGAGCGTGCCGTACCTCCCTACCTGATCTTCAACGACCGCACCCTGGTCCAGATGGCCGCGGAAAAGCCCACCGACCCCGACGCGTTCCTCGCCCTGCGCGGCGTCGGTGAAAAGAAGGCCGCGGACCTCGGCCCTGCCTTCCTGGGCGCGATCGCCGATTTCCTCGGCGCCGCGCAGACCCCGGCCACTCCCTGAGGCCGAATCCGTGGCCTAATAGAGTCCTCCCGCACCCCGACCCCCAAGCTGCCCCATGCCCGAGAACCAACTGCGCGAGACCGTCGCCAAGCTCCGCGAGGAACTGGATGCGGACCAGGGACTGAGCGAGGAGCGCGCGGCGAGGCTGCGCGCGATCGTCGCGGACATCGAAGGGCTCCTCGAGAAACGCGAAGCGAGCGAGAACGACTCGCTCCCCGTGCGACTCGCCGAAGCCGCTTCCGACTTCGAGACCTCCCACCCGCGCCTGACCTCGGTCCTCGGTCAGATCGCCGACGCACTCAGCCGGATGGGGATTTGAAGCGCGCCGCGCACATCCTCCTCTGGGGCCTCCTCGCCTCGCTCGCGCTTCCCCGCTCCGCCCAGGAGCGGGGAAAGGACAAGACGCCCAAGCCGCGCCGCGTGATCCACGCGAAACCGGTCCCCGGTTCCGACACGATCTCGATCACGAAGCCGACCAACGGTTACACGCTGAAGGACGTGGTCCTCGAGGCATCCCCGCGCGCGGCGATCCTGTTCTTCGACCACCGCGGTCCCTTCGAGGGCACGCACTTCGACAACGTGCTGATCCACGTCGCCCCGAAGACGCTGCCGCTCGACCGGGCCTACTGGGGCGTCCGCGGATACGACCTCGTGGACACCCTTTTCGAGCATCTCGAGATCACCGGCTTCGGCCGGGTGACCGACAAGCACGACGAGGGGCACGCGATCTACCTGAATCCGGCGGGTGACTTCACGCTGCGCGACTCGTTCATCCACCACAACGGCGGCCAGGGCCTGCAGCTCGTCAACCGTCCCGAGGAGACCTCGTTCCCGAAGGGCCCGAGGACGGGCACGATCACGGTCGAGGACACGCGCTTCGAGGAGAACGGCTTCAATCCCGACCGCGGTGCCTTCACCGTCTCGATCTTCGGCACCGGGCAGGACGTCGTCCTGCGCAACGTCACGATCCTCGCCGGCCTCGACGGCACCGCCTACCCCCGCGGCCGCACCGGCGGTGCCCTCGTGATCGAGCCCGAACCCTACGCCCCGAGCCGCGGAAAGCTCCCGTGGTGGCGCCCCGACGACCCCCCTGAGGACTTCACCCCCCCCTTCACCCAGGGCCGGGTGCTCCTCGAGAACGTCACCGTTCGCTTCAAGGATCCCTCCAAGCCCCTCCTCCAGATCAAGGGCTGCAAGGAACTCATCGTTCGGAACTGCACCTTCGAATCGGTCGCCGGCGCGCCCGGCCGCATCGAACTCGACCTCCCCGACAAGCCCGGCCGAACGAACGGCCACGTCCTCTGGGAACACAACCGCGGCAACGCCCGCGTCTCGATCGCGCACCGTCCTGTCGGGCCGGTCAGCGAGGACTTCGAAGTGGGCGAGGAGCAGGAGTAGCCGGAGCGACTCGCCCCTCAGACCCCGACCGGCTCGGGCCGGTTCCGCGGCGTGAGGTGGAACGCATCGCTCCCGATGCTCGTCACCTCCCGGAAGACGCGCTCCATGTTGCCGCCGAGGACCTTTTCGAGATCGGGGAGGGAGAGGCCGCGGCGGTGGAGGAGTTCGGCGAGGGTGCCGTAGCAGCTCGCGTCTTCGAGCCATTCGGGGCCGCGGTCGATGCCGTCGAAGTCGGAGCCGAGGCCGACGTGGTCGATGCCGGCGACGTCGATCGCGTGGAGGATGTGATCGACGAGGCGAGCGGCGGGGAGCGGGGAGGCGTCGCGGCGCATCAGGGCTTGGCCGGCGAGGAAGCGTTCAGCGGGCGGGAGTGCGTCGAGGGCTCGCCAGGCGGGGGTGGCGCGAACGCGGGCCTCCTCGGCGCGGGCGCCGGCGTCGAGGAAGCCGGGGTGGAACACGATGCCGACGACGCCGCCTCGGTCGGCGAGGGCGCGGAGCTGGGCGTCGGTGAGGTTGCGGGGATGATCGTGGAGCGCGCGGCAGCCCGAGTGGCTCGCGATGACCGGGTGGGCGCTCTGCTCGAGCGCGTCGTGGAAGGACTGCTCGGCCGCGTGGGAGAGGTCGACGACGATGCCGAGCTGGTTCATCTCGCTGACGACCTCGCGGCCGAACTCCGACAGGCCCGGGGGGATGTCCGCCCCGGCGCCGTCGCGGCAGGAGCGCACCCAGGGGAGGTGGTTGTTCCAGACGAGGGTCAGGACGCGGAGGCCGCGCTCGAAGAACTCGTGCAGGCGGTCGAGCCGGCCCTCGAGCGGGTGGCCGCCTTCGATGCCGAGGATTCCCGAGATGCAGCCGTCGGCGCGCGCGCGGTCGAGCTCCGCTGCGTTGCCCACGAGACGGAAACGGGTCGGGTGACGGCACGCGAGGTCGTGGGCCGCGTCGAACATCGCGTCGGCGCGGGCTCGGGGGTCGGCGGCGAAGAGTTCGGGGTCGACCCACGCGACGACGACGAATGCCCCAAGGCCCCCTTCGCGCCCGCGGACGAGGTCCAGGTGGCCGGACTCGGTCCGCGAGCCGAGGTCCTCGCCCAGATCGACGGCCCGGCCGATCGTGTCGGCGTGGGCGTCGAAGACCGGAAGGCGGGAGAGGAGGGCACGGACGGCGGGCGAGGGGTCGGGGCGCATCGGCACAGGGATAGCTGGTGCGAGGCCGGAACGCACCCTCCGGGAAGGGATTCCTCGGAGCGCTGTCATCCTGACAGGTGGCCCGGAGCGCCCGGCGCGCCCCTGCCAGTGTGGCAGCGCGATTCCGGAGGCCGCCGGACCTGCCCCCCCGGAAAGCCCTTCCGAACGGGATGCGGGGTGAAACGCCCCCTCGGCACGGGCTTTGCACCAGCGGAGCCGCTCCGGGCGTACAACCCCGCCCCGAGTTCCCATGTCCATCCCCTATCGCATCCTTCTGGCAGATGACGACCGTGAGGTCCGCGGTGGTGTTGCGGACCTCCTCGGCGGAATCGGGCTCGAAGTCCTCCAGGCGGAAACGGGCTCCGAGGCCCTCGACCTGGTGCGTGGGGGGGAGCCGGTCCACGCCGCGCTCCTCGACATGTACATGCCCGGCCCGACCGGGATCGAGATCGTCCCCCTGCTGCTCTCCGAACGTGCCGACCTGCCCTGCTTGATCTACTCGGGGCGCTGGTCGGAGGAGCTGGAGCGCGCGGTGCTCGCCGCGGGCGCGCGCGCCTGCCTGCGCAAGCCGGTCGACCCCGACCGTCTGCGCAGCGAGATCAAGAACGTGCTCGGCATCAGGGAGAGCCTCAACTGATTCCACGCCGCCCGCCGCGGGCGGTGCCCCTGTCCACCCAAGTTCGAAACCCCTCTTTAGAAGCGAGATTCCAAATGGCAACGAAGACCAAGAGCAAGCTGAACCTCCGTCCCCTCGGCGACCGCGTGATCCTCCAGCGCGCCGAAGCCGAAGACATGACCGCCGGCGGCATCCTCCTTCCGGAGAGCGCCAAGGACAAGCCGAAGGAAGGCAAGATCGTCGCGGCCGGTGACGGACGCATCCTCGAGGACGGCACCCGCCAGGCCATGAACGTCAAGGTCGGCGACCGCGTCCTGTTCAGCTCCTACGCCGGGACCGAAGTGAAGGTCGGCGGCGAGGACTACCTCATCATGGGCGAGTCCGACATCCTCGCGATCATCGACTGATTCCCCGACCTCACACGCACCAGCCAAGAAGAGAAAACAGCCATGGCCAAGCAAATCAGCTACGACGCCGAGGCGCGGGAGCACATCCGCACCGGCGTCCAAAAGCTCGCACGCGCCGTGAAGGTCACCCTGGGCCCGCGCGGGCGCAACGTGATCATCCAAAAGTCCTTCGGAAGCCCGACGGTCACCAAGGACGGCGTCACGGTCTCCAAGGAGGTCGAGCTCGAGGATCCCTACGAGAACATGGGCGCCCAGCTCGTGAAGGAGGTCGCCTCCCGCACGAACGATGGAGCCGGTGACGGAACGACGACCGCAACGACGCTGGCCGAGGCCATCTTCGTCGAGGGGCTCCGCAACGTGACCGCGGGTGCGAACCCGGTCGCCCTCAAGCGCGGCATCGACAAGGCGGTCGAGGCGATCGTCGGCCACCTCGACAAGATCGCCAAGCCCATCAAGGGCCGTGAAGACATCGCGAAGATCGGCGCCATCGCTGCCAACAACGATCCCGAGATCGGCGAGATGATCGCTGAAGCGATGGATCGCGTGGGCAAGGACGGCGTCATCACGGTCGAGGAAGGCAAGAGCCTGACGACCGAGGTCGAGTGGGTCGAGGGGATGCAGTTCGACAAGGGCTACCTCTCGCCGCACTTCATCACGGACCCCAAGTCGATGGAGGTCGTGCTCGAGGACCCCTACGTCCTCGTCCACGAGAAGAAGATCTCCTCGATCAAGGACATGATCCCGCTCCTCGAAGAGGTGATGCGCAGCGGTCGTCCGCTCTGCATCCTCGCCGAGGACGTGGAGGGCGAGGCCCTCGCGACGCTCGTCGTGAACCGTCTGCGCGGCTCCTTCCCCTGCGTCGCGATCAAGGCGCCGGGCTTCGGGGATCGCCGCAAGGCCATGCTCGAGGACATCGCCACCCTGACCGGCGCGAACGCCGTGATGGAGTCCACCGGCCAGTCCCTCGAGAGCGTGAAGCTCGCCGACCTCGGTCGCGCGAAGAAGATCGTCGTCACGAAGGACACGACCACGATCATCGAAGGCGCGGGCAAGAAGGCCGCGATCAAGGCGCGTATCGAGCAGATCCGCGGCGAGATCGAGAACTCCAGCTCCGACTACGACAAGGAGAAGCTCCAGGAGCGTCTCGCCAAGCTCTCCGGTGGTGTCGCCCAGATCAACGTGGGCGCCGCAACCGAGTCGGAGATGAAGGAGAAGAAGGCCCGCGTCGAGGATGCGCTGCACGCGACCCGCGCCGCGGTCGAGGAAGGCGTGATCCCCGGTGGCGGAGTCGCCCTGCTCGGAAGCGCCAAGGCGCTCGACGCCCTGAAACTCTCCGGCGATGAAGCCGTCGGTGCGGCGATCGTCCGTCGCGCGATCGAAGCGCCGATCCGGATGATCGCCGAGAACGCGGGCCAGGACGGTGCCGTGGTCGTCCAGAACGTCCGCAACGGCAAGGGTGTGAACTGGGGCTACAACGCCGCGACCGACACCTACGAGGACATGGTCAAGGCCGGCATCATCGACCCGAAGAAGGTGCTGCGCATGGCGCTGCAGAACGCCTCCTCGGTCGCCAGCCTGCTCCTCACCACCGACGCCCTCGTGAGCGACCTCCCCGAGAAGGAAGAGGAAGCCGCCGCGGGCCACGGGCACATGCACTAGGCGCGAAGCCCGCATCCCCGCGGAGGGGCCGCTCGGCGCAGGTCGAGCGGCCCCTCTCGTTTTGGAGCGGGCGAGCCCGGTTCCGATCCCCCGGGGCCAACAGCAGAATCGGGGAGGCCTCTTGCCGTGCTCCGAACCACGCTCTCCCTCCCCGAACATCCCCCCCTCCCTCCGTTCTACGGAAGACCACGACGGACCCGTCTACCACCGCGTGGACACCCGGGGGAGGGCTTGCCGACGGAAGAAGGAGCAGCCCCATGAGATCGGCACCCACGCGATCGCAGGGGGATACAATGGACGCGGAGCCGTATGGAATGAGGCAGGACGAAGCAAAAGGAGCAGAATCGGAGAACCATCGAGCCGCCGGCTCCACCTCTCGGGAGGATTCACCGCGCCTCTCGGAAGATGTTCGTCTGGTCGAGGGCGTCCTGGCCGGAGATGAAGAAGCCTCTCAGGAGTTCCTCCAGCGCATGCGCTGCATACCACGGATGATTGGATCGATCGTGAAACGCCGTGGGCCGGCTCTCGATGCGGAGGAGCGATTCGATGTGTCCCAGGAGGTGTTCAGCCGGATCTGGAGCCACCTCGACCGCTTCAGCGGACGCTCGAGTCTGGAATCGTGGGCCTTCGGCTACTGTGCCTTGGTTCTCGCGGAACGCCGCCGCGCTCGGCGGACCCTGTCCACCGAGGCCATCGAAATCACGCCGGCGGCTCCACCGCCCGCGGAACTGGCCGAGGACGAGCGAGAACTCATCCACGGGGAGCTCGCGCGCCTCGCACCGGCACTGCGCGTGGTCGTCGACCTCAAGCACTTCGAGGGCCTGAGCTTCCCCGAACTTTCTCGGCGTCTCGGGATCTCTCCGAACACCGCGAAGACCCGCTACTACCGCGCCATCTCGACCCTCGAGGGACGGCTGCGCAGCGCGTTCCCGGGTCCGCGGGCGTCCTCGGCGGAGGGGATCCGATGAGCGGGTGGGCGAACGTCGATGCGGAGGACCTCCTGGTGGCACTCGCTTCGGGAGAGGTCTCCGAGGAGGATCCCGCCATCCGTCAGCGGCTCGATGGAGATGCGGAGCTTCGAACCCGCTGGGACGGAATCCGAACCACCCAGGAGACCCTCGAGGAGGAGTGCGAAGAGATGCGCCACGCCCTCGCCGCGCGTTCCGATCGGGCGGACCTCTCCGAAGAGGAGCGGATCCTCGAAGGCTTTCGCGAGCAGATGCAACGCGGGATCCCCGACCGAGCGAATCCCCCCCGACCCGTTTCGGCACACGGCGACGCGCCCGGCCGGAACGGGCTACGGGCGCTCCTGCTCGTCGCCGCCGCCGTCGTGCTGGTGTTCCTCGGAACGAAGCTCCAGCGTTCTCCCCAGCCCCTCGAGCCGCCCCCCGGCGAACGCACCTACCTCGAGGGCGACGCCTTTGCGCAGATCCTCCCGGAACAAGAATTCGGCACCCTCGCGTGGACCCGCGAAGGCGCGCTTCCCACCGACCGAGTCTCGCTGCGTGCGTGGGCCCTCGACACGAGGGGGGAACGCACGGCACTGCTGTTCGAAGGGGACGACGTGGAGTCGCCCGTCCGGGTACTCCCCGCGGGGGCGTCTTCGGAGGACGCTCCGCCCGGGATAGAATTCGAGCTGGCCCTCCAAGAGAGCGGTTCTCCGCCTCGCATCCTCGTCGTGCGCCAGGTTCGCTGACCTGTGACCCCTCCCGCCGCTCCGCGGAATGCCGCACACCTCCTGCTCGCATTCCTCCCGGTCGTTCCCCTGGGTATCGGGGCACGGTCGCGCCCGTTCACTCCGCCCCTCCCCCAGGAAGACCAGGCGCCGTGTGCCGGGCTCGACGGTGCGGTGGCGTCGTTCCTGGAGGCTTCACGGCCCGAAGAGCAGATCGAGGCCCTCCGTGGGCTCGAAGAGGCACTGACCGCGGCGGGAGAACGCGGCGACGAAGGCTGCCTGGGGCCGTGGTTTCGGGCGTTCAACACCCTTCGTTCCGCGGAAGCGGTCGGCTGGCCGCTCGCGGTTCCCAGTGTGGAGCGACTCATGGGAATCGTTCTGACGCTCACACGCCGCGACGATCGGGCCGGAAGCTTCGAGATCGAACTCGTCTCCTGGCTCCTGCACACCGCCGAAGAGCAGAACCTCGAGGACGTGCCGCATCTCGAAAGCCTCCTCACGCGCGAAGGGCTCGAACGGTACCTGAAGGCCGAACCGGCGACGGCAGCATGGGTCCCCCTCCTCGCGGCCCGCTGCCTGCGCGCGCATGGGGAAAGTCGGAAGGCGGAGGGGGTCCTGGATGCTCTGCGGGAACGTCTGGTGTCGCGCTCGAACGCCTACCTCGAGCGTGCCTACCTCGAACTCGAGACAGCCTCGTGCGAAGCCCGCCTCGGACGTTGGATCGGAGCCGGGCGGTTCCTGGCCGATGCGGAGGCCGAGTACGCTTCCTGGCCGGCCGCGGAGGGCGAGGAGGACTCGCGCAAGCGCGAACTCCGCGAGGCACTCGATCTGGCGTGGGTCCGCCAGGGCAGTAGCACCGGACGCTACCCCTGGGCCCTCGACCGGATCGCAAGGATGCGAGAGGAACCCCTTCCAGACTCGGTCCGTGCCCAGCTCGACTACTACGAAGCCGTCTGCAGGCGTCATGTTCCCGGAGGGGACGCGGACGCGTCCCCGGCGCTCCTGCGACGGGCTCTCGACGCACCTTCCCTGCCGGCGATGATCCGAGGACTCGCGCTTCTCGAGCAAGCGGATCTCGAGTTGGAGCGAGGAGCGAATGCGGAAGCCGGAGAGGCCCTCCGCAGCTTTCGGGAGTTGGCCTCCCTCGAAGGTGGAGAGCGGTGGCCCTTGCAACGGGCGCGATCCGGAATCCTGGCAGCCCGGCTCGGCCTCGCCGTCGGCGAGTGCGATGTTCCGAGTGCGGCGCGGGACGCGCTCGTCGCCTACCGACAGTTCCTCGACACATGGAAGGGAGAAGACGAGGGTGCCGGAGTCGGCATCCTCGCTTTCCCTCCGAGGCGGCGACTCCTCGCCGACGTGCTCGACCTCTGCCTGACGGCATGGCCCGGCGAGAAGGGGGTGCGCGTCGCGATGGAAGAAAGCCTGCGGGCGCGGTCGGTCGGCTCGCTCGCCGGCGACCTGGGTGCGAGCCCTCCAGGTGTCTCGGAACTGCGTTCGGACCTCCTTTGCGACGGCGACGTGTTGCTCGTGCTCATGCCGACAGCCCGTGCGACGCACGCCTTCGCCCTGACGAAGACCGAACTCGCCCACGCTCGACTCCCGAGCATGGAGGACCTCGACCCCGCGATCGAGTCCCTTTGGCGCGACCTCGGTCGTCGCCCCGTCTCAACCGACGCACCCGATCCTCCGTCCGCAGGTGCCCTCGCGGACCTCCTCTTCCCTCCGAAGCTCGCGGCGCTCATCCTTCCTGCACGCCGACTGCTCGTCGTGGGGAACGATCTCCTGCGGCGCATACCGCTCGACGTCCTCCCCCTTCCGGGTGTCGGCCCCCTGGGACTTCGACGGCAGGTGGTCACGCTGCCTTCGTCCGCGGTCGCACTGGCTCTCGTCCGAAGGGAAGGGCGAACCACCCGGGGAGTCGTCGCGCTGATCGCTGCCGGGGGAAAGGGGGACCCAGCGCGCTTCTCCCGGCCTTCCCAAGATCGGATCGAGGCGGCTTTCGCGGACGAAGGAGTGAACTGGCTCGAAGGCGACCGAGCACGGCTGTCGTCCATTGCTGAGCTGCGCGATCGAAGGGCTCTCCTCGTCTTCGCCCACGGACTGCGCGATCGCAGGCGGGCCCTTTCCCAGGGACTTCGACTCGCGCGCGGAGCGTGGCTCGGGGACGGCGAACTCTTCCCCGGCGAGCTCGACTCCCTGACCCGTTCACGGACCTTCTCCGCGCCTCCGCTCGTCCTGCTCGCTTCCTGCGACGCTGCGGGGGGAGAGGTTCGCCTCGGTGCCGAGGACTCCGGGCACCTCGGGGCATCGTTCCTGCGCGCGGGGGCACGAACGGTGCTCCTCTCCGCCGTGCCCCTCCAGGCCGAAGCGACCTCGCGCCTGTGCGCCGGCGTCCTGGAGGGGGTCCACCAGGGCCTTGCGGTTTCCGAAGCGCTGCGCCGGGCACGCGTGGAGCTGCGCTCCGACCCGCGTTTCCACCACCCCCACTACTGGGGGACCTGGATCGCCTGGGGCGCTCCGTCGACGACCCCGCACTGAACCGGACGGCCGGGGATCAGAGCGGCGGGGGAGCGGGTACCGGCGGGAGCTCCTGAACCGGGCTGTTCCAGTGCCCCACGTGGGGAAGCGGGTTCGTGCCGCCGGCGCTTCCGCTCGAATACCCCCCCATCCCGTCGGGAGTGCGGGTGTGGTGGAACGCCGTGAAACTCTCCACACCGAAGTGCGTGAAGGTGGACGTGGCGGGATCGAAGGAGAGGAGACGCAGCGCGACGACGAGGTCCGCTTCGGTCGCCTGGGGGCCGCTGTAGGTCGGGGTGAAGGACAGGGTCGGGGTGGCTGGGTGCCAGAGCCCGGTGGCCGGGTCGAACCAGGAGTTGGTCCCGGAGCTCGAAAGTTGGCCCCCGCGGTAGGCATACACGCTTTCTCCTCCCACGGTCACCTTCTGCCACAGGGTCACTTCGATGTAGTCGGGGGTGAAGGCGAGGGAGGCGGGCTCATCGTAGGAGAACTGGAAGGACTGCGCTCCGGGGGACGAGTGCGTGTAGATCGGCTGGATGAAGACCACGCTCGGAGCTTCCGCGATCTCGTCGACGAGGTCGCTCGGCTTGACCCACAGCGTCCCCTGAGAGGGATCCACGAAGGCCGCATCCACGTCTCCGTCCCCGTCGAGATCAGCGCAGGCGGGGTCCGCGAACACCGATGCACCCGCGTAGTTCGGACTCGAGAACAGGAACGGGACGGAGCTCGGGTAAGAGAGGCCGTAGCTCGCGGCCCCACTCCCCCACCCCGCGAGGGAGACGAAACCGGTCGGGCCGTTCGTGTTCACCGCGACGAGATCCGTTCGGCCGACACCGAACAGGTCCGCCATGCTCACCCGGGGGAAGGCGACGCCCAGATTCAGGACGGGGTCCGCGGCGAGGCCGGAACGAACGACCTCGAGGAACGAGCTGCCCGTGCCCGCGTCGGAGGTCACCAGGGCGAGCCGTCCTCGGCCCTCGACGCGGTCGAATCCCGCTGCCCACGACTGGACCAGCCCTCCCGTGGTCCTGGCCTCGAGGAGCTTTCCCGTGGTGTCGAGGATCCGGACGGTGCGTCCGTCCGTGAGGAAGAGATCGGCGATGGCGGGATTGGTCCAGGGTGCGACCCGCAGATCGGTCGACCCGAACCCGGGAACGATGGTCGGCCGGGCCGCGAAGCGACCCGCGGCCCATTCGCCGCACCGCACCGAGCCGGTGGTCGTCTCGAGCCCGTAGACCTCGATTCCATTCCCATTGTCGAAGGTGGCGAGCCGGTCGACCGCCCCCCAACCTCGGTCGAGCTGTGCGACCTCGGTGGCGATCGGAGCGCCCCCGGGATCGCGACTCGCACCGAGAAGCCAAAGGCCCTCCCGGGTCCCGCCGCGCACGCTCGCGAAGAGCACGTCGGCACCAGCGGAAGCGATCGCCGACACGCGCCCACCCCCCGGGGCCGCCGCGGCGAGGGTGTAGCCGAACCCCGCGGCACCGAGGACGAAGCCCAGTTCTCCCCCCTGCAGGACCGCCGCGTCCGAGCGGCCATCTCCATCGAAGTCACCGAGAACGACGCTCTCCGGGGGACCCACCGTTCCAACGTCGAAGGGCAACCTCTGGGCTCGGGGACCTCCGGGCAGGAGAGACTGCGCGTTCGCGGTCGCGGTCAGGGCACACAGGAGGAACAGGGGTAGGGAACGGCTCGACAGACACATGGGCACGGAAGGGGGCTTCGGAAGGAGGGACGTTTCGAGGCTAACCCAAGAACGATCGTCCGGGGGGCCAAACCCGATGGCTGTCCGCTGGAGCGGTTCGGTTCTCGAAGACCCTGAAAAACGAGCGGGATGGGGTGAGGGGGGTACGGAGTCAGTACGCCAGCCCGTCCCAGATCTCGATGTCGTCGATCCACTGGTGCTTGGGGTTCGCGTCCCCGTAGAGCTGGGTCATCATGATGAAGTCGATCGGCTTGGAGTTGCGCGTCGTCGGACCGAAGTGATCACCGATGACCTGGCCGTTGACGCGCCAGAGGGCGCGACCGGTCGGGCCCTCGCTCCAATGCCAGAAGAACTCGGTGAGGAACCATTCGTTCTCCGGGACCGGCACCGCGAAGTTATCGATCTCCCAGACCGGAGACATCGGGTTCGCATCCCCCTGCCAGTGCCAGTAGGCATGACCCTGGAGGTCGGTGTAGACGAACGCGATGAGCCGAAACCCGGTCCCCTTCGCGTAGTCCTCGGTCTTCCACTCGAAGATCGCCCGCCACTTGTCGACTTGGTGGAGACTCGCCGCGTCCATCTTCATCCAGTATCGGATGTAGAGGTCCTTGCGACCGTCCTTGACGTTGAGGATCTCATAGGGCGTCTGGGTCGCCCCATTCGCGCCAGCTTGGAAGTTGAAGAGGGCCCGCGTCAGGTTCCCGTCATGTCCGACAACCGTCTGGATCTCGTTGTGCAGAAGGAGTCCGCTGGGGTCGTCGACCAGGTGCAGTCCGTTCTGATCCTCAGCGTAGTTCCCGAGGAGGCTTCGCACAGGCCCGTGCAGTCGGGGAGGATTCGATCCGAGTACGGAGATGGGCCAGCGGAATCCCGTGGAGGAATCCAGCCCCCGCAGGACTTGGTAGCCCTGTCTCGGCTTCAGGAGGTTCACCCCGGCCTCGAACCCGGACCGAAAGAGGAGTTTCGGAGCGGAAGCCCTCGTGTCCGCATCGCGGTGCTGCGCGGACGGAGCGCTGAGGAGGGTCAAGAGCAGGAGCAGCGTAGCGAGCGGAACGCGGTGGATTGATTTCATCGGCAGGGTCTCGGTCTTGGTCCTTTCGCTAGACCGTCGTCGAGCGCGGGGAAGAATCCCTCGACCCAGGACCGCCGTAGCAGAACTTGGAGTGATGGAGGGGCCGAAATGTTCCACCCGGGAGAGGATCCCGGGGGAGCCGGGCTCGTACTCCCGGGCGCGATTGCAGCGGGGAGGAGGAAATCTCGGGGAAACCCACAACTGCGGCGACCGTGAGATCACGGACGAGGTGCGACTTTCCGTTCGCAGGGGCGCGATTCCCCGCGAACCGGCGTCCGTCCTCCCACCTCCGAGCCCCCTAGTTCCCGATGAACCATCTGCACAGACCGGCACTGTTCCTCGTCGCGGCCCTTTCATGGAGCGGTCCATCCCTCGCACAGACCCTCCACACCGCCACGGTCGATTACGACAGCTACCATGTCCCCCACATCTCTTCCTCCACGGACGAAGGAGCCTTCTATGCACTCGGCCGTCT
>DRLC01000165.1 GCA_011053145.1 Planctomycetota bacterium | reverse complement strand
GTATCCCCTCGACGATGCTCGGCAATTCGTTCATCGCGATCGTGTTCACGACGCGATCGAAGTCCTCGCCGTTCACCTTCCAGGTCTCGCCGCTCCGGACGACGTGTTCGACGCGCGTGTTCAATCGGATGCGGTCGGTGAGCGTCGAGGCGAGGCCGTCGGTGATCGCCTGGAAGCCGCCCCGCTTCGGGTAGTAGAAGACGGCCTGGTGGGTGTATCCCTCGGTGCGGATCCCGATCGCGGCGCGCAGGACGTCGTCGATCGGAGCGTCGGGGACGCGGCCCGCGACCCACCCGCTCGTGATCTCGGACAGCGGACGCTTCCAGATCTTCTCGTTGTAGGGATCCATGAAGTGCTCGGCGATCCCGTCGCCGAAGCGCCAACGGATCCAGGAGGCGAAGTCGTGCGGCGCCTTCGAGTGCCCTTCGCGGGCCTCGATTTCGCGCGCGTGCCAGGCTTCGACGTAGCCCTTCAGGCAGTCGAACTTGGGCCCGTCGGGGAGGTCGCCGAGCCCGTTCTCGAACGGGTAGTGGACCCACCGGTCGTCGAAGCGGATCTTCGTGTTGCGATTCCGTTCGACGAAGGCTTCGTCGCCGCCGGCGCAGTCCTTGAGCCACTGCATCGTCGGCGCGTCCTTGCTGAAGAGGATGTGCCCCCCCGAGACGTCGTAGGTGAAGCCGTCCACCTCCTTGGACCGGCAGAGGCCTCCGGCCACGGGGCCGGCTTCGAACAGAGTCAGATCGTCGGGCGAGAGGCCGCGTTCGATCAGGCGTCGGGCCAGGACGAGGCCGGAGACACCGGCGCCGAGAATCGCGATGTTCAAGGGTCGGAGGAGACGGTGGGGGGTGATGCGCTCGAGGACCGAAGGGAGCGACCCACCCTAATGGCTCACCGCCGGGGAGGGAAGGGGGGGCGCCCCCTCGCCGGGGGGTGGAACCTCGCCATCGAAGAAGCTGGAGACGAACCCGGGCACCTCTCCCGGTCGCGGTCTCGTGGGGACGAGCGCGGAGGGGTCGTCGCGGAGCGAGAAGAATTCCACCGCGTCGTCCCGCCCGTCGTGGATCAGTTGCCAGCGCTCCGGGGAGAGCACCGAGCGCAGGACCGGGTTGGCGTGTTTCGCCGTCCACGAGGTCTGCGCGACGAGGAAGCGCCGACCGCGCACACCGCGGAAGAGGATCGGGAGGACGGAGTGTCCATCGATCTCCTTGGGGGGCACGACGCCGCAGGCTTCGAGGAGGCTCGGAGCCACGTCCACGAGTTCGATGGCCTGGTCCTCGGCTCGTCCGGGCGCAGGCCACGACGCGGGGAAGCGCAGAACGAGCGGGACCATGAGCTGTTCGACGAAGAGCTCTCCGGTCGCCGCCCCCCTCCGCTCGCCGAGGTTCATTCCGTGGGATCCCGTGATGAGGATGAGCGCCTCGGAGAGTCGCTCCTGGTCTTCGAGCCGCTCGAGGAGGGCACCGAGCGAGGCGTCGACGCGCGCGAGGGCGCGGTCGTAGGCCGCCCGATCCGTGCCGCCATCGGATCCCGCGGGGAGGGCATCGAGTTCCGCGCAGTGTAGGAAGAGGAATGCGTCCTCTCCGCTCGCGCCGAGCCAATCGGCCGCGCGGCCGACCGCTTCATCGAAGGTGCGCGATTCGTCGTCGAACGTGTCGAAGCCCGGGTCGAACCCGCGGGCCACCGAAGCGGTGCCGCCGTCGGTGAACGCGCCGGTGCGATAGCCCCGCTCCGAGAAGGGCGCAGCGAGGCTCGGCTCCACCGCGACGAAGGTGTCGCGCAGGAAGAAATCGGGTTCGGAGACCTCCCGCAGGACGTCGAGGTCCGCCCCGGTCTCCTCCAGGATCAGGTTGACGGGATAGACCCCGGTGAGCATCGACTTCAGCGAGACGAGCTCCCTCGAGGACTGTGCGCCCGCGCAACGGAAGCTCACGCCCGAACGGCCCAGTCGGCGGAGTTCCTCGAGCCGCGCGCCGCAGTCCGCGCGCAGGCCCTCGACCGTCACGAGACACACGAGCGACGGAGGTTCCCCGTAGCTTTCCCGGGACGCTCGAGAGCGCGGGTTCCGCTGGGCAGGGATCCCCGGGCCGCGGTGCTCGCCGATCCCCTCGAGGGCGGAGTCGATGCGCTCGCTCGTGCGCAGCACCGCCATCGATCCCGCGAGCACCATCATGCACAGTCCGACCGCGATCCAAGACTCGAGGACCGGTGTCGGTTCGCGATCGGTGGAGGACTCGTCGGGCGCGGATCCCATGGGGTGCTCCGACCTCCCGGCCGGGGCCTTCTCCATCGAGAGAGGAGTGAGGAGGGGTGAATGGGTTTTCCCGCCCTGGCGAAGAGCTTTGCGGATCCGGAACCTCGGCACGGGACCGGATGCGGAAACGCTTTCCGGGTCCTCAGCGGCTGCGCACGAGCGTGTGGCGCGGGATGGCGTTCGATTCGAGGAGGTCCCGGGCATCCTCGAGCCAGCGCCTGCCGTCGGTCGTGTAGCCGGCGGTCGGAGCGAGGTCCGACGAGAGCGCTCCGAAGTAGCGGTTGAAGCCGGCCATCACGAGCTCGCGGACATACTTGGCGAGGCACGAGGAGAGTGCCACGGGGAAGGATGCCTCCTCGCCCTTCGCGCGGAAGTCGACGCGCATCCGGCGCGGTTCCCAGCGCGATGCCGCGTCCCTGCCCGATTCGTCCAGGAGATAGGCGGAGTGCTCCTCGTCCTCGAAGAGCGTGCTGACCCGGGCGTCGGGAAAGGCGCGAGCCAGGAGCCCGCCGTAGTGCCGGCGGCCGCCGAGGAGGTCCACGGTCACGTCCGGACCCTCCTCGCCGTGGTTTCGCCAGAGGTGACGCAGGATGTCTGCGCAAAAGCTCCATGTGGTCGCCCCCTTGTTCCCGGTGGCGTCGAACGAGGCGTTGAGTTCGCGGGCGGGGACGGTGCGCACCCCGGCGTCGACGAGCGCGAGCCCTTCTCCGCGGAGCCTGCGATCCAGGAGCGCGGCGCCGAGCTCCACGGCGCCCGGGTCGAGGACGCGCGGCACCGCGGGCAGCGTGGCGTACCAGGGAATCGCTGCGAGGAGGTCGGCCGCCGGGCCCAGGGGACCGTGGAGAAGGGCGTGGGCGTCGGAGGGCGGACGGCCCTCGGGATCGAGCAGCGCGAGGAAGGTGAGCACCGTGCGCTCGAGCCGCTCGAGTCCCGGGCGGCTGCGCGCGTAGACGCGCTTGGAATCGGCGACGACGAGCTTCGCGCCGCGGCGCGGCGCGCGCTCGACCGTGGGGGCGAGCAGTTCCCAGGGGTCGGCCTGGGGTCGGGGCAGTCGCAGGACGGACCATCCGATCGTGAGCGGTCCGAGGAGCGGTCCGAGTCCGGCCTCGTCGATGCCGGCGATGAGGCGCGATGCGGGAGGGGCGGCCGCGCCCCGTTTCATGCGCTCTTCTCCGCGGCCTCCCCCGCGGGTTCTTCGTCCCGTCGAGCGGGCGGACCGGGCTTGGCCACGAGCAGGATCAGGCCCAGGGCCAGGCCCAGGATCGAGATCAGCTGCGACGTCGAGAGCGCGCCTCCGAACCAGACACCGCGGATCTCGTCGCCGCGGAAGTTCTCGATCGTGAAGCGGCCGACCGCGTAGAGCGCGATCAGCACCGCGGCCACCTGTCCGCGCCATCTGCGCCAGCGCAGGAGGAACCATCCGATCAGGAAGAGCAGGATCGCGTTCGCGCTCATCCAGATCTGGGTGGCCCAGATCGTCTTGCCCGCGAGGTCGTGCGGGAAGAGCGACTGCGGATGGTTCGCGAGCCATTCCGCTGAGGGAACGGTCACCGTGATCGGGAACGGGAGGTCGGCCGCGGAAGGGGGGACCAGGGATCCGAAGTCGTCACCGACGAGGAGGCATCCCCACCGACCGATCGCGAGTCCGAGGAAGCCGGCGACGAGGCATGTGTCGAGCGCGTTCCAGGGATCGAGCCCGTGTCTCTTCGAACTCCAGAGGCCCAGGAGGATCGCCCCCGCGAGCCCCCCGTACATCACGAGACCGCCCTGCCACACGAAGAGGACCTTGAGCGGGTCGTGCAGGAAGTCATAGCCCCCCTCGACCTTGCGCGCCTCTTCGAGGGCTTCCGGGCCGCTGGGGTCTGTGCGGACGAGCAGCGAGGCGGCCTGGGGGCCGCGGTCGGAGGCGAGGTAGGCCTCCTGCTGTTCGGTCAGGTCGGCGCCCAGCGTGCGCGAGACCTCCACGGTCACATACAGGAGTCGGGCGCCCGCCATCACGCCGACCACGACCCAGACGGCGACCTGCGAGCTCCGGATCGGATCCTGCACGGGATCGTCTCCGTAGCGCTCGAGGAGCTTTCCCCAGACCCAAATGCCGAGGAACATGCCCGCCGCCACGAGGACCCCGAAGCTGCGGATCGGGAATCCCAGGCCCGGGATGTGGAAGAGGACGGGATGCATGGGCGGGAGAGAATAGCGGGGCGCGCGCCCGGGCACCCGTTCAATTCGGAGGGCTCTGCCAACGGGCCCCGACCGGAGGGGACCTCTCGCCGATAAACGTGAGGCACGGGCCGGTTCCCATCGCTATTCTCTCCCGCCCGTCCAGCCGCCGGCGGGCCGGAGTCATCTGAACGTTCCAGTCGTTCCACCCCGAACCGCGCCGGAAGCGTGGGGTCGCGGGGCCAAGGAGAACTCGACCATGAATCAACCCCCCAAGACCAAGGTCTACCTCGAGGGGCGCTACCGCAAGCTCGTCCGGGACCTGCCCCAGACCGTCTTCTACTGCCCGGACTGCAAGGGGCATCCGCGACGCAAGCGCAAGTGCGCGCGCTGCGAGGGCTTCGGGAAGCTCACGCGCGAGTCGGTCCAGGAGCTCATCGCGTGGCCCACCTGCAAACTCTTCGGGACGCGCAAGAACAAGTTCCACGGCGCCGGCCGTGAGGACATCGATGTTCGCATGCTCGGCAGCGGTCGCCCGTTCATCCTCGAGCTGATCGCTCCGAAGCACTTCGATGTGGACCTCGCCGAACTCGAGGCCGAGATCAACCGGCGCAACGAAGGCCGCATCGAGATCCTGGGGTTGCACTGGAGCGAGAAACCGCGCGTCGCGATCCTCAAGGAAACCCCGCACGCCAAGGAGTACGAGGCGCTCGTCGAGGTCGATGGGGAAGTCGATCCCGCTCGACTGGCCGAGATCGCGGGACAGCGCTACGACGTCGTCCAACACACCCCGACGCGGGTCGCGCACCGGCGCGCGAAAAAAGACCGCGAGCGTTGGGTCGAGTTCGTCTCCCTCGAACCGGACGATGCGCGCCTGCGCGTGCGCATGAAGACCCAGCACGGCACCTACGTGAAGGAGGTGCTCTCGGGCGAGGACGGCAACACGAACCCCTCGCTCGCCGCGCTCCTCGGCGTCCCGTGCCGCTGCATCGAGCTGGATGTGGTCGCCATCCTCGGGGAGGAGGGCGTGCCCGAGGAGCCGGTCCGCGCCCCGTCCCCGTTCGGCGCGGGGCTCTAGGGCGGGAAGGCCGGACTCCCGGCCCTCAGGCGGCACCGAGCTGCGGCGCGGTCACCGCCGGACGAGCGAGTCGACCCGGGTCGTTCCGTCCTCCGCGGTCCGCGTGAACGCGAAGAGCAGACGCTCTCCGTTCCAGAGGAGACTCGCGAAGCCGCTCCTGCGGGAGGCTTCGACCTCGCCGAGAACCTCGGGGCTGCCCAGGTCGGTCGCGGGATTCGCGGGGGTTCCGAGGTCCTGAAGGAGCCAGCGCGCTCCGCGGTCTCCGCCCTGTTCCAGCCATGCGACGAAGAGGTGCCCATCCGGTCCGAAGGTGGCGGTCGCGCGTCCGATCGGCTTTCCGAGGTCCACACGGCGCGCGCTCCCGAAGCCCTGCGAGGTCGTTCCGAAGCACGCGCGCACCATCGGCTGCGGCTTCGCCTTTCCGGTCAGGCCGAGGTCCATCGTGAACCAGGCCGCGGCGAGCGCGGCCCCCCTGCGTGCGAGGGAAGGTCCGTTCACCGGACAACCGGAGACGGTCCAGCGGTCGGCGGGGGGATCCATGTGGCCGTCGAGTTTCCCGTCCGCGATGCGCACGAGCGAGATGTCGCGCACCTCCTTGGGGGAGCGATCGCGGTAGGCGACGAGCACCCCGCCCGCGCCATCGCTGACCGCACTCGTCTGGCAGCAGTCGCAGGTGCGATCGTCGAGGACGAGCTCCGGGCCGAGCTCGACGAGGGGGCCTGCGATCTGGATCCGGCGCGAGAGGAGCTGCATCGCGCCGGTTCCGTGTTCGCCCTCGCCGCCCTTCATCGCGCGACTGTCGAGCCAGACGGCCTCGAAGCCTCCGCCGGCTTCGGCCGGCATCGGCACGAGGGAGACGAAGCCGTGTTCGGGGCCGGCGGGGTCGTCGTGGAGTCGAACGGGATCGCTCCAGGAATCCCCGTCACGGGATACCGCCAGCCGGATGCCGTAGTCCCACGTTCCCTCCGCGCCGGTGTGCACGAGCCAGGTGGCCGCCATGCTGCCGTCCTCGGCGACGGCGAGGACCGGCGCGTCGGCCCAGTTCACGAGCCAGTCGCTCCCCGCCGCGACGGTCCGAGGTTCGCCCCAGCCGCGTTCCCCGAGGACGCTGTAGCGCAGGCGCGCTCCGTCTTCCTTCGATTCTTCGACCCAGTGCACGTAGGTCTCTCCGTCGAGACCCGCGACGAGGCGGGCACCCATCGAGGAACTCCACTCGATCGGGATGGGGAGGGACTCCCAGGCGGGGTCGTTGAGCTTGGGGAGTGCGGGAGCGGCCGTGAGGAGCAGGGAGGTGAGGAGGAGCATGGGAGTGGAGAAGGGGCGTGGGAGACGGCGGCGAGTGCGCATCCTACCGGAAGAGGATTGGGGAACTCTCGCGCGGCCTGGAGGATCGGTTTCGCTAGCCTCACCGGGATGCGTGACGACCACCAAGGCGCCGCCCGCCGCCGCACCGCCCTCGCTGCCCTGCTCCTGGTTACGGTCATCTGGGGGGCGACCTTCTCGTGGATGAAGCAGGCCCTCGGCGCCGCGGAGGCACGCCTCGGGCCCGGATGCGCGTTCGCGGCCTCGAGCCTGTTCCTGACGCTCCGCTTCGGGGTTTCGGCGTTGCTCCTGCCCGTTCTCGTGCGCGAGGCGCGGCCACTCGCCGGGTTCACCGGGAGCCTCTTTCGGAACGCGGGGCTCCTGGGGGCACTCTTCCTCGCGGGCTTCCTGATCCAGATGACCGCACTCGACGAGCTCACTCCCGCGGTCTCGGCCTTCTTGACGAGCCTCTACGTGATCTTCACCGCGTTCCTGTCGCTCTTCTCGGCGCGCCACCGCCGGATCAGCAGGCCGCTCCTGGTCGGGGTCGTGCTCGCGACCCTCGGCGCTGCCTTCATTTCCGGGCCGCCCCAACTCGAGTTCGACCTCGCCGAGTGGATGACCGTGGGGTCGGCATTCCTCTTCGCGTTCACGATCCTCGTCACCGACCACGCGACGCGCATCCACGCGCCGGCCCAGGTCTCGCTCGTCTCCTTCACCGTCGTCGCGCTCGGATCAGGTGCCCTCCTCGGCCAGGCCCTTTCCGGCCCATCGGCGCCCGCGCCGTCGGAGCTCCTCGCCCTCCTCGGAGATCGCGCCTTCCTGGTTCCGCTGCTCCTGTGTTCCCTGCTCGCGACGCTCTTCGCCTTGACCCTGCTCAATCATCACCAACGTTTCGTCTCCCCGGTGCGGGCCGCCACCCTCTACTCCCTCGAACCCGTCTGGGCGGCGGTGATTTCGCTCCTCCTGGGCGCAGAGGTAGCAAATCCGTGGCTCCTGGGCGGCGCGAGTGCGCTCCTCGCCGGAAATATGATCGCGGAATTCGGGGGAAAGCGACCGTAGGCCACCCGGGGAAGTCCGGATTCTCGGGAACCTCGGGGCGGAACGAGGCACTCCATACCAAAGAGGCTTCCTAACCGCAGCGAAGCCCCCCGTCCGTTCTGCTCACCCCTACGGCCACCATGGAATCGATCCCCCCGCGCTCCCCGGCCCCCTCCCGACGCACGTTCCTGCACCAGACCGCCAAGGCAGCAGCCTTTCTCGCGACGGCCCCGACCCTTGGGACCGTCGTGCGGGCCTCCGGGCGGGGTCAGACCACCTGGACCCTTGAAGCCGTCGAGGTTCAGGAAAGCTTCGCCGACGGATCCACCGTCCCGTTCTTCCGCTTCCTTCCCCTGGCCGGGACCCCGGTGCGAGGGCGCCTGCCGCTGCTCGAGGCCACCGAGGGGACGATGGTCACGCTGACGATCGTGAACCGCCTGCAGATCCCGATTCGTCCCGGCGTCGTCGGCGTAGGTGCGGGACCGCGCATCGCGCCGGGGGCGACGGTCAGCCTGAGCTTCAGGATGCTCCCGGCGGGCTCTTACGTGTTCCGGGAGGCGGCCTACTCCCAGATCTCCGGGGTGCTGGGTCTTGCCGCGGCCCTCGTTTCACGTCCCTCGAGCGGACTCAATGAACTCTGGAACGGGGGGCCCACATTCGACCGCGAGTACATCCTGCACTACCAGGACTCCGACCAGCGCTGGAACGACGCGGCGGCGATGCTCACCTTCCCGAACCTCTCCGTCTACGAGCCGAACTTCTTCACGGTCAACGGCCTCTCGTATCCGGACACCAGCGCCGATCCCGACACGCTGATCGGTTGCCAAATGGGAGAGCGAGTCTTGCTGCGCCTCTCGAACGCGGGGCACATGCGCCAGGCGATCCACTTCCACGGCTACCACGTGGACATCGCTGCGCGGAACAACGTGGCGAACACGATGCTGCCCCCGAAGGACACGGTCGAGGTGGCCTCCGGATCGACGACCGACGTGATCCTGACCGTGAACCAGACCGGCCTCTACCCGGTCCACCCGCATTCCCTGACAGCCGTCACCGCGAACGGGCTCTATCCCTACGGTCAGTTGACCCTGATCAGCGCGACCTGATCGTCCCTCCCGCATCTACCCCCGAATCGGAGGATCCGCCCCGTCCTCCGAGGACCCTTCCCCCCGACGGGCACATCATTCGACCATGGCCGGACTCGGACAAAACGTTGGAACGAACTTCACCCTCACGTCCCGAATGAACGGGGACCTCACGGTGGGGGGCGTGAACTACAGAGCGTGGTACTTCACGGACGGGTCTCCGATGGCAGGGACCGGGTTCCTCGGGACCCGGGACGTTCCCTCGGCGCACATCGAGTGTCCGGAGGGACAGGAAACGGCGATCACGTTCGTGAACCGATCTCCGATGGATCACACGATCCATTTGCACGGTCTCGACGTGGACCAAGCCAACGACGGCGTGCCTTCGACCTCCTTCGCGGTTCCCCCGATGGGGAGTACCGTCTACCGCTTCACTCCGAGCGCGGCGGGCACTTACCACTACCACTGCCACGTCGACACGGTGATTCACTACGCCCGCGGCATGTACGGGACCGTGATCGTCCGTCCGCCCGGGGGCGAGACGAACCTGGCCTGGACCGGCGGACCGACCTTCGATGAGGAGGTTCTCTGGCAGCTCGGCACCGTCGACACGACCTGGATGAATCTTTCGACCTCGGGACCGGGTACGGCTCGCTTTCGCCCAGACGGTTTCCTTCTGAACGGTCGCGAGACCGCCGCCGCCACCGCGGACCCGTATACGAAGGTCGTCTTCCAGCGCGGAGAGACGGCCTACATCCGCATCGCCAACTACTCCTACCAATGGGCGCGCGTGCGGCTCGGCGGGCTGAGCTTCCAGGTCGTCGCCTCCGACGGGCGGCCGATGCAGAGTGCTCCCACCGTCACTGAGTGGGAACTCGGGCCCGGCGAGCGTTATGACATCCTCCTGACCGGCGCCCAGGTCGGTTCCTGGACAGCGGTCGTCGAGTACCTCGACGACTACACCGGAGGGGTTTTCGGCTCCGTTTCCACCGCGATCCAGGTCCTCTGAGGCGAACCCGGGTCAGTGTCCCCCGGCCTCGACCATCGGCAGGATGGTGGGGTCTTCGGGGTGGGGCGCCGGACCCGCCAGGACCCAGGCGCGGCCGGAACGCTTGCCGTTGACGGAACTCCAGGCGGCCGTGATGAGGAAGTCGATTCCACCGTCCCCGTCGAGGTCGCCCAGGCCCACGGCTTCGAAGCCGAAGGTCTCGTGGTCGAGGCGGCAGACGAACTCTCGCAAGGGTTCTCCGCGCCCTGTGAACACAGAGCAGGTGCCGCCCATCGTCGCGCCGCGGCCGGAGCGCCAGGAACCGACGACGAGATCCGCGAGGCCGTCCCCGTCGAGATCACCAGCGACTCCGGGGCCACTCCCGAAGCCGCTCCCGGCATGGGACCCCGTCAGCGTCAGGAGCTCGCTGCCATTCTTGCCGGAGCGAACGTAGATGCGCCCGGTCGTGTCGCCCCTGGCGTTGTTCTCCCAGTCCGAGACGTACAGGTCGCTCGTGCCGTCGCCGTCCACGTCGCCGAGGAACGACGTGAACATGCGCCCGAGGTGCGCGCCGGTGCGGTCGGCGCTGAGGCGGAAGCGCGGCTTCGCCTTCCCGCCGGAGAGGACGTACACGTAGGCCCGTCCGTGGCGCCCGGGGCCCGCGTTCGCGGCACCCACCGCGAGCAGCGGTCCATCGGGAGACTGGGTGCCCGCTACCGCGCTGCCGAACTCATCGCCGGCGCGTTCGCCCTCGAGGGTCAGGATCCGATGACCGTCCGCACCGGAGAACAGGAACGCGCGGCCGGTGGCTCGGGCGGGGGTGTTGCTCTGGGGGGCGCCCACGAGGAAGTCGGGGATGGCATCGTCGTCCGCGTCACCGACGCCGGCGACGCGTGTCCCGAATCGATCTCCCTCCTCGCCGATCGTGACCTCGAGGAGCTTCGAGCCGTCGGCGCCGGAGAGCACGAGGACGCGACCTGCGTCCGATCCCGAGCCCGGGGCCCCGCAAAGGATGTCGTCACGTCCGTCCGCATTCACATCGCCGACGGACTCCACACCGATGCCGAGGTACGCCCCCGGCGTGCCGATGCGCTCGAAGAGGAGCTCCCCCGACGCCCCGGAGAAGACGTAGACCTTGCCGGCATTCGCGCCGCGCCCGCGCTTGAACGGTGCGGAGACCACGAGGTCCGAAATGCCGTCCCCGTCGCAGTCGCCCGCGTTGCGTCCGGACCAGCCGAACTGATCTCCTGCCGCTTCGCCCTCGAACGAGAACAGGATCCGCACCTCCCCTTCGAACGGGGAATGGGACTCGGTTGCCAAGAAGCGGAGTAGGCGCGGGTCGCCCTGGAGGGAGGCGAGATCCGGGTCCTTGCGCAGGAAGCGGCGACTCTCGAAGCCGTTCTCGAACGCGAGTTCCAGGTAGCGGAATGCGTCGTCGTCCCGACCGAGCAGCGCGCAGGCGCAGGCGGCATTGTAGAACGCGGTGGCACGCACGCTCTGGTAGGCGGAGGCTCGAAGATGCAGTTGCAGCGCGCCTTCGAGGAGCCGGGTTCGCTCCCCCGGATCGGTACTCTGGACGCCGCGCGCATGGACCGTGTACGCCAGGAAGAAATGGCCCCGGGCGCTCTCGGGGTCCTTGCGGAGAAACTCCTCGAAGGCGCGCTGCGCCTCGACGAGTCGGCCTTCCTCGAGCAGCCGATGCGCGGCCTTGAACCCTTCGTCCTCTTGGAGGAGAGAGCAGTCCAGAGGAGAGCAGGGCTCGTCCAACAGGTCGAGCCCTGGAGAAGCCGGCCCGGGCGATGTGCCGAGGAAGAGGATCAGGAGGAGCGAGAACATGGGAGGCCGGAGGGGGAGGTCCGTTTCGTCTTCGGCTCCGGCCGGGGCCCTGGATTCTACCCACCCGGGGGTGGGTGGGCGGGTGGCCTACCTCAAGCCTTACAGGGCCATGCCGGTGAGTTCCCCGTCGAACACGATCTTCCCGTCCACGATCCCCTGGCACGCGTATGTGAAGCGCATGTTTCGGACGCGTTTCATCACCGCGGAGATGTAGAAGCGGCAGGGGGGCTCCACGACGGCGCGGAAGCGAACCTTGTCGATCCCGGTGAAGCCCACGAAGGTCGGATCGATGTCCGGTCGGCGTGCGAAGAAGTCGAAGGTGCCGAGCTGTGCGGCCGCTTCGCACATCAGAACCCCGGGAAAGATCGGGCGGCCGGGGATGTGGTCCTTCGCCCACCACTCGTCGGAGCGGACTTCCTTGTAGGCGACGATGCGCGCCTCGTCGCGGTCGAAGTAGCACACGCCGTCCATCAGGGAGAAGCGTCCGCGCTGGGAGAGGACCTTGTGCATGTCCTCGACCGTGAAGACGGTCTTCGAGAGGTCGAGGGTGTCGAGGTCCAGGAGGAGTTGCGGCATGGGGATCGGGTGGGGGTCGCCCTGCGCGACGGCGCATCGGGGTCTTGGGTCGTCGCGGGGGAGTGTACGGAGGCGCGGAGCCGAATCAATCCGGTGTGGCGGGGGCAGGTCCCCCTGGCGCCTTGCGTCTGCACGGCCGCCCCGAGAGGATGGCCGCGATGCAAGGGAGCGAATCGGAAGGGCGAGACGGGAAGGGCCGTGCGAATGCCGGGACGCGCGCCGTCCGGGGCACCC
>DRLC01000164.1 GCA_011053145.1 Planctomycetota bacterium | reverse complement strand
TTTTTCCCGGGCGGGCGCCGACTCGGACGGACAGCAGGCTAGAGTATTCGCCCCGTTCCGCGGCTCAGCCCCTGCCGCGACCCCACCCGGAGACTTCCAAGTGACCCTAACGAAAGATTCTTGTCTTGACGCCCTCCGCCAGGTGCAGGACCCCGACCTCCACAAGGACATCGTCAGCCTCGGTTTCATCACCAAGTGCGAGGTGGACGCGTCCGGGAACGTGGATGTGACCATCAACCTGACGACGCCTGCGTGTCCGGTGAAGGACCAGATGAAGGGTCAGGCCGAGGAACTCCTGCGCGCGCTTCCCGGCGTGGGCACCGTCCACGTCGAAATGACCGCGAAGGTGGTCGGCCAGGACGTCCCCCAGCGCCGGCTCGCCCAAAACATCCAGCACATCATCGCGATTTCCAGCGGCAAGGGCGGCGTCGGCAAGAGCACCGTCACCGTGAACCTCGCGGTCGCGCTCGCGAAGACCGGGGCGAAGGTGGGGGTGCTCGACTGCGATGTCTACGGCCCGGACATCCCGATGATGATGGGCCTCACCGGAGAGCCCGAGACCCTGGGAAACAAACTCATCCCCAAGGAACGCCACGGCGTCAAGACGATGTCGCTCGGCTACCTGCTCCCCGATGACAAGCCGGTCATCTGGCGCGGACCGATGGTGCACAAGCTGATCGAGCAGTTCCTCGGCGACGTGGAGTGGGGGGAACTCGACTACCTGCTCGTCGACATGCCCCCGGGGACGGGGGACGCACAGCTCTCGCTCGCACAGATCGTTCCGCTGACCGGGGGCATCCTCGTCACGACGCCCCAGGCCGTCTCGACCTATGACGTGACCAAGGCCATTTCGATGTTCCGCCAGGTGCAGGTCGAGATCCTCGGCATCGTCGAGAACATGGCCGGATTCGTGATCAGCGGTCACGTGCAGGGCGCCGGAGAAGGTGCGACGGTGCGCCTCGACACCGGGCTCGAGACGATCGAGGCCACGGTGGATGGGAGCGGGAACTTCGAGGCGACGGCCCACGTCTTCGGGGCCGGCGGCGCGGAGCGACTCGCCCAAAAGTACGAGTTTCCGGTCCTCGCTCGCCTTCCCCTGAACCCCGCGGTGCGCGCGGGCGGCGACGGTGGGGATCCTGTGACCGTGGCGGCACCCGATTCGATGATCGCGCGCGAGTTCGAGGGCCTCGCCGGGCGCTTCGCGCAGTCGGTCGCCATCCAGGCGCACCGCTCGCTGCCCGTTCTGCAGTAGCGCACGCCCTCCCCGACACTCCAACCGGTGCGCGGACGCCCCGGTCTCAAGGATTGGTGCTAAGCTAGGGGGCCAAATGGACGATCCTTCGTCCTATCGCCCCCCCCTTGCAACCCCGCTTCGCTTCCCGCGGAGCTGCGTCGTCCATGCTCCCCCGATTCCTCGCCCTCGGTCTGCTCGCCGCGGAGGTGCTCACCCTCTTCCTGTCCTGCGGGCACCGCTCCGCGAACCCCTCCCCTCCCAACCCGCAAGGGCCCGCACCCGGCACAGGCCAGCCCCTGCCCCAGCCGAACGGGTTCCCGCGCAGGCTCATCCTGGTTCCCCCGGCAAGCGGCCTCTACCACGCAGCCTTCCCCGACTTCGGCGGCTACGAGGACCAGGTCTCGGCCCAGCGCATTTGGGACTTCGAATCTCTCGCCGGAAAACCGATCACCTGGGCCTACTTCTCGAACAACTGGTTCACCGGGATCCAATTCCCGGCCCTGGAGGTCGCCGAGATCGCGGCCGTCGCGGGCCGTGTCCCCTTCATCCGGATCATGCCCCGCAACGACCAGGACATCCTCCCGGATCCGACCTACACCCTCGATGCGTTCCTAGCGGGAACCTTCGACGCGGACATCCGGCGCTGGGCTGAAGACGCCCGGGACACGAACATCCCGCTGCTCGTCGAGTTCGGGACGGAAGCGAACGGAGACTGGTTTCCTTGGAACGCGACCTGGAACGGCGGGGCGCAGAAGACCGGTTACGGCGACCCGAACGAGTACGACGGCCAGGAGCGCTTCCGCGATACCTACCGGCGCATCGTGCGCATCTTCCGCGAAGTCGGCGCGAACAACGTCACCTGGTTCTTCCACGTCGACTGCTACTCCTGTCCGGACACCCCCTGGAACAGCGCGGCCGGGTACTACCCCGGCGACGCGTACGTCGACTGGATCGGGATCAGCTGCTACGGGCCCCAGGAACCCGGCGAGCCGTGGCAGCTCTTGACCGACGCCCTCGACGACACCTATGCCGGGCTCGCGGCCATCTCGACCACCAAGCCGATGGCGCTGCTCGAATACGCCGTCGTCGACGACCCAGCGACGGGCCCGAAGAACGCCTGGATCTCCGACGCGATGTCGGCCCTCGCGACCGGCCGCTACCCGCGCATCCGCGCGGCCTCCTGGTGGCACGAGAACTTCGACATGAGCAACCTGCGCATCGACTCCTCGCTCTCCGCGCTGGCCGCTTACCAGTCGGGAGCGGCCCGGCCCCAGTTCGTCACGCAGCCCCAGTGGAGCTGGGTCTCGCTGCGAAAGTAGCTCTCGCCCTCACCCCGGCAGGAACAGGGACCGACTGGGCTCGATGGCTCCTTCGAGCTCCAGCAGCGCGCGCTTTCGCTCCATGCCCCCACCGTACCCGGTCAGCGAACCGTCCGCGCCGATGACGCGGTGGCACGGGATCACGATCGAGATCGGGTTGGCGCCGTTCGCGAGCCCCACCGCGCGCGAGGCCTTCGGCGATCCGATCCGCCGAGCGAGCTCGCCATAGCTCAACGTTTCGCCGTACGCGATGCGCTGGAGTTCGCTCCACACGCGAAGCTGGAACGGGGTTCCGGCCGGTGCGAGCGCGAGTTCGAACGCGGTGCGCTCCCCCGCGAAGTAGGACGCGAGCTGTCGCCGCACCTCCGCGAGTCCGGCGCCGTCCCAGACGAGACGAACCCCGCGCCCCTGGTACAGCTCCTCGAGGTCCGACTCCCCGGTCGGCGCGTTGCGCCCCCCCTCGAAGTCGAGCTGCACGAGCGCACCGGTGAGGTCGACGACGGCGAGGAGATCTCCAACGGGGCTGGGGATGCGTGCTGCGTGGTGCTCCTGTGGGGTCATGTCGGATCCGTGGTCGGGCGGAAGGGGAGGGGGTGCTGAAGGCCAGCGAACTTTCCCCCATTGAACCTCCGCCGTCGACGCGCGCCCCGGGCAATCCCGGGTTCCGGTCGGTCGCCCCCCTTCAGCCCCCCCGAAGGCCTGCGTTTTTGTTCCTGGCCCGGACGGTCGATGTCTACGATCGAACGTCCCGTGTGCGAGGCGAGCTCGGCGGGGTCCTCGATGCTGTTCCACTCCGTCTCCTTCGTCCTCTTCTTCGCGGTCGTCCTCGCGGTCCAGGGACGGCTTCGGCACCGGGCCCAGAACCTCTTCCTGCTCGCCGCCAGCCTGTTCTTCTACGGCTCCTGGAACGCCCAGCTCCTCTGGCTGATCGTCGGGTCCGCAACCCTCGACTACGTCGCCTCGCTCGCGATCGAGCGCAGCACGCGCAGGAAGACCGCGAAGCGCTGGATGCTCGCGTCGGTCACCGCGAACCTGACGCTGCTCGGGATCTTCAAGTACGCCGGATTCTTCGTGGAGAGCTTCGTCGCCCTGCTCCACACCTTCGGCGTCGACGCGTCGGGCCCCGCGCTCCACATCATCCTTCCGGTCGGAATCTCGTTCTACACGTTCCAGTCGATGTCCTACACGATCGACGTGTACCGCGGAGACCAACGGGCCTGCCGGAGCTACACGGACTTCCTGCTCTACGTGTCGTTCTTCCCCCAGCTCGTGGCCGGGCCGATCGAACGCGCGAGCCGTCTCCTGCCCCAGATCGAGAATCCACGCGAGCCGCTCAAGCGCGGCGACGTGGTCGAAGGCATCCACCTGATCCTCGTCGGGATCGTGCAGAAGGTCTTCCTCGCGGACGCGCTCGCCGTGCACGTGGACCGGGTCTTCTCCGATCCGACACGTTTCGACTCGCTCACGCTGCTCCTCGGTCTGTGGGCCTTCGCGGTGCAGATCTACTGCGACTTCTCCGGTTACAGCAAGATGGCGCGCGGCATCGCGCGGCTGATCGGGTTCCGACTCGTGCGCAACTTCGCGGAGCCCTACTTCTCCGCGTCGATCACCGAGTTCTGGCGTCGCTGGCACATCAGCCTGTCCGCCTGGCTGCGCGACTACCTCTACATCCCCCTCGGCGGCAACCGGCGCGGTCCAGGGCGCACCTACCTGAACTTGATGCTGACGATGCTCCTCGGGGGTCTCTGGCACGGCGCCTCGTGGAACTTCGTGATCTGGGGCGGGTTGCACGGCCTTTTCCTCGCGGTGCACCGGGCGCTGGGGCGCAAGGAACCTGGCGGTGGACCCGCCCGGCGCGCCGCGTCGGTGTTCCTGACCTTCCAGCTCACCTGCCTCGCGTGGATCTTCTTCCGCGCCCAGGACCTTTCCCAAGCGACCGACTTCCTGCACGGGCTCTTCGCGTTCACCGCGCGCTGGAGCGATGCAAGCCTCGAGATCGCGATCTACCTGGTGCTCTGCTTCGCGCTCGATGTGTTGCTGCGGCGGCGAGCACGCGGGCACCTGCTCTTCCTCTTCTCACGCAACTGGGCGCTCGAGACCGCGCTGATCTCCCTCCTCCTCTTGCTCTCCCTGCTCGTCGGCGAGAACCATGTCGTCCCGTTCGTCTACTTCCAGTTCTAGCACGCTCCGCCGCTCGATCGCGTTCGGAGCCCTGCTCCTGGCGCTCGGGACGCTGGTGGTCGATCGAGCACCGCTGCCCGCGATCGGATTCTTCGGCGGAGAGAAGCTGGCGGAGAAGGAGCTCCGGCTCGAACGCGTGCTCGAAGAGGGACCGGTCGAGGTCCTCGCGGTGGGCTCCTCGCTGGTCGACCTCGGCTTCGACGCCGCCCACTTCACCGAGATCAGCGGTCGAAGCGCGTTCAACATGGGCGTTTCGGGGACCGACACCTACTGGCAATCGCTCTACCTCCGCGAAGTGCTCGTGCCGAGGCTGCATCCGAAGGTGGTGCTCTTCGGGTTTCGGGACTCGACGCGCACGAAGTCGGCCATCAATCGCCAGTACCTCGCCGCGCCCGTGCTGCGCGACGCCGAGCTCCCCGGCGGTGAGGTCCTCGCCCACATCGCGAGCCGCCTTCCCCAATACCGCAAGCGGCGCCTCCTCGACTGGCTCTTCCCCGACCGCGGTCGACGCGGGAAGGACAGGGTCGACGAGCGCGGAATGACGATCACCGCCGAGCTCCATCGACCGAAGGTCGAGGGCGACCCCGCCGAGCGTCACCGGATGTACGACGACTACGCGGTCTCCGCCGAGACCGCGCGCTCCACGTTCGAAGACACGCTGCGCTTCCTCCGCGAGGAGAACATCCAGGTCGTCGTGTTCCTGACCCCGTACCTCGCGACCACGTTCCGCCGCGGGTCCACCTACACGCGCGAGACCTTGACCAGTGGGCCGGACGACTTCCCCGCCTGGCTCACGCGCGTGACGAGCGAGGCGAACGTTCCGCTCGTGAATCTGCGCTACGCGAACGGCCTCTCCACCGATGCGTCCCTCTTCTTCGATTCCAAGCACGTGAACCAGCTCGGCGCCAAGCCCCTCGCCGAACTCCTGGCGCGCGTCGTTGAGACCGGGGTCGCACCACCCGAGTACGCCGCCAACCCGAGCCCGGCCGAAATCGCAGCAATGCTCGGCCCCTTCGATGCCGACGGGACGCTGATCCGTCCGGAGCGTGCTGTTCCGATCCGCAAGCTCACCTGCACCGAGGAGAGCGGCCTCGGCCTCGCTCACGCCGTCGCCCGCATCCGCATCGAGACCCCCGGTGACTACGGAGTCGTCCTCTCCACCGGCGCCCCCGCGCCGGGCGCCTCGTACTTCCTGAAGGTCGGCGACGGCCCCTACCGCGTCTGGGACCTCCCGCCGGGCCCCGCCAACCCCTCTGGAACGGGAATTCCGTTCGACGGCCTCTTCGCCCTCGAAACCGGCGAGCAACTCCTCGAACTCCACGCCCGCAAGAACGTCCCGCTCCCCGACGCCCGCATCGCGTTGGTCCCGGCGGCGAAGTAGAGTACGGAGTCAGGACCATTCCCTCCAGATTCGACGGCGTCGCTGCTCACGCAGCGACGCCGTCGAATCTGGAGGGAATGGTCCTGACTCCGTACTCTGACTCCGTACTCCTCGTACCTGCCTCTTGTCATGCGCTCCTGCCTTGTCTTCGTTCTGGCTTCTGTCCTGGTCGGCTCCCTCGCGAACCCGCAGGCACCAACGGAAGGGACAGTCACCCGCATCTGGCACGGCGATCCCCGCGCGGCCCTCGCCGGGGGGGTCAAGATCGACCCTTTCGAGACCCCCTACATGGGGGCCCAGGGGCCGGTGAGTGATTTGCGGGATCCTCTCCTTCGAGCGATCGCGCACCGATCTGGACCAATCGAAGGAGCATCCATGGGGTTTTCTCTCCAAGTGCTCCATTTCAACGCCGGTGATCGCGAGCCGGGGCACTCCTCGCTCTTCCGGTACTCCGGAGAAATGAATGCGCGAGGGCACCTCGATTTCACGCAGGTCCTTACCGTCCGCAAGGAGGAATCAACCTGGCCTCTGCAGACCCGGATCGTTTTCGACGGGAGCGTCTTGGCCTATTCCAACGAAGACGGTGAGGCGGGACATGCCTATGCCCCGAGCTTCGCCACCGAGTCTCTGTTCTGGCGAAACGAAATCGAACCCCAGCTGCGTTTGGTCTATGCGTGGCTCCACGACCCCTTCGAGATTCCGAGATTCCAGTCGCACACGTTCGAGACCTCTTCGTCGGGGGATCGCACCCTCATCGAGAAGATCGCGACCCTGAACGATCAGCGGTACACCGACCTCGTCTATGAGGTCGAACGCTCCAGTGACGGGACGCCAAGGATCGTCAGCTCCGAAATCCGAAACCCCGATGGCGGCGTTTGCGAGCGTACCCGCTTCGCTTCGTACCGGGAAGTCTCCTCGGGGACCTGGCGCCCGATGCTCGTCGACCACACGGTCTTCCTCCAGGCCCGGGAGGACGGGCCGCGCATTGAGCTGCGCTATCGATTCGACCACGCCATCCCCTTGAACGAACAGGAAGCCGCCCAGGTGGGGACAAGACCCTTCGAGACCGATATTCCGTGGATCCTGTGGATGAGGGGCGAGTGAGAGGAGTCCGGACTCCTCAGAGTTCCTTGATCGCCGCGAGGATCGAGCGGGTCG
>DRLC01000163.1 GCA_011053145.1 Planctomycetota bacterium | reverse complement strand
CGAGCTTGTAACCGTAGTAGAGGAGCGAGCCCGCGAAGAGGCCTCCGCCGATACCGCACAGACTCGACGCCAGCCCGATCGGGAGGCCGAAGAGGAGGAGCGAGCGACCCGCGGAGACGGGGTGATAGGGGCTACGGCCCCCCAGCGGCGGTGCCTCCCGCGCGTCCGGGCGCCCTTCGCTCAACGGAGCTCCGCGGCGACGGCCGTGTTGCGCGATGGCTGCGGCGCCACCGGCAGGGTGGAGCGCAGGGTCGAGAGCGGGCAGACCGCCGTCCCGTGCTCCATGACGACCACGCCGGCGGCGGTGTTCGCGAGCCGCATTGCGCGTGGCCCTTCGAGACCGGCGGCGAGTGCCAGCGTGAAGACCGCCGCCGCCGTGTCCCCCGCCCCGCTCACATCGATGACCGACTCGGCGCCGGCGGGCCGGGTCGTCACCCCCGCTCGCTCCTCCTCGGAGAAGAGCGCCATGCCTCGGTTGCCCATCGTGACGAGCAGCCACTCGGGGCGCGCGCGTTCGAGGAGCTCGTTCGCCGCGCGCACCACCTCGGAGAAGTCCGCCATCTGGTCGATGCTCTTTCCGACCGCGTTCGCGAGTTCGGCGAGGTTCGGAGTCATCGCGGTGGCTCCGGAGAGCAGTTCGAAGTCGGCACGCGGGTCGAGCACGACCACGCCGCCCGCATCGCGGATCCGGCGTGCCGCCGCCCCCACGTTCTCGTCGACGAGTCCATAGCCGTAGTCGGAGACGAGCAACGCATCGATCCTCCCCTCGAGGGTCCGCAGGTCGCGAGCCACGCGTTCCCGCTCTTCGAGGGGAACCGGGTGATCCGGTTCCCGGTCGATCCGAAGGACCTGGTGCATCGTGCGTCCCGGTTCCGCGCCGAGGATGCGCGTCTTCGTCGGGGTCGTGTACCCGACGCTCGAGTGAACCGCCTCGACACTCACTTCGTCCGTCTCGAGGAGACGGATGAGCTCGCGCCCCATCGCGTCGCGCCCCACGGTCCCGATCAGGGTCGTGCGCGTCCCGAGCGCGCACAGGTTGCGCGCCACGTTCGCCGCCCCCCCCGCACCGAGCTCCTCGCCCGCGTGACGCATCACGATCACCGGGGCCTCCCGCGAGAGTCTCGTCGGCCGGGCGTAGACATAGCGGTCGACGATCAGGTCTCCGGCGACGGCGACCCGCAGGGCGGTGAAGTCGGGGACGACGTTGGGAGTCAGCATGCGCGCTCGCGGGGTGAGGAGGCCTGTCGGGGGGAACGGTGGAAGCGGACCATTCTAGGGAGGGCCCGGAGCCGAACCCAGGGGCCTTCAGCAGGCGCCGGTGGGCCCTGGAACCCTCCGCAGGGCGTCCGGGACCGGTTTCGCCGCGGCTGTCGACCACTCGCCGCCGGCCTCCTCGGCCAGGAAATAGTCCGAGCGCACCCCCATGAACGCGTTGTATCGAATCGCGTAGTGCACCTCGCCTGCTCGCGTCGCCTCCTCGGAGAGCTCGCGATCGAGGTCGCGGACCTCTCCCGAAAAGGTGTCCCAGGACGCCCGGTCCATGTCCAAGACACGCCGGACGAGGGGTCGGTAGCGGTCCGCGCCCGAAACCTCCTCGCGGCGCGCGTTCACGAACCAGGGCATCGTCCGCGCGAGCTTCTCCACGAGCAGGTTCTGCCGGGGACCGAAGTCGAGGCAGCTCGTCTCGGTGAAGTCGGTGAGGCTGCCGGCCCGCTCCGGATCCACATAGCCACCTTCGATCGAGAGCCGGTGGCTGCGCGTCCCCGGGAAGGGATAGAAGAGCGAGGTGCGGAAGCGACCGAGATCCGACGTGGCGAGAAGCTCGACCGTTTCGAAGAGCTCGTCCACCGTCTCGCCGGGAAGTCCGACCATCACGAAGCCGGAGGTGTGGAGCCCGTGCTCCTCCGCGGTCCGAACCGTCGCGCGGATGTCGTCGTTGGACATGTGGCGTTCGAGGACCTCGGTGCGGATGCGCTCCGACCCCGACTCGATTCCGAGTTTGAGGATCCGGCACCCGCCGTCCGCAAGTTCGCGCGCCAGCTCCGGCTCCAGGCGCTTCACATGACTGTTGACGACCCAGGGCACGTCGAAGCCCGCTTCGCGGTACGCGCGCGCGAAGCGCTTCGCGTGCTCGAAGTTCATCGTGAACAGATCGTCATCGAGGATGAAGGTCTCGATGCCCTCATAGCGCTCGAGCACGAAGCGGATCTCCTCGACCATCTGCTCCGCGGTGCGATGGCGCAGGAAGCCGAGGCGGTTCACCGGCCGCCCGAGCTCCGCGCGATAGCGATCGACGATGCGGTGGTTCAGGCAATAGGTTCAGCGGTAGGGGCACCCGCGGCTCGTCATCAGTCCGAACCACCCCCCCTTGCGCTCGAGAATCCGCTGGGTGTCGAAGAGGGCGTAGTCGGGAATCGGAAGCGCCGCGAAGTCCGGGAACTCCCCGACGGGGTTCTTGATCCAGTCCCCATCCGTGATCGCTTGGGGATCCGCGGGGCGTCTTCCGCCGGGCCAAGCGAGGAAGTTCGGCACGTCCTCGGCGGGCTCGCCGCGTTCGAGGCGTGCGACGAGCTCCACGAGAGCGTCCTCGCACTCACCGACCCCGACATAATCCCAGGCCCCGTCCGACATCACCTCCTCGGGGACCATGGTCGGGTGGATCCCGCCCACCGCGAGTGGGGGCAGTTCGTCCGCTGGAAGGCTCGCCCGCAGGAGGCGAGCGAGGCGCAGCGCCTCGGCGTACTGCATCGTCAGGCACGAGAACCCGATCAGGCCCGGCTGCCAGCTCCGCACCAGGGCGAGGATCTCCTCGTCGGTCGGAACCGGCGGCAGGTTCTCGTTGAGGTTCAGGAGACGGGTCTCATGCCCCTCCCGGCGCAGGACGGCCGAAAGAGACGCGAGACCGTGGTTGAACCCCATCTGCGTATAGAGGTTCGGGTAGACGAAGAGGATCCGCATGGCGAAGG
>DRLC01000162.1 GCA_011053145.1 Planctomycetota bacterium | reverse complement strand
GCTCCTCCCGATGGTGATGCAGGGGGCCGCTCCAGAGGAGCAGGCCATGGTGCAGGGGGTCATCGAGTCCTTCGGTCTCGACCAGATCTCGGTCGACTTCGCGATGGGGACGAACGAGCGGGAAACCCTGATGATCGAGCGCGTGAGCGGGATCGCCACGCTGATCGAGAAGCTCGGGATCCTCGCGGAGACCCCGCTCGACAGCGCGTTCGTGAAGGCGATCCCGAAGGATGCGATCTTCGCGAGGCTCTTCGCACTGAACGTCGTCGAACCCTATGACCGCCTCGTCGCCTTCCTCGAAGGACGGCAGCCCGAGGCCGTCGAGGACCTGCGCCGCTTCGAGGCCGAGATCGGCCTCAATGTCCGGGACGACCTCCTCGCCCCCCTTTCCGGCCGGTTCGCGATGTACAGCTCGAACACCACGGGCGGAGGGATCCTGTCGACGGTGATGATCGTCGAACTCACCGATCCCGCCACGATGAACCAGACCCTCTCCTCGTTCGAGGCGATGTTCAACGCGGAGATGGGCCGAGAGACGGACGAGTACCTGCAGTTCGTGACGAGCGAGGACCGCGGCATCCGCTATGACACCCTGCGCACTCCGGGCTTGCCGTTCCCGCTCGAGCTCACCTTCACGATTTCGGATCGGTACCTGATCGTCGGAGCCAGTCCCCAGTCCGTGCGAGCCGCGGTGGAGCAGGCCCTCTCGGGTGCGGACAGCCTGCTGGATGCCCCGGGCTTCCGTGCGGGGCTCGGCGGAGCCTCTCTCGACGGGTCCTACTCGGTCGGTTGGTTCGACACGCCCGAGCTCCTGACCGCGGGCTATGGAACGGCCGGCCTCTTGACCGCGGCGCTCTCCAACATGATGCGTTCGCCCCGGGAACCGGGCCGTGCTCCGACCTTCATCCTGCCTTCGTTCCACGATCTCGAGCGCGGCGTGTCGCCGATGGTCGCGCTGACGACCTACAAGGATGGGGTGTCCGATACCGTGACGCGGGCGGACCGTTCGCAGCTCGTGAACCTCACCGGGATGGCGGGGTCGATCTACCGCACCCCCTTCGGGCTCTGGGTCTTGCTCAACGCGGGCGCCCAGTCGTTCGACGAGCGGGATCTCGAAGAGGTCTTCGACTTCTGATCCGAAGGGCGTCCCCCGGCCCGCGGCGGGATCCGGAACGCCCATCGGCTACCATGGGGGCCCCGGCCACGCGACACGCGCGGCCGGGGCCTTCTTCCATGGCGACTCCGACCCTCGAACTCGACGACGACACGCTGGAACGGGAGCTTCGCAAGCACTTCGGGCACGCGGGCTTCCAGGGACGCCAGCTCGAAGTCGTGCGCGCGGTTCTCGCCGGGCGCGACGTGCTCGTGACGATGCCCACCGGGGCGGGCAAGTCCCTGCTCTACCAGTTCCCGGCGATCCTGCTCGACGGGCTCACGGTGGTCGTCAGTCCGCTCATCGCGCTGATGAAGGACCAGGTCGACGCCCTGCGCGCGAAGGGGCTGCGGGCGAGCTTCGTGAACTCCTCGATCTCGGCGGCCGAGCGCGCCAAGCGGCTCGCCCAGGCCGAGCGCGGAGAACTCGACCTCCTCTTCGTGACCCCCGAACGGTTCCGGAGCCCGGCATTCCGCGAACTCGCTCCGCGCCTTAGCATCGCGCGGATGGCGGTGGACGAGGCCCACTGCATCAGCGGATGGGGCCACGACTTCCGGCCCGACTACTGGCGCCTCGGGGAAGCGCGCGCGCTCCTCGGCGATCCGCCCACCATCGCGTTGACGGCCACCGCGACTCCCCAGGTGGCGCGCGACATCGAAGAGGTCTTGCACCTGCGTGACCCGCTCGTCGTGCGCACGGGGATCGAGCGTGCGAACCTGTTCCTGGGCGCCGTGCACGTCGAAAGCACCGAGGAGAAGATCGAGCACCTCGCGCGGCGCGTGTCCGAGATCGATGGTGCGGGAATCGTCTACTCCGCGCTGATCCGGGACCTCGAGCACCTGCACGACGAGTTCCGGCGACGCGGGATCCGGACGCTGGTCTACCACGGCAAGCTCTCGCCCGAGGAACGTCGCGGCATGCAGGAACGCTTCCTCGCCTCCGAACGGGACGTCGTCCTCGCGACGAACGCGTTCGGGATGGGGATCGACAAGGCGGACATCCGCTTCGTGCTGCACGCGCAGATCCCGCGCACGCTCGAGGCATGGACCCAGGAGGTCGGGCGGGCCGGGCGCGATGGGGAGCGGTCGTTTTGCGAGCTCTGCTACTTCGAGGAGGACCTCGCGGTGCAGCAGAATTTCATCTCCTGGGCGAATCCCTCGCGCGAGTACCTGATCGGCGTCTACGAGACCCTGCGCGGCTGGGGGGAGCGGCTCGCGGTGAAGGATCTCGATGACCTGCGCGACGAACTGCTCGTGAAGCAGCGCGCGGACAATCGCGTGTCGATCGCGCTCAAGTGGCTCGAGGTCCTAGGGGTCACCCGCGGGAGCTTCGAGACCCACGATCTGGCGCTCGTGCGCGAGTTCGATCCGGCCGAGTTGCCGGACTTCGTCGGGACCGAGGAGAAGAAGCGCGCGAACCTCGAGGCGCTCCTCACGATGCTTCGGTTCGCGCGCGGCGAAGGGGTCTGCCGGCGCGTCGCGCTCGAGCGCCACTTCGGTCTTCCGGAGTCCGGTGGGGACTGCGGAGCCTGCGACGTGTGCGCGACGAGCGAGGGGTGGCTCGAATCGATGCCGTCTCGGCCCGTCGCGGCGACCACCGAAGAGGGCCGC
>DRLC01000161.1 GCA_011053145.1 Planctomycetota bacterium | reverse complement strand
GTGCCTGCGGTGCCACAACGACCGCGGTCCGGTTTCGACCTTCGCGGCACGCGGCTGCTCGGGATGCCACGAAGACGTCCACCGCGGCGAGCTGGGCAGGGACTGTTCGATCTGCCACACCCAGGAGAACTGGCGACCGGATGAACGGGTCGCGGGACACGAGGGAACACGTTTTCCGCTCGTCGGTGCCCACGCCTCGCTCGCCTGCTGGCGTTGCCATCCGGGAGCGGACACGGGGGACTTCGTTGGAGAGGATCCTTCCTGCGTGTCCTGCCACGAGAAGAACTTTGCGGGGACGACGAACCCCGACCACAACGCGGCTGGATTCCCGAGGGACTGTGAGCAGTGTCATATCTCGACGAGCTGGACCGGAATCGCCTTCAAGCACCCGGGGTTCTCCCTGACCGCCGGCCATGCTGGACTCGACTGTAGTGACTGCCACATCTCCGCTTCGTTCTCCCAGCAGACCTCGGAGTGTGCTTCGTGCCACCTGGACGACTACCAGGGGACCACGAACCCGGACCACCAGGGTTCGGGCTTCCCGACGATGTGCGAGAGCTGCCACACCACCTCGAGCTGGCAAGGGGCGACCTTCAACCACAGCAACTGGCCGTTGACCGGCTCGCACCTCGGGCTCGACTGCTCCGAGTGCCACGCCGGAGGCGTGTACACGGGAACCCCGACGGACTGCTACTCATGCCACGCGAGCGCGTACCAGTCCACGACGAACCCGGACCACCAGGCGGCGGGATATCCGACGACCTGCGAGAACTGCCACTCGACCATCAGTTGGCAGGGGGCCACGTTCAATCACAACACTTGGCCGCTGACGGGCGCCCACATGGGACTCGACTGTTCCGAATGCCACGTTGGGGGGGTGTACAAGGGAACCCCGACGGACTGCTTCTCGTGCCACGCGAGCGCGTACCAGTCCACGACGAACCCGGACCACCAGGCGGCGGGTTTCCCGACGACCTGCGAGATCTGTCACACGACGACGATGTGGCAGGGGGCGACGTTCAACCATCCCCAGTTCCCGATCACCAGCGGGAAACACAAGAACCTGGACTGCGCCGACTGCCACACGACGCCGGGGAACTACATGGCCTTCTCCTGCATCGACTGTCACGAACACCGCCAGTCGAAGATGGATGATGAGCACAAGGGGGTCTCGGGCTACGTCTGGCAGTCGAGCGCCTGCTACGCGTGCCACCCGGACGGGAAGGAGTAGGGCTCCACGCGTGCGCTGCCCGGGGGGGATCTACCCTGGGCAGCGCACGGGGAGATCTGCGACTACCGCAAGAAGCGGTTGCACTCCGCGCCGAGCGTTTCGAGCGTTCCCGCCTCGTCGTCGAGGAGCTGTCGGTCGTCCTCGATCAGATTCCAACCGTAGTCGTAGGACTCGATGTTGAATTCGAACGCGGAAAGAGGCACGCGCAGGATGCCGTCGGGGGCCCACACACCGAGCTCGTTCCAGGCGCCGATCACGCGCCGGCGGTTCGGATCGGGAGCGAAGAGGCTGGCCCCCAGGCACCAGGCCGAACGCCCCTCGGGGTTCGCGCCGAGCATTTCGAGCAGCGTCGGCGCGAAGTCCAGGTGGGAAGTCGGTCCGCTCTCCACGCCCGGCTCGATCCCCGGGCCGCGCATCAGGAACGGAACGCGAACCTGCGGGGGGGTGAACGCGCTGGTGTGGCCGAAGAAACCGCACTCGAGGAATTCCTCGCCGTGGTCGCCCGTGATGACGACCAGGGTGTTCTCGAGGTCGCCGACCGCGGCCAGTGCATCGAGCACGCGCCCCGCGACCTCGTCGGCGTGGTGGACCGCATTGTTGTAGCGGTTTTCGACGGCGTGCAGCAGCTCGGGGTCGGGGCCTTCGTTGCGCGTCATCGACATGTAGTCGAGTTCGGGCGCGTAGGGCGTGAACGGAGCGTCGCCGGGCGGAAAGCTGTACACCTGGTGGGGGGAGTCGATCAGGAAGAACGCGAAGAACGGATCGGGCTCCGCGGAAGCGTTTTCCATCCATTCGATCAGCGCGTCCGCCGCCAGTTCGTCGCGCTGCCAGGGCTCCCCGTCGCCGAAGTCGTCGTGCACGTCCTCTTCGATCGAGCTCCAGGCGGTGGAACGCAGCTCGGGATACTCCATCGACGCGCTCCCGAAGATGCCGAAGGAGTAGCCGAGCTCCTTCAGCGTGTCGATCAAGACCGGCGAGCGCTCCTCGCCGAGGACCGGGAACCAGTAGGATCCGTGCAGCCCATACAGCAGGGAGAAGAGCCCATAGCGGGTCGAGTTGCCTCCGCTGATGTGATCCTCGAAGCGTCGGCAGTCTTCCGCGTACCGCGCGAGGTGGGGGGCGTAGGGTTCGGCGAGGCGATCCTGGCGCAGGCAGTCGATCACGAGCACCAGGACGTTCGGGCGCGGGCCGTCGGGGTCCACCGCGGGAAGGGCGTGGGGATAATTGAGGCGCACGCCGTCGAGCTCGACCTTCGGCGGACGACCGGAGTCGACTCCGAGCACGCTGCTCGCGAGGTCCTCCATCGGCACGCGCGCGTAGAGCGGAAAGATCCCGGCGAGGTGCGTGATCTGGTGGTCGCGCGTCAAATCGGCGCGCGCATAGATCGTCTTCTCGAGGAACACCACCGGCAGGAGCACGATCGCCGACAGGATCCAGGGCCGGATCGTCGTCGAGGAGCAGCCGAGTTCGATCTTTCTCGCGACCCGGCGCATCGATCGACGCCAGTAGTAAAGCTGCAACGCGATCACCGCGACGAGCCCGGTGGAGATCGAGGTCCAGACCTGCCACCCGAGATGGATCGCGTCCGACGAACCGCGCACATAGATCAGGTTCCAGACCTGCGCGTTCATGTGGTAGCGGAACATGTTGAAGACGCGCGTGTCCGCGAAGAGCAGCACCTGGAAGACCGTCCAGAAGATTCCCTGCAGGAGCCCCAACGCCTTCGTGTTGCGGACGTGTCCCGCCGCAAGCCAAAACATCCACCCGGGCAGGATCGTCAGCGACAGGGTCGTGGAGACCAGGGCCGGCAGCGCGAAGAACCACGCGCGGGCGCCCTCCACCTCGGGCACGTGCCAGAGGTAGTTCGCGGCCAGGACGCTCGCGAAGATCATGTTCGCGAGCCAGACCCGGTAGGCGGCACGCCGCCGGACCTCGGGCGAGAAGGCGGCGGGCGAGCGGTGGTCGGTGGAGGGAGGCATCGGTCCGGTGGGGTGTCTCCGGGTGCGGGCAACCGGAGCATCGTCCAGGCGGGAGCCCCGGGATGCAAGCGGGGCCGGGTTCAACCCTACCCCGAGCTGGCCGGCGGGGGCCCCAGGCCGCAGCGGTTTTCCAGTGTATTGGTGGTCTGGATCCCGAGATTCCGCCGCGTGGCGAGGAGTTTCTCCACCGCCTCGGCGGGCAGCGGGTCGATTCCTCCCCGGACGGTGTGGGCCAGCCACAGGATGCGCGCGGTGTGCTCGATCATGTCGAGCTTCTTGAACGCGTCCATCAGGTTCGTGCCGAGAGTTACCGCCCCATGGTTCTTCATGATCAGCGTGTCCGAGCAGCGCACGATCTCGCGGATCGACTCTCCCAGCTCCTCGGTCCCGGGTGTCGCATAGGGCGTCGTCGGCACCCCTCCGATCGTGACGACGATCTCGGGGATCACGGGGAGGGTCTGGTCGATCTCCGCGATCGACAGCGCCACCGCATGGGGGGGGTGCGCGTGCACGACCGCGTTCATCTCGGGGCGCTCGCGGTAGGCGACGAGGTGGATCCCGAGTTCGGAGGACGCGCGCGGTCCGTCGTCGAGCGGGACCCCGTCCGCATCCACATGCGCCATGTGGTGCGGCTCGAGGAAGCCCTTCATCGCTCCGGTCGGCGTGAGCAAGATCGTCCCGTCGCTCATGCGCACCGAGAGGTTGCCGTCCGCGCCCACGATCAGGCCCTTGCCGTAGAGCAACGCCCCGACGCGCGCGAGCGCGCTCCGGTGTCGGGCTTCCTCCTCGGCGAGCGAGAGGCCGGCGCTGGGATCGGTGGGCTCCATCGGTCTCGTCAGTCTACGCCGAAGACCACGGTTCCACCGAGCTCCACCGTGTCGACCACCCCGACGACCACCGTCTTGACCGGCCCCTCGGGGGCTCCCACGAGCTGACGCGCCGAGTTTCCCTCGTCCACGACCAGCACCCGGTCCCCCTCGCCCGCGTCCACCCGATCGATCGCGATCCGCGCGCGGCCGGTGGCCTCGCCGGTCGGCGTCACCGGGCGCACGAGCAAGAGGCGTTCGCCCTCGAGGACGGGGTGGTGGTAGGGCGCGACGACCGTGCCCAGGACCTGGGCGAGCATCATCGCCGCTCATCTCCCGGCGCATCCGTGGGCACGCGCTCGGTCCCGGCCCAGGCCGCCTCGACGAACCCCACGATCGCGGCGTCCACGGGGACGAAGGGCTGCGGGCACGCGAGCGCCCCCTCGCGTCCATCCACGAAGGAGACCAGGTCGCCCGGCCCACTGGATCCACCCGAGAGCGGCGCGCACGCGACGAGCGCCTCGCCCTCGGGCTCGCCGCGCTCGTCGAGCGGTTGGATCCAACGCAGCGCCACGCCCTCGAGCCCTTCGACCCGTTGGGTGGCGACGACCCGTCCGATCACGCGTGCGAGGTACACGGGGTCAGCCGCTCCACTTTTCGTAGACGTTCTCCCCGCCGAGGTCCCACGAGTCGACGATCGCCATCACGACCGCGTCGCAGGGCTTGCCCTGGGTGAGCGCGGTCTGGCGCGCGCTCGATCCGGTCGCGAAGAGCACCATGTCCCCGGTCCCCGCGCCGACCGAGTCCACCGCCACGACATAGTCGCCGGTGGGCTCGTCGGTGTGGTCGTGGACCTCCACCACCAAGAGCTTGGTCTGGTCGAGCCCCTCGTCCTTCTGGGTCGCAACCACACTCCCTCGCACGCACCCGAGCTTCATCGCGCCCCCTCCTTCTGCTCGTTCCCGATCAGGATCTCCATCGCGCCGGTCGGCATCGCGTCGACGACGAGGCGGCGTCGCAACTCGGCGTGGACGTGCTCGCGCATCGTCTCCCAGCCGGGGCTCGGGCGCAGTGCGTCGAGCCACAACAGCACCGATCCCGATTCGGTTCGAAGCGGCCCGACCGCGACGCCCTGGGTCGGCACCGTCCCGCCCGCGTCGAGGAAGTCGAAGACCGCCTCGCGGATGGGCGGCAGGATCTTGGGGTTGTCACGCGTGACCCAGCCGAGTTCGCCGTGGCGTTCCTTGGACTTGGGTTCCTCGGAGAAACGATCCACGAGGGCCTGGAAGTCGGCGAGGTCTCCGGCGCGATTCGCCATCTTGCGGAGCTGGGCGTCGGCCTCGTCGAACGTGCGGGGCACGAGGTCGTTTCGGAATCGTCCGGCCACGAGGAAGAGCGCGCTCGTGTGCGCGGCCTTGCCGAAGCGCCCCTCGAAGAACGCGCGGTCGTCTTCGTAGGTCTTGCGCAGCCCCTCTTCTCCGTACGTTCGGTCGACCCAGAGGTGCGAGAGCGCGGCGATGCGGACCGCGGGATCGCGCCGCAGGCTTTCGAGGTTGCGGCCCGCCGCAGCGAGCCGTTGTTCGAAGGAGAGGGCAGGGTAGCTCGCCTCGTGCTGCGCGCGTCGCCGCGCGATCTCCTCGTCGATCGCGCGTTCGAGCTCGGCGGGGGCGAGGTCGGGCATGCGCGCTTCGATCGCTCGTTCGAGCAGCAGATGCCAGCAGGCCTCCTGGAGTTCCTCGGGGCTGAGCCGGCGCCGCAGCGTCTCGGCGAACTCGGCCTTCGTGACCACCGCGTCCCCGGAGCGCGCGGCGATGCCCTCGGCCCACGGAGGTCCCGGCCGCTCCAGCCCGCGCGCGGAGAGTTCCTGGTCCAGCCAGACCTCCTGCTGGCTCTCGGTGACCGGGTCGTCCTCCTTCAACCCGAGCGCGCGCCGGGTCAGGCGCTCCTGCACGATCGAGAGGCGCAGCAGTTCCCGGAACTCGTCCTGCGTGACCCCGCGTTCCTCGATCTGCGCGTCCAGCCCCTTCAGTTCTCCCGACGCCCTGAGCTGTGCATCGAGCGTCCGCCAGAGCTCCGCGACGTCGCGGTCGCCGACGCGCAGGCCCGCCTCGCGGGCGAGGCTGTCGAGCACGCGCGAGCGCGTGAGGAGCTCGAGCACGTCGCGGCCCTTCTCGGAGGCGGCGAAGCGGTCGAGCACGAGGTCATCGAGTTCCGAAAGCCGGACCTCGAAGCCGGCGCCGCGGGCGACGACGGGATCGGCCTGGAAAACCGTGGCCGCGGCCGGGGCCGTGGGCGGCGCGAGGGCAAGCAACAGGGAGAGTGCCGAGGAGAGGAGCATGGGGCGGGAGCATAGCGTCCGCCCCACCACCGAGGCGAACTCAGCGGGCGAAGCGCAGCTTTCCCGCCCGGATGCGACCCTCGATCCACCCCGTCCCGTGCTCGATGCAGAGGGCGGCGAGGGGGGCCTCCACCTCGCGGCGCAGGACGTGCAGGATGCCGCGCGCCCCCTCGCCTTCGGCGAGTCCGCGTTCGGCGAGCCAGGGGGCCACGCTCGCCCGGAAGCGAACCCTGTGCCCACCGCGGCGCACGCGCGAGGCGAGTTCGCACAGGCGCTGCTCGGCGATGCGGCGCGCGGCCGCGCCGTCGAGATCGCGGAAGGTCACGACCTCGTCGAGACGGCCGAGGAACTCCGGCCGGAAGCGCTCCTCGAGCGCGGCGCGGGCGATCCCCCGGCAAACCTCCGGGTCGAGGCCGGCGCGTGCGAAGCCGATCCCGTCACGCGCCGCGGCGAGCTCGCGCGACGCCGTGTTCGAGGTCAAGAGCACGAACGCGCGGCGGAAGTCGAGTCGGCGTCCGGTGCCGTCGGTCAGGTAGCCCTCGTCGAGCACTTGCAACAGCAGATCGTGCACGCGCCCGTGGGCCTTCTCGAGTTCGTCGAACAGCAACACGAACGGGCCGTCCGCGATGCGCTCGAGTCCGCGGGCGAGGAGCGATCCCTCCCCGTGCCCGACGTACCCGGGGGGAGCGCCGGTCAGCCGTGCGACTTCGTGCCGCGCGGAGAGTTCGGTGCAGTCGACGCGCACGAGTCGCTCCCCGTTGCCGAGCTCCGCCGCCAGCGCCTTCGCGAGTTCGGTCTTGCCGGTGCCCGTGGGCCCGGAGAGGAGCAGCGTCGCGAGCGGGCCGTCTTTCTCCCAGCCGAGCGCCGCCCGCCGCACGCAGCGCGCCACCGCGGCGATCGCCTCGTTCTGCCCGACGACGCGTGCGCCGAGGCGTCCTTCGATCCGCTTCGCGAGGCGTCGCAGCTCGCGCCGGCCCCGCCGATCGTTCGGCCGCGCGCCGGCTCCCTTCGAGCCGCCGCGAGGAGCCTCGCGATCCCGCGTGCGTGCCGGGGTCGCGACGCGCACGCGCTCGATTCCGAGTTCGGGGTTCACATCGACGACGAGGGCGAAGAGCTCCGCCACCAGCGCGGAGTCCCCGAGCGCGTTCGGGTCGAGCCCCTCGATCGCGCGCTCCACCACGAGGCGGCGGTAGCCCGCGGCGTCGAGGTCTTCGCCGAGGTCCAGTCGCGTCGCCCCGAGCACCCGGATCCTCAGGAACCGGTCCAGGGACGCGCTGTACTTCTGGAGGCAATAGGGGGCGGGCGTGTTCACGGGGCTCGAGGGTCCGGGCGGGGTGGAGGCGGGGAAGGGCCCGGGACCTGCTCTCCTCGTCGGAACCCGCGTTCGGCGATCTTGAAGCGGACTCGGACTCCCCGGCGCCTCGGTGCTACCTTGGGAGGACGGAGCCGCCCCGGGCCATTTCTTCCGATGCAAGACACCGATTTCCTCGCCCTCCTGGTCCACCGCGGCCACGTCGAGCGCGCCGACGCCCAGGCGCTCCTCGGTCGCCTCCGGGACGGTGAGGCCCTCGACGACCTGCTCTTCGACGAACTCGGCTGGGACGACGAGAAGATCGAGCGCATGCGCCGAACCCGCGCGGGCGAGTGGCCCGAGATCCCGGGGTACCGGATCCGCGAAACCCTGGGCACCGGGGGCACCGCGACGGTCTACCTGGCCCGCGATCTCAAACGCAACCGCCAGGTGGCCCTGAAGGTCCTGAGCCGCGAGGCGGCATCGCACGAGCCGACCCGCAAGGCCTTCATCGCCGAGGGTCGTCTCCTCGAGAAGCTCTCCCACCCCGGCCTCGTGCGAGGTTTCGGCGTAGCGCGCGCGGGTCCCACCTTCTTCTCACGTCTCGAGGCGATCCAGGGGAGCACGCTCCTCGAACTCCTCGACGGGGGTCGCGTGTTCGCCGAGGGGGAGGCCCTCGAGATCGTGCTCCGGGTCGCCGAGGTCCTTCGCTACCTCGAGGAGAAGGGCGTCGTGCACCGCGACGTGAAGCCGGGCAACGTGATGCTCGCGAAGGACGGGCGTGTCGTGCTGATCGACCTCGGGTTCGCGGCGACGAGGGGGGAGGAAACCGGAGCGGAGAGCGCGGTCGGGACGGTCGCCTACCTTTCCCCCGAGCAGGCGCGCGGCGGCGCCGAGGCGGACATCCGGTCCGACATCTACAGCCTCGGGCTCTCGCTCTTCCACCTCGTCGTCGGCAAGCTCCCGTTCGAGAGTTCGGACGACCGCGAAGTCCTGCGCATGCAGGTGATGGACTCGCTCCGGTCCCCCGAGCTCAAGGGACGCGGCATTTCGCCGCACCTGCACTACTTCATCGAGAAGATGGTCGCGAAGGATGCGGCCGACCGCTATCAGCACTGGTCGGAGCTGATCGCGGACGTGCGCGGGCAGCTCGAGGGACGCGACGAGCTCGACTTTTCCACGCCTCCGCCGCGCGGTGGCGTCCGTCCGCGCCGCCGCCGCTGATCCGTGCCGCGCCGCGCCCGCTCCTCGCTCGTCGTCCTCGGGATCGCGCTGACGCTGTTCCTTCTCCTGCGTTCGCGCGGAGGGGGAGGCGGGGAGCGCGGGAGGGCCCCCGAGCCGCCGCGCTCCGAGCCGCCGCCCGCTTCGACGCGCCGTCCGGTGACCGTGGGGACCGGCGCGACCGCCGGGGCGCGGCCGCGGGTGGAGCGCGGCGGGGTGCCCTCGGCCCCGGGCGTCGAGGACAACAACCGAGCCGTCGGTCTCCTCGGGGAGGGCCGCACCGCGGAGGCGATCGTTCTGTTCGAGTCCGCGCGCGCCGCCGATCCCGATTCTCTCCTCTACCGCCGGAACCTCGCCGAAGCGCGCGTGCGGCTCGCGCTCCAGGACCACGACGAGGGTCGCGTCCGCGCGGCGCTCGAAGGACTCGACGCAGCGCTGGCCCTCGCCCCCGATCGCGAGGATCTGGAAGCGCTCGCGGCCCTGCGCGAGCGCTGGCGTGCCGAGCTCGACGCCGAGGCGGACTTCGTCTCGGAGGGGTCGGACCTCTTCACGCTCCTCTTCGACGCAGAGCGATCGGACCTGCTGCACGATTCGCAGACGGTGCTCGACCATCTCGAGACGGCCTACGAGCGGCTTCGCGGCTGGTTCGGACGGGATCCGGTGCGCGAGGGGCTGCGCGGCCCGATCCGCGTCGTCCTCCAGGAGGCGGACGACTTCCACCGCGTGACCGGGCTCGGGGATTGGGCGGGCGGCGCGTTCGACGGCACGGTCCGCGTTGCGGTGGGGGACCTCGGGCGCGAGGGGGCGCGTTGGCGTCGCACCGCCTCCCACGAACTCGTGCACGCGTTCCTCGATGCCCTCGCGGGGCCGAGCGTTCCCGGCTGGCTCGCCGAGGGGCTCGCGCAGCTCCTCGCCGATCCCGATCCCTCCCCCGCGCTCGAGCGCGCGGATCACGTCCTCGGCGAGGCCTTCTTCCCGCTCGACCGCCTGGGCGCGAGCTTCGCCGGCTGGAGCGACCCGAAGGAGGTGCGACGCGCCTACGCGGAGTCCCTGCTCCTCACCGCGGCCCTGCGGCGCGAGTACGGCGACGACGTGCTGCGCCGCATGGCGGTCGGCTGCGCGGACGGGCGCTCGCCGTCGGAAACCTTCGAGGAGCTGACCTCGGTCCCGCTCGAACTGGTCGTGGACGGTGTGCGGACGCGCTGAGGTCCAAATCGAAAGGCGGGCGACCCCGGTGGGGGTCGCCCGCACAAGCGCGAGAGAGCGATCGCGCTCGAGAGCGAGGAGCGGATCCGGCACAGGGCCGGCTCGCCGAGGAATCGAATGCCAAAGAATCCTGTCCCCGCTCTCGACGGGAACATTGCGTCTTCCAAGCAAACGCCGCCGCCGGAGTGCGCTCCCCATCTAGGGGAGGGAGCGCTGGGTCGACGGCGCCCGCGGGGGGCGTTCCCTGCCCCCTACTACCACCATCGGTGGGTCCGGTTGCGTTCTGGACCGGGAGGAGTGCGATTTGGAGCGGAAGGCGCTTCGCCGTCCCGTGTTCGGGACGCGGGGATCGTGCTCACCCCCCGATCCTCCGGAAGGTGAGGACCACGAATACGGGATCCTTCCCCACAGCCCCGAGAACCGCGTATTCGCCCGCGGTGAGCGTCGTGGCGACAGAGAAGAGATCCTTGACCTTCCCGCTCTCCCGGACGATCTGTCGGACACTGCAGAGGTTGAGGGTGAGATCGCTCGAGTCGGCGTCCAGGTTTTGGATCGTGAGATTCAACTCGAAGTCCTCGGTCTCCCCCGGCATCCGCAGTTTCACGCGGGTCGCCGGGACGGACGTGGCTCGCACGGTTCCGAACGAGGCGAGCTCGAAGGTGTCGTAGGGGACGAGGCGGGCCAGGTTGTCGGTGAGCTCCGCCGGGAGCGTCGCCGGGGGCGAGGAGCCCTCGGCCGAGGGAGCCCCGACCCGCAGCACGCGGCAGGTGATCTGCAGTTGGGGACTCGGCGTGTCGAACCGGCGCAGGAGCTCCACCATCTCCTCGATGCGGGCCTTACTCCCTCGCAGGACGAGGCGCCCGGACTCGGGCAGGAACAGGATCGAGTCGAGTCCGTTCCGAGGGATGCCCGCGGAGCCGTTCATCAGCGCGAAGGCGTCCCCCTGGGCGAGGTAGCGCAGGTGGTACTCGACCGATTCGATCGGTTCCTCGGCTTCGGGCGGCGTCGAGTCCTCGGGGGCGGTGTCCAGGCTCCTCAGGAACGAGAGGATTCGTTCGGTGGACTCGGGCGTGTCGTAGATGAGGACACGCGATTCGTCGATCGGTTGAATGTTCGAGACGGGACGGCTCCCCGGTCCCTCGGTCGCTGCCGAGACGAAGCCCCCGTAGAGCGTGTCCGCGAGTTGGGCGAGGCGCCGCGCGTCCTCGAACTGAGCCCTGTAGTAGGTGATGCGCGGCTCTTGCGACGGAGCGACCTCGGGAGCCGCGGCCTGTTCCGGCTCCTGGGCGGGGGGAGAGGACGCGGTCGTGGAGAGGGAGAAGAGGATGGCGGGAAGGAAGGGGAAGATCATTTCGGGTCTCCTGGGGTCGGTACGGGATGCGTGGCTTCCGCGGTGTCGGTGGGCGGTCGAAGCAGGACGAGGCGGACGGGGCCGGAGCGGAGTTCGAGACCGCCCGGGACAGGGCGCGCGGGAAGACCCCGCGGGCCGGGCGGCTCGTCTGGATGGCGTGCGACGCGCGCGGGGGCGTGGGTCGGGGCATCCGCGTCGGCGTCGGGCGGTGCGGAGGGGCGCGGTCGAAGCAGCGCGAGCACGGCCGCCGCGGCGAGGGCGAGGATGAGCGGGCCGGAGAGCCTCCTCGGGAGCCGGGGGGTCGCGGCCGGGGGCGCGGGAGGAGCCGCGAGCCCGTCCCAGGCACGGCGCAGCCGAGCGGGAGCTGGGACCTCGCTCGGGGCTGGTGCTTCGATGCGCCGGTAGGCGGAGCGGAGCCGGGAGATCGCGCGGCGCGTGCGGGGGTCGAGGGCTCGTCTCTCCCCGCCCGGATCCGGCGGCTGGATCGCATCCCACGCACGGCAAAGGTCGCTTTGCAGGTCGTCGCGTTTCATCGCGCCGCCTCCCGTTCGTCTCCCTCCGTTCCGAGCGCGGGCTCGAGGAGGTGGCGCAGCCTGCGACGAGCGAGGGCGAGCAGGGAGCGGACACTGCTCGCGGCGATCCCCATGATGCGAGCCACGTTCTCGGTCGTTTCTTCCTCGAGATCGCGCAGGACGAAGGCCTCGCGCTCGCGCTCTGGCAGTTGCGAGAGGGCGGTGGCGAGCATGCGCGCATCGTCCTCGAGTTCCGCGTTCGCAGCCGGATCCTCCCCGTGGGTGGCGGTCCGCCGGATCGCTCCCGCCTGCTCCGCGTCGCGCCGTGCCCGTTGCCTTCGGCCGTGGTCGCGGCAGAGGTTCAGGACGACGCTCCGTCGCCAGGGTTCGTAGGCGCGGGTCGAATCCCAGCTCGCGATCCGGTTGCGCAGACGGAGCATCGCGTCCTGGGCGCAGTCCTCCGCTTCCGCGTGGTCCGCGAGGAGCCCGAAGCAGAGCCGGTAGACCGTCGGCCATTCGAGCTCGTACCACCGCCCGAGCAGTTCGCCGTCCCCGCGCAGGATGCCGGCGGCGAGATGGCCCCAATCGGGAGGCGTGGGTTCGCCGGCTGGGTGGGTGGGGAGCGTGTCCATCGGATGTCGGTACGCGCGTCGATCGCGGAGCGCTGAAGCAATCGCGCTCGCGGGAGGGAGGCCCCAAGACCCCGGGGACGGGCATTTCTTCCCGCCGGGCGCGGCAACCGGAAACCGCGCTCGCTCCGGGGCGGTCTTGCTTCCATGGAATCGTGGAACCTGCTCAGCCTGCTGCCGGACTCGGCCCGCGCCCTCGACCGGGAGCGCGATGGGTCGGTGGAACTCCTCGCCCGTCTCCTCTCAGGACCCCGCCCCCGGGCCCGCGAGCGGGCGAAGGCGTTGCTCGCCGAGCACGACCTCTCCGCCCTCGCCGGGGACCGAGCGCACGAGCTCGACCGGCTCACGGCAGCGGATCGAGACCGCATCGCGGCGGGACTCGAACTC
>DRLC01000160.1 GCA_011053145.1 Planctomycetota bacterium | reverse complement strand
CCTCACGCTGGGACCACGTTCGAGGCGCAGCTCCAGGCTCTCGCCGCTCTTCGGATCGACCTCGACCTCCCGATCCGCGAAAGCGCTGTGCAGGAAGAGTCGCGTCACCTGGGGGAGCACGCCGCCGAGCCGGAACCTCCCCTCCGCATCGGTGGTCGTCCCGACGAAATCCACCCCCACCGCCGGGCGCCCATCCACGACGACCAGGTTCGGCAACACGAGGGGCCTCGCGATGATCGATGCGCCCTGAACGCCCTGGCCCGATTCGTCGACGATCCTCCCTTCGAGAACACCCTCACGATCGGCGAGGACCAGGACGACATCCGTTGCTTCTCGCTCGTTGGGCTGCACGAACACGGCGGCGGAAACGGCGCGGCCTTTCTTGCTCGCACGCCAACCGACGCGTCCCGATGTCCAGAGCACGTCTCGGCGCAAGACGGGCTCCGCTCGGCATTCGATCGAGCCGTTCCCATCGGTGTCCCCGACCGCGAGCCAGCCCACCTCCAGGGCTCTCCAGACCGTCGCGCCTTGGATCGGGCGGCCATCTCCATCCTCGACCATCACGCGGAAGAGCGCTCCCACCGGAACCTCCTCGCCTTCGGTGGCCGCACCGAGTGCGGAACGGCCGGCCCGCGCGCCGGCGATGGGGCTGGAGGCTTTGGCCCCGTTCGGCGCAACCTCGGCGAGGGCCTCTGCCACCGGGCGCAATGGTTGCTCCTTCGAGTCCCCCTGGATCAGGAAAACGACCAGCGACACGGCCGCCGCTCCGAGGAGTGCAACCGGGTGAACGAGAACCCAGCGCAGCATGCTCGCCGGTTGCGTCGCGGGGGGCAGCGGCCTGCGAGCTGCATCGGTCCGCGGCAGCGCGATCGGCGCCAGCGCGGTCCACAACCCGCGCCGATCGTCTTCATCCCCGTAGCGCGCGCGCAGGAGATCGAGCCCCTTCTTCATGCGCCAGCGGACGGTTCCTTGGGGAAGCCCTTCGATCCGCGCGATGTCGGCCGAACTCAATCCTTCGTAGTAGTGTTGAATCAGGGTTCCCCGGTACGGTTCCCCGAGTTCCATCAAACGCTGCGCGAGCAGGTCGAACGTGGCGGTACGTTCGAAACGCTTTGCCGGATCGAGCTCGACGCTGGGGAGTTCCTCTTCGGCCTGGAAGGCGACGGCCCGCTCCTTGCGGCGGTGCATCCGCAGTCGATTGAAGAACACGGCTCGCAGCCACGCGCGCGGCTTCGAGATCCTCTCGCCGTCACGAGAAAGGGCACTGACCCAAGTGTCCTGAACGAGGTCCTGCGCGAGCGCTTCGTCGGAAACGAGCTGTCGCGCGAGTCGTTGCAGCCAGGCCCGCTCCCGCAGGAGTTCCGTCGTGGACGGGTGCGCGGCGGCGCGGTCGTGGGTAGAAGTCGGGCGCGGCATGATCCTTTTCGCGGACGGCGGAACGGCCAGGCTCATACGTCCCGGCTGCAACCGATAGCTCCCCCCCCAGCCCGTTGTAACAAAACTCTGGAATCTGCCAACGGCTGTGGCGCCCGCGCACCTACCCGGGTGCGGCTCGCTCGCAGGCCGCAAACTCCCTTGTCCGCGAACCAGCTAGGACGCTGAGTCCCGGCGGGTTCGCGGACTGCTTACGAGTCGGTCGAAAGGGCCGTTCCGCGCCTTGTCGGCAGCTGCCGCCGGGCCTGGGAGCCACTTCTCGAGCGGGCTCGCAGGGGGCACTGGCCCGAGGAAGGTGTGTGCGCGTGGGGAGGCACACCCGGAATTGGATTCCGGGTGTATCTTCTCGCGCGGCATGCTCACCCTTCTCTCCTTCCTGTTTTTTACCGCGCTGGTGGGGATCCTCACGGTCCTCCTGACCCGCGGCGACGACCACCGTTCGACAGCCGGGTACTTCCTCGCCGGCAGGACACTGACCGGTGGCTACATCGCTGGTTCGTTGATGCTGACGAACCTCTCGACCGAACAGCTCGTCGGACTCAACGGAGCGGCCTTCGCCGACGGCCTGTGCGTGATGGCGTGGGAGGTCGTTGCCGGTGTGGCACTCGCCCTGATGGCGATGTGGTTCCTGCCGCGCTTCCTCAAGAGTGGAATCGCAACGGTGCCCGAGTTCCTCGAATATCGGTTCGGCAAGTCGACGCGGACGATAACGACATTCCTCTTCGTGCTCGCCTACACGCTCCTGCTCCTTCCGATCATCCTCTACACAGGAGCGCGGGGCCTCGAGGGAATGCTGGACGTTCGCGGCCTCGTCGCCCCGATCGCGACGCTCGGCGAGCGCTCCAGCCTGACGCTCGTCGTGTGGATCGTCGGTCTCGTCGGCTCGGCGTACGCGATCTTCGGTGGCCTGCGCGCGATCGCGGTGTCCGACACGCTCAACGGCTTTGGACTCATACTCGGAGGCTTCGCGATCGCGGGCTTCGGCCTCGGCGAGGTTGCGGCGCGCGCCGGGTCGAGCGGCGTGTTCGAGGGCATGCGGATTCTGCGCGAGGCCGACCCGGAGCGCTTCCACTCGATGGGACCGGCAACGAGCTCGGTCCCGTTCTCCACCCTCTTCACCGGGGTGCTGCTCCTGAACCTGTTCTACTGGTGCACGAACCAGCAGATCATCCAGCGCACCCTCGGCGCAAAGAACCTTGCCGAAGGGCAAAGGGGAGTCCTCCTCGCGGGATTCCTGAAGCTCCTCGGGCCGATGATCCTGGTCCTGCCCGGCATCATCGCCTTTCACCTGTTCCGAGACCGCGAGCTCGCTCAGGATGCCGCCTACGGAACGCTCGTGCGCGCCGTCCTGCCCCATTGGATGAGCGGGTTCTTCGCCGCGGTGATGGTCGGAGCGATCCTCTCGAGCTTCAACTCGGCACTCAATGCGACGGCCACCCTGTTCAGCCTCGGAATCTACAAGGGCCTCCTGCGGCCAAGCGCCGGCCCGGATGCGGTCGTGCGTTCGGGCAAGTGGTTCAGCGCACTGGTCGCCCTCGCTGCGATGCTCGGGGCGCCGCTCCTGATGGAGCAGAAGAGCATCTTCGAGTACCTCCAGCAGATGAACGGGATCTACTTCATCCCGCTCTTCGCGGTGATCGTCACCGGCATGGTCGAACGCCGAGCCGACGCGCGCGCCGCCAACATCGCCCTCCTGTTCGGCCTGATCGCGATGGCTCTCGGCTCCTTCGCCTGGAAGGACGCGATCGAGCAGCGTATGTATTTCTTCCACTTCATGGGAATCGTCTTCCTCGCGACAGTCGCCGCGCAGCTCGCCTTTGGCCGGATGTGGCGGCGCGAAAGCCCATGGGTTCAAGAGGACTCCGGGGAGGTGGATCTTGCGCCCTGGCGCTTTGCCACCCCCGCGGCTGCCCTGCTCCTCGTGTGCGTGCTCGCGATCTACATCTCCTTCGCCTGACTCCGGCCCCCTCGACTCCCGATGCTGCACTTCGTTCTCCCGTTCGCATTCGTCCTCTCCGCACAGGGAGCCCCCACCCTTTCCGAACTCGCCTCCGACACGGTCCCCGCCGACTGCGTGCTCCTCGAAGACCTGGCCCTCGAGTCCATCGAGCAGGAGTGGGATCGGGCGAAGGCGGCGCGGTCGGTGGACGAGAATCCGCTGCGCATCGGCGGCACCGTCTTCCTCCACGGCGTCGGATCCCACGCGAGGGCCGAAGCGGTCCTGCGGCTCGATGGCGGCGCGCTACGCTTCCAGGCTGCGGTCGGGGTCGATGACGAGGTCGGAACAGCCGGATCGGTGATCTTTCAGGTCCTGGGCGACGACCGAGAACTCGCGCGCACACCTATCATGCGAGGAGGAGATACGCCCCAGGTGCTCGACGTGGACGTGCGCGGGGTCAAGGAGCTGGTCTTGCTCATCAAGAATGGCGGGGACGGAATCAACTACGACCACGCGGACTGGGGTGGAGCGAGGCTCGTCATCGACCCTTCGTCGAAGAATCCACCAGCGATCGTCCGGGTCAGCGAGGACCCCACGCCACCGATCGTGCGCCTGGTCCCCGACGCGCCGCGCATCCATGCCCCGTTCGTCGTCGGTTCGACGCCCGGCCGCCCGTTCCTGTTCCGGATTCCGACGAGCGGGGTGCGTCCGATGCTGTTCACCGCAAAGGGGCTGCCCGAGGGAGTGGAACTCGATGGGGAAAACGGAATCCTGCGTGGCGCCATCGCGGCCTCGGGGAGCTATGAAGTGGAACTCGTCGTCGAGAGCCCCTACGGCCGAGACACCTCCACGCTGACGATCCGCGCGGGCGATCACCTCCTCGCCCAGACACCCCCGATGGGCTGGAATTCCTGGAACGTCTGGGGGCTTGCCGTGGACGACGCGAAGGTGCGCGATGCGGCCGACTGGCTCGTGCGCACCGGGCTCGCCGACTTCGGCTTCAACACGATCAACATCGACGATGCATGGGAGGGGGAGCGCGACGAGAACGGAGTGCTGCAGCCGAACGAGAAGTTTCCCGACATGCGGGCGCTTGCCGATTACGTGCACTCGAAGGGATTGCATCTCGGAATCTATTCCTCCCCCGGAACGCTCACCTGCGGTGGGTATGCCGGCAGCTTCGGCCACGAGGCGATCGATGCCGCCACCTGGGCCGAATGGGGCATCGACTACGTGAAGTACGACTGGTGCTCGTACCGCAACGAGGCCCGCGACCAGAGCCTCCCGGAGTTCCTCTGGCCCTATCTGGTGATGCGCCGTGCGCTCGACGAGGTCCCCCGCGACATCGTCTACAGCCTTTGCCAGTACGGGATGGGCGAGGTCGCCCGTTGGGGAGCGAACGTCGGCGGAAACCTCTGGCGCACCACGGGCGATATCACCGACTCGTGGTCGAGCATGGCGCGGATCGGCTTCGATCAGGACCAGTGGTCCCCGTACGCCGGGCCGGGGCACTGGAACGACCCGGACATGCTCGTCGTCGGAAAGGTCGGTTGGGGTCCCTCGCTGCATCCGACGCGGCTCACTCCCAATGAGCAGATCACCCACATTTCGCTCTGGTCCCTGCTCGCCGCCCCGCTTCTGATCGGGTGCGATCTCACGGAGATGGACGACTTCACACTCGCACTCCTTCGCAACGATGAGGTCCTCGCCATCGACCAAGATCCGCTCGGTGAGGCCGCTCGCCGCGTGCACGAGGAGGGTGACGTCGAGGTCTGGGCACGACCTCTCGCCGACGGAGCCTGGGCCGTCGGCCTCTTCAACCGCGGGCGACGCGCGACGACGGTGCGTTTCGACCCGGCGACCATCGGGAGGAAGGAGCACATGGAGCTGCGCGACCTCTGGCTCCACCGAGACCTCGGCGGGTTCGAAGGGCACTTCGAAACGATCGTGCCGCGACACGGTGTCGTCCTGCTTCGGGTGAACTTCGCCGAAAGGCTCGGGCGCTGAACCGCGGGGGAGCACCGACGCGCGCCCTGCTACACTCCCCGCCATGAGCCTGTCCGCAAAGCGCGCCGAGGCCATCGTCGTCGCCGCTCTGTTCTTCGCTGCCTGCGGCTCCGATGCGACAACCCCGGCGCCGACGGCGCCCCGGAACCTGATCCTGATCTCGCTCGACACGCTGCGGGCCGATCATCTCGGTTGCTATGGGCACCCGCGTTCCCGGACGCCGCGGATCGACGCCCTGGCGGCGGACGGAGTGCGTTTCGACCAGGCCATGTCCGCCGCGCCGACGACACTCGCATCGCATTCGGCGATCATGACCGGCACCCCTCCCCACACTCACGGGGTCCCGCGCAACGGCTTCGTCCTGAACGACGCCAACCTGACCCTGGCCGAGGTCCTCCGAGACCAGGGGTTCACGACGATGGCCGTCGTTGGCGCCTTTCCCCTCGCCCGGGATTTCGGGCTCGCCCAGGGGTTCCAGCTCTACGAGGACACACTCGACGGAGAGGCCGGTCCCGAGGGCTATGCCTCGCGGCGCGCGGCCGAGGTCACCGACACGGCCCTCGACGCCGTGGACCGCTGGCTCGCCGACCCCGAACCCCGGAGGGCGTTCCTCTTCGTGCACTACTTCGACGCGCACGCCCCCTACACGCCGCCGGCTCCGTTCGACGAGATGTTTCGTAAGCGCCGCACGCAGATCCCCGAGACCCTCGAAGACGGTGTCTGGCGCGCGGCCGGAGACCACTACAACGAGCTCCACAACAGGCGGCGGGGACACCGGCGAAACTGGGGCGTGGTCAGCCAGGGCATTCCGCGCAGGGTGTACGGCAGGGTGAGCGGAGAGCCGATGGGGATCGACCGGATGCTCGACGCGCTCTACCTCGGGGAGATCGCGTACCTCGACCAGGAACTCGGACGGTTGTTCGACGGACTCGAGGAACGCGGCGTTCTCGATGAGTCGGTCGTTCTCCTGACCGCCGACCACGGTGAGACGATGTGGGAGCACGAGGACTTTTGGAACCACGGCCTCGGCGTCTATGAGACGACCGTTCACGTGCCGCTGATCGTTCGTGCTCCGTCCGACTCCTCGCTGGTGAAGCCCGGGCTCGTCGTGTGCGAGCCGGTCTCTGGAATCGACATCGCCCCGACCGCGTTGGGACTGCTCGGGATTGCGGTTCCCGCTTCGATGGAAGGCGTGGATCTCGGCCTCGCTCTTCGCGGCGGTGCCATGGTGCGTGGACCGATCTTCAGCGAAGCGACGATGCCCTTCGCGGTCGAGGAAACGACGGACGAGCCCTGGATCAACGCGGCCAAGCCCGAGACGGTCCGCAAGGGTCAGTGGAAGTTCATCCGTTGGAACGTCATCGACCGCGACCTGCTCTTCAACCTCTCCTCCGACCCCGGCGAGCGCGAAAACCTCCTCAAGGGGAAGCCGAGCGATGCCGACCGAAGCCGGGCCCGCGCGATGTCGTTCCTCCTCGACGCATGGCGTGCCGAGGCGCGCCCGCTTCCAACCGAATACCGCGCCGGAGAAGACACGTCGATGCAGGATGCACTCGACGCTCTCGGTTACGGAGGCGAGAGCGACGGCGAAGGCGAGTAGAAAAAAAGAGTCGCCTCCACCGAAGTGGAAGCGACTCCGCGCGGATCCCGTCGTCGCATGTGCTACGACGGGTGCCGAAGAGCGGCAGAACACTTCGGCATGGTTTCGGAGGCGCTCAGGCAGGTACGCCCCCGTGGTCTCCGTTGCCGGGGACCGATTGCGAACGCTCCGAAGAGCGCCCGGTCGACCGACCAGCAGGGAGTCAGGTCGACAACGCAGAGACTAAGTGCGGGGGGCGAAATCCGCAACCCACGCGGAGCCTGCCGGAGGCGAAGTCTCCCCGGCGAGAATCCCGTCGATGGATTCAGCGGGCGGGGATCTCGGGACCGATGTCGCGACCCCAGGCCTCCGCGCCGCCCTTGAGACTGTACACCTGCTCGAAACCGTGCCCGACGAAGTAGGCGGCGACATCCAGGGACCGCGCGCCGGTGCCGCTAGCGAAGACGAACTTCGTGTCCTTCGGCAGACCCATGTACTTTCCCTGATCGGTGAAATCGAGGGGTTCCGCCTCCGCGATCGGGGCCGCTTCGATCTCCTGCGGGGTGCGCACGTCGATGAAACGCAGGGCCTCACCCGCATCGAGCCAGGACTTGACGGTGCGCGGCTCGACCTGCATCCGCCGGTCGAGTTCATCCGAGCGCTCGAGATGCAGGAGCACCTCTTGGACGTCGAGCAAGTTGTGGTCGCGGCAGACCTCCTCGAGCGTGTCGGTCGGCTGGAACGCGCACGCGGAACAACCGCCGACGTGGTAGCGCTGGAAGAGGGCCCGTTGGGCCGAAGGAAAGATGCGGAGGATCTCCTCCATCGTCATGGAGGGCTGGATCTTGGTCGAGGTCATCGAGATTGGTGGGTGGGGAGCCACGTTCGGGGGGAGGGGATTCTACCGTCCGCGGTAGATGGCGGCCTGCTCCCGAAAGAAACACTCGACCCGATGCAACCGCCCCCCGAGTGGAGCGGTCCGTGGGGGGCCTTCCCAGGGTGGGTGGGGGAGGTG
>DRLC01000159.1 GCA_011053145.1 Planctomycetota bacterium | reverse complement strand
GGTGGGGATCTCGATCCCAGCGCGGCGCGCCACCTCGAGCACGGTCTCGCCGGTGTGAACCTCGAGCGCGCGCCCATCGATCTCGATGCGTCCCGGAGACTCGCTCATCGCTCGAAGGCCTCGGGAAAGTGCTCGAGAGCGGAGGTCAAGGGCAGGGCCGCGGCCTGACCGAGGCCGCAGATCGAGCCTTCGTTCATCTGCCAGGCGACCTCCGCGGCGTGGGAGAGATCGACGTTCGAGCGCACCTCCTCGCCGCGCGCGCGGCGCACGGCCTCGTGGAGGTAGCGCGTCCCGATCCGGCACGGCGCGCACTGGCCGCAGCTCTCCGCCTCGAAGAAGCGGAGCTGGTCCTCGACCGCGTCCGCGAGATCGACCGTGTCGTTCAACACGACGACGCCCGCCGAGCCGAGCATCGAACCGACCTCGGCGAGGGCGGCGAAGTCGAGCGGCAGGTCGCGATGGCGGATCGGAAGGAAACCGGAGCTCGCGCCGCCGGGGCTGAAGGCGTACGGCGTGCCGAGATACCCCCCCGCTTCACGGGCGAGCTCGTCGAGCGTGGAGCCGAGCGGGAGCTCGTAGGTTCCGGGGCGCTCGACGTGTCCGCTGATGCAGTACAGCTTCGTACCCGGCTGCGTTTTCCCGAGCCCGCGGAACCACGCGCCGCCGCGCTCGACGATCGAGGGAACGCAGGCGATCGTCTCGACGTTGTGCACCAGGGTCGGCTTGCCGAAGAGGCCGACCTCGACCGGGAAGGGGGGCTTCAGGCGCGGCATCCCACGCTTGCCCTCGAGCGCTTCGAGGAGCGCGGTCTCCTCGCCGCAGATGTAGGCTCCATGGCCTTCGTGGACGTGGAAGGAGAGCCCCTCCACGAGGCCGGCGGAGCGCGCATCCTCGAGCGCGTGTTCGAGCGCGAGGCGCTGCAGCTCGAACTCGCCGCGCAGGTAGAGGTAGATCTCACGGGCCCCGACGGTGTGCGCGGCGATCGCGAGCCCCTCGATCACACGGTCCGGACGCCGGGAAAGCACCTCGCGATCCTTGAACGTGCCGGGCTCCCCCTCGTCCGCGTTCAGGACGACGTAGCGTTCGGTCTCGGCCTGGTCGCGCACCGCGCGCCACTTGACGTGGGCCGGAAAGCCGGCGCCGCCCCGTCCCTGGAGGCCGGACGCTTCGAGCGCGTCGAGCACGCCGTCGGGGCCGATCTCGAGCGCGCGGCGGAGGGCTGCCGCGCTGGTGTCCCGCGCTCCGTGGAGGTTCAGCGCGAGCGATTCGGGGTCGTCCTCCTCGGGACCGACGCGGCCGAGCCACGGACCCGACCCGCTCGCGGCGGGACTCTCGATGCACTCCCAATCGCCTCCCGCGCGGCGGATGTCCTCGGGCCCCACCTCCGGCAAGGTGCGCCGCCCCCGGAGAAGCGCGGGAGCACGGTCGCAGGCGGCGAGGCACGACGCGCCCTCGACGGCAAGTCCCTCCTCACGGCACGCGGCGAGCAGGGCATCCGCTCCCTTCAGGCGGCACGAAAGCCCCGTGCACACGCGCACCTTCACCTCCGGGCGCGCGAGCAGGTGGAAGAAACTCCCGACCGCGTGCACCTCGGCTTCGGGCACGCGGGTCTCCCGCTCGACCTCTCTCGAAACGCCTGGGGCGAGCCCTCCCGCGGACGCGAGGCGCTCGGGCACGGCAGCGCGCCTGCGCGCGGGATCGGTCTCTTCGAGGGGGTCACTCATGGTCGGAACCCGTGCCCCGACTCGTCGCCGAGGACGCGGGCATCCTACCAAGAACGCAAGAGGCGCCGGAGGGGGACTCCTCCCCACTCCGGCGCCCGCTGTCTCTCTCTGCGCGCGTTTACAGGACGGCGTAGTCGAGCCAGAGCATGACCTTGGTCGTGTCCTGGAAAGGCGAGGCCGAGTCGCCCGCGGAGAAATCGGCGATCTTCAGCCCGGCCTTGGTGTGGGTATCGATCGGGTACCCAAAGACCAGGTCCAACTCATCGCCGTAGTCGATGCTCCCGGAGTCAGAGTCGAACTGGTGGTAGATCAGGGAGGCCTTGACCGGGCCGACCTTTCCCTTCACGGTCAGGGAAGTGTCGACGAGACCGTCGTCCGGAGTCCCCGGTGCGAAGATGTCGGCATAGCCGTTGTGGGCGTGCAGGGTCGCGAGGGGCGTTTGGAACGCGTCCCCGACGTCCCCGGAACCGCCGAGGGTCTCGCTCCCGAGCTGGACCGTGATCCCGTGCGTCATCGCTCCGATCTGGAGGAAGAGGTAGTCCGCGTCCACATCGTTCGGGTTGTCGGCGGTGTCGGTCTGGTTCGCGAACTCGACGGTGTAGAGCAGGTCGAGGTCATCGCCCATGCCGTGTTTGCCGGTGAAGCGCAGGCCGACCGTGCTCGAGGAAAGCGTCGCCGCGTCCTGCACGTCGAGGTCGTAGAAATAGCCGACGATCCGGCCGACGTCTTCCAGGTCATAGCCGACGTTGAAGATGATGCTGTTCGTGTTCAGCGTCGCGCCCGTGATCCGGTTGACATCGTCGACGAACGCGAGAACCGCGGTCATGTTCTCGACGGCGGTGCAGACCCCCACGACGGCGTTGTAGCTCTGGTGGTTCTGGCGCCACCCGACGTTGCCGACGAAACGCGCGTTGTCGAGGATGATCTCCTGACGACCGACCTTGAAGAGGGTCCCTTCGAGACCGTCGTAGGTGACGTACGCCTGGTTGACGCTGGCTCCGGTCGGATCGAGGACCTTCGGATAGGCGGTCCGGCCGTTGACGCCGCTGTCGTAGTCACCGGCGATCACGCGCGCGACGTCCTCGAACTCGAATGCCGCCTTGAGGTGATTCCAGGAGGCTGTCTCGTACCCGAACGCGGTGCGTAGGGTCGAGGCAAGGGCGCTGTCGGAAGGCGTGTCTTGGTCCACGCTCTCCAGGCGGTAGCGGAACTTCAGCCAGGTCCGTCCACCCGCGAGGGCGTCGTGGAAGCTCGAGGCCGCGCCGTCCTCGGGGAGCGCCGTGGAGGGCGCAGGATCGGCGGAGAACGCGCCCACGGGGTCGTTCGCGAAGGCTGGGACGGAGAGGAAGGCGAGGGCCAGTGTCGCTAGGGATTGGGTATGCATGTTGGAGGATCCTCCAGGGTCGGTGGGAACTCGGGCGGGATCCTAGGAGACCTCCAGATCCGGTAATATGCCTTTTGTCAAGAAACCTCCGATTCCCGAGAGGTTTCCTTCCCCGCCTCAGCGACCCCCCGGCCGGCCCCCCGGAGCCCATTCGGGCCGGATCTCACCGGAAACGAGCGCGCGAATCCCGGCCATTGCCCCCACCAGGGCGGCCCGCATGTGTTCGAAGTCGATGGCCTCGGTCTCGTCGCTCACGTGGTGGTAGTCCTCGTGCAGGTTGTAGGAGGACAGCGTCTGGGCAACGATTCCGCGCACCGCGAAGGCGTAGTTGTCGGATCGCTGGAAGAAGTTCTGGTCCGGGCGCGGATCCTGGATCACCGAGAGTCCCAGGTCCTGGAACGCCGGCCCGAGGTTCGATCGCTCGAACCCCGTCAGCCACATCTTGCCCGGCCCCCCGGCCAGCGGATCGGGCCGGCCCAGCATCTCGAAGTTCAGGTTGCAGACGGTCCGATCGAGGGGTGCGACCGGGTGCTCGATGTAGTAGTTGGTCCCGAGCAGGCCCTTCTCCTCGCCGGCTGCGAGCAGGAAGATCAGCGTCCGCGCCGGGGCATCCCCCGCGGCCAGCGCCTGCGCCACCTCGAGGACCGCGGCCGTTCCGGAGGCGTCGTCGTCGGCGCCGTTGTAGATCCCATCCTCCCCGGGCTCCTTCGTCTCCCGCACGCCCAGGTGGTCGTAGTGCGCGCTGAAGACGATCACCTCCCGAGCCAGCTCCGGGTGTTCGGCCGTCCCGACACCATCGATCCGGCCCAGGACGTTGTAGTCGTCGACGCGTTCGACGAGGAGGTGGTAGACGAGCTTGACCGATTCGACCCTTCCCGAGGTCAACCAATCCCGCGCCTCCCCCTTCAGCCGAACGCGGTCGCAGGGATCCGGGCCCTCGCGGACCGGCCGCAGGGCTCCCCCGCGGGGGGTGACCTCGCGCCGGCCGCGCTTGCCCGGCGAGGTCTCGAGTACGAGCCCCCACCCGCTCTCCGCATCGAGGCCCTTCGCCTCCAGCCATTCGCGCCCTTCCTTGCGCGACGCATCGAGGAACAGCGCGACGTGCGGATCCGCGGCGTCGGGCAGATCCTCGGGCGCCGCGACCCGGAGCACCGCCAGCTCCTCGGTCGGGCTCGGCTCGCCGCGCTGGCTGACCCGCGCCTCGATCCCGTTCGCGACCCGGTGCACGCTCCCGTCCTCGAGCGTCACCATGAGCTCCGGGGCCGCCAGGTGCCGGGTCCTGCTGAGCGGGACGCGCTGCAGGTAGGTGCCGCCATCCCCAGCGGGATCGAGCCCCTCCTCCTCGAGCACCCGGGCCAGGTAGCGAGCCGCCCGGACCGCATCCGGGGTCCCGGCTTCGCGCCCCCGCAGCTCGTCGGAGGCGAGGTACGCGACGTGATAGCGCAGCTCCTCGGCGGTGATCTCCGGATTCGAAACCGGGGGAAGCGGATCGACCGGGAGGTCGGAGCCCTGGGGAGCGGCGAGGAGCGCGAGAGC
>DRLC01000158.1 GCA_011053145.1 Planctomycetota bacterium | reverse complement strand
GGTGAGCTCGAGCTCGCCCGAGAGCAGTCCGATGAGTGCGTGCGATGCGTCGTGATCCAGGAAGATGCCCGCGCCGACCGCCGTGGCGCCGAGCCGTGTGAGTTCACCGTTCGGGGCGAGGAACAGACCCTCCGCGCCCTCGACCGCGACCACGCGCGCGGCGAACTCGCGGACCCCGCGCCCCTTGCGGACCACGACGCGAACCCTGGTCCCCGGCTTTGGAGTCCGGAAGTCGATCGCGCTCCTGTGGACCGCGAGCTCCGGCTCCGTGACGAAGAGGCCGCCGCCGATCGGCTCGACGAGGCCGGATTCCGGGCTCGGGCCGTCGCCGTACCAGGCGGTGTACTCCACCGTGCCCCCCCGTTGGGTATGGCCGAGGAAGACGATCCCGTAGTCGGTCGCCACCCCGAGTTCCTCGCCGCCGGATCCGTGGATTTGGACGATTGCGTCGGCGGGCGTCGAGGCGGGGTCGGGCGGGGCGATCAGGCAGGAGGTGAGGCAGAGGGCCGAGAGGACCGCGATCACGGACCCCGGCGCGCGAATGGGAAGCCGGTGCGACATGGGCGCAGATTCGCAGATCGGGGACGCCGTGGGAAGGGCGGAGCCAGCGGCTTACTTGCCGATCCGCGCTCGCGACGAGCGGAAGTCGGCGAGGTCCTCCTGGTAGTCTCCGTTGTCCGGAGCCAGTTCACAGGCCAGGGCAAGCTGTTCCTCGGCTTCGTGGAGAGCCGTTTCATCGAGTTTCTCGAGGGTCTTGTCCATCGAGTCGTCCCCGAAGGACACCGTGATGAATCCGAACGACAGGCCAGCGCCGGAGATCGCCATCCCGAGGTCGTGGCGGTAGCGGGCGTTCAGCGGTGCGAGTTCGACGGCCTTTCTCAGGTCCGCGCTCGCGCTCGAAAAGCCGTCCTTGAATGCCTTTACCATCGCGCGTGCCCAGTAGGCGCGGCTGTCCTCGAGGCCGGCGTCGATCGCGGCGTCGAGGTCCTCCTTGGCCTGGTCGAAATCGTCGATCGCTGCCTGGAGTACCTTGCGGTAGGCACGCTTGAAGCGCGCTGTGGCGCTGTCGAGTTCGATGCCCTCGACGAATGCGAGCCACTCCTCCTCGAGCTTGGCAACGTCCTTGACCTTGAGCGCCTTCAGGAGGATGCGCCGCACTTCGTCGGCGGGGATGATTTTCGCGGTGCCCTGGACGTTCGGGAAGGGCTCCCACGTGTACTCCACGGAATTCGGCACCGTGTAGAACTCCTTGAAGAACTTCTTGAAGCCCTTCTGGTACTTCTTCGTGTTGTTCAGGAAGTAGACGAAGGACCACGCGTGGGCGTATTCGAACGCGGTGAAGTTGGACTTCTCGACCTGGAAGAGGTCCTCGAGGTGGACAAAGGTGTCGTCCTTGATCGCCTGCTGGACCGTCAGGATCCGGTCCACTTGGAGCTTGCCGGGTTCGATGTGGATGCGACCCTTCTTGTCGCGCGTGACGTCGGATGAGCCGAAGTAGTCGGCGACTCCCTCGTTGACCCAGATCCGCGGCCACGACTGCGGCTCGATCAGGTAGGTCAGAAGGTGGGTGCATTCATGCAGTGCCACCCAGAGCGTGAACTCCGGGTCTTGGTAGTCGTGGAAGAAGTTGAGGCTCTCATCGCGGAAGCTGAAGTATCCGACGACGCTGCCCCGCATCCCGGCCTCGTTGTTTCTCTCCCAGTCGTCGCGGCTGCGGTAGATGTTGATGCGCATCTTCGTGCGCGAGAGCTTCGGGGTCGGCTTGATGCCGACGCGCTTGTCCATGATGTCGTAGTAGGCCTCGAGGAGATCCGCGTAGAAGTCGAGCAGCTCGGGTGATGTGTTGGTCTTGAACTGGAAGTGCTTGGTCTCCTTCGTGTACCCGTTCCGGAACTTCGAGTGCAGCGCGAGCTCTTCGGTGCGAAGCCTCCGCGCCTCGGTTTCCTTGGCGAGCTCGGCCTCATAGGCAGGCTTGCTCATCCAGCGGCCGTTGTAGCGCACGTAGCCCTTGGCGAGCATTTTCTCTTCCTTTGCGTCCCGGGGGACGTAGTCGGACATGTCACCTTCGATCTCGACCGAGGCGACGAAGCGCGCCGGGCAGACCACCTCGGTCGAGCGGAACACCAGGAGGTAGTCGCCGTTCTCCAACTGCCTGGCCTTCTGCACTTCGATGACGCGTCCGTCGGAGGTGACGAGACGGTCGGCGAGTGCCTGGCCGGCGAAGGCGAGGGAGAGCAGCGAGGCGAGGGCGAGACGACGGGGAACAGCCATGGGAGCGTTGGGGGAGCCGGGGGGGATCAGGAGAACTCTCGCTTCCAGCAGGCCTCCAGGGCGGCCCAGTCGACCCCCTCGAAGGCCTTGTCGATCGCCAGGTCGAGGTCTCCCGTGGTCGCGAGCACCTCGAGATACGTGTCGAGGATGTGGTTCCAGTCCTTGTTCCAGCCGCGCGGCTTCTTCTTCGGCCCCGTGCGCAGGAAGTAGACCAGGGACCAGCCCTGGGCATAGGTCTGGTAACCCTCGAGGCCCCGCTCGTTGATGCCGTAGTACTCCGTCTTCGACCAGCGCACGAACTCCTCGAGGGGGACGTACTTGCCCACGCGGAGGTCCTTGCGGATCTGCTCGAGGCGCCCCTGGTTGACGTCGAGGTGGAAGCGCTTGCGGGACCAACTGAATCCGCCGTAGTAATCGCCCGTTCCCTCGTTGTACCAACTGTGCGGGGCGAGCTTTCCGTAGAAGTAATAGATGTACTGGTGGAAGGCTTCGTGGTTCAGGACGATCCAAGTCCAGTCCCGACCGGAACTCTTCTTGTCGTCGTAGATGACGAGCTCT
>DRLC01000157.1 GCA_011053145.1 Planctomycetota bacterium | reverse complement strand
GTCGTCTTCCAGGACACGGAGCGTCTGATTCGAGACGGCTACGGGTTCGCGAGCCTGTTCTCGAGCGCGATCGAGAACGGAGTCCGTTCGCCGGCCGTCGAGCGCGGCCCCGATATGGTTCTGCCCACCTATTCCGACCTCGTCTCGGGAGCCCAGCCGTACGCGATGACTTCGCGCTGGGAGGGAGATGACCTGGTTGCGCTCGGCCAGTCGGATCCCTCCTTCGTTGCCAACTTCACTGCGCTGCTCGGCACGCCGTTCCCCCTCGTCGTCGGCGCTGCGTCCGCGGCGGTGGGCGCGACGATCGGGGAGAGGCGGCAGCAGCAGCGCACCCGTGCGATGATCATGCAGCTGGAGACCCCGCCCGAGCCCGAACTCCAGGACTGGACCGAAGAGAAGGACTAGCCCGCTCTCCACGACCGAACGAGGCCCCCCGGCGCTTTCGAGCCGGGGGGCCTCGTCGGCTGGAGGGTGTTCGACGACGCTATAGCAGCAGGAGCGGGATCTCCTGGTAGGCGGGAAATCGCCCGAGCTCGAGCTTGGAGAACACCTTGTTCTCTCCGACGAAGACCTCGAAAGCGCCTCCCGAACTCTTGACGAGCTCGAACTCCGTCCCGGGGAACGCCTTCTCGATTTCAGCGGCCAGACCGACCGCCTGGGGCTCGAAGTTTCACTGGCTGCAGTACTCGATCTTGACGCGCATGGGAGGTTTGGGGGGGGAGTGAGGGGTTCGTAAGGGCCGATGGGGCGGTCCGAATCCGCCTGGCCGAATCCTAGGGGGACCCAGGGCGCCGGGGAAGGGTCTCGGGCTTCGAATGCAGCATCCGGCGGGACCCAGCCCCGCCCGGACGCTAGACTCCGCTCCCCCGACCTCGGGTCCATCCCGAAAGCCCCCTGGGCGAAACCCCCATCCGGGCCGGGGCTTCCCGCGAATCTTCCAGCAAACATCCCGTAGGCGCCGAAATCGCGCCGCGACCGCTCCGAAGGGGCAATCCGGCGCCCCGCGGCGACGAGCGCGCAGCCAGCCTCCGAGCCCCGCCGCCCTCCCCTACAAACGACCGTCCGGGTCCCTACCGAGTTGGCCCAGCCCAGACCATGCACAAGAGAAACCTCCTTTCGACCGCCCTCATCGTCCCGGCCCTCTTCGCGCTGGAGGTGTTCGGCGGCAGCCCGATCTACAGCCCGCAGGAAGGCGCGACGCTCACGAAGCGCTTCGAGAGCACCGCGGAGATCACCCTCGACGACATGACGATGGTGGTCAACGGCCAGGACATGAGCGGCATGCTCAACCTCGAAATGGACACCTCGGCCACGATCGTCACACAGGTCACGGACCACTATGCCGCGGTCTCTTCGGGGCGTCCGGCGAAGCTCGAGCGCACGTTCGACACGCTCTCCTCGAAGACCCACGTCAGCTCCACGAACCCGATGACAGGGGACATGGATGTCGATATGGAGGGTTCGAGTGATCTCGAGGGCGAGAGCGTCGTCTTCCAGTGGAACGACGACGACGGCGCCTACGCGGTCAAGTACGCGGAGGGATCCGACGGGGACAGCGACCTGCTCGAGGGGCTCGATGAGGACATGGACCTCGAACTCTTCCTGCCTTCCGAGACGGTTTCGGAGGGCGACGAGTGGGAGGTCTCTCCGAACGCGATGCGGGCCGTCTTCGCACCGGGCGGCGCCACGGGAATCGAAGCCGAAGAGAATGCGGCGAACATGGGCATGGGCGGCACCGGCCCGTCCAACTTCGGTGAGTTCCTCGAGGACTTCGACGGAGCGATCACCGCCAAGTTCAAGGAGGTCCGCGAGGAGGGGGACACCCACGTCGCCGTGATCGAGCTCTCCGTGGAATGCTCGTCCGCCGCGGACATGACCGAATGGATGCAGGACATGCTCGAAAACGCTGACATGCCCGAGGGCATGGATGTCGAGATGACGGTGGATTCCTTCGACCTCGAGTTCAGCTTCGAAGGCGAGGGCGAACTCCTCTGGGACCTCGATGAGAACCTGCCCTTCGGCCTGAACCTCTCCGGCGACGTGGAGCAGGCGATCGACACATCGATGGTGATCAACGCCGGGGGGATGGAGCAGGCCATGGAACAGAGCATGTCCTTCTCCGGCACCCAGACGATCCAGATGACCACGGGCGAGTAGGCTTCCGTCCTCCACGGCCCAAGAACCAGACACTCCACACCCCTACACCAGACCCCATGAACGCCCGCACCAGCCTGCTCCTCTCGACCCCGCTCCTGCTCTTCCTCGGCTCCTCCAGGGCGCCGGTGGACGAGATCACCTTCGGCCCCGAGGCCGGCTCGAGCGTCACGAAGACCTTCGAAACCAAGACCTCCCTCGACCTGGACGACTTCACCGCGGTGGTGGACGGCCAGAACGTCGGCGACATGATCGGTTCCTTCGAAATCTCGGTCGAATCGACGAACACGATCCAGGTCACCGACACCTACGACGCGGTCGAAGGGAGTGAGGTCGCGAAGCTGACGCGGAGCTTCGAGGAGCTGACCGGCGACGCGGTCGTTTCCATCGAATCCCCGATGATGGAACCGCAGGAGCAGACGACCTCGACCTCGAGCGATCTCGCCGGCCTCGAAGTCGTTTTCGAACGTGGGGAGGACGGGGTCGAAGTCAGCTTCGCGGACGGATCCGACGGGGACGAGGAGCTTCTCGACGGCCTCGAGATGGACATGGACCTGCGCTTCCTCCTTCCCGAGGGCTCGGTCGATGAGGGCGACACCTGGAGCGTGAACCTCGCCGCCTTCAAGCAACTCGTGATGCCCGGCGGGGACCTTTCCTTCAACGCCGAGGGCGCGGAAGACATGGAGGGGATGGAGGACATGATCGAGGAGATCCAGGGCCAGTTCTCGGACGAGTTCGAGAACCTCCTCGACGGCACCTGCGAAGCGGTCTACAAGGGCATGCGCGAAGAGGACGGCGTCTCCCTCGCCGAGATTGCGTTCGAGATCGAACTCTCTTCGGCGGCGGACCTCACCGAACTCATCGACCAGGTGATCCAGATGGCCCAGGACGAGACCGGCGAGGAGATCCCGCTCGTATTCGACCAAGCCGACCTGAACGTGGACGGGTCGGCTGAGGGGACCCTGCTCTGGAATGTCGCCGCTGGGCGCGCCCAATCCCTCGACCTCACGAGCAGCGGCTCCTTCGCGATCGACCTCGCGCTGTCGGTCGATGCGGCCGATGAGAGCCACTCCGGCGAGATCTCGCTCGAGTTCTCGATCGGCACCGAACACTCCGTCGAGTTCGAGTGAGGTATTGCCCGGGGCGGCCCCTTCCGCCCTACCGATTCCTGCCCGGCCGGGACCCGCATCCGACGCGGGATCCGGCCGGGCATTCCTATGGGCGAGGCGAAACCGCGGCCTCCTACGTCAAGGCCGAGGATTGGGACTCCAACGAGGACTACCTCTTCGGGGTCGACCTCTACAACGAGGGCTTCCTCTGGGAAGCCCACGAAGCCTGGGAGGGGATCTGGATGGCCGCCCGCGGGGATGAACTCCAGGCCACGTTCCTACAGGGCCTGATCCAGTGCGCCGCGGCCTGCCTCAAGATCCGAATGGAGCAGCCGCGCGGCCTGGAACGACTCGGGAACCTCGGAGCCGAGAAGCTCGAACGGGTCGCGGAGGAGGCCTCGGAACGTTTCATGGGACTTGCGGCCGGCCCCTTCGCGGAGGCCTTCCGCGCGTTCCTCGCTTCTTGCCCGGACGACATCGAGGTTCGACCGCGGATCGAACTCGAGGGCTGACGCTCAACCCAAGAGCGGGCGGAGGAAACGGAGCGTCTCCTCCCGCTGCGCCTCGGGCCCTCGGAACTCGTACTGGGGAACGTGAACGAAGAGGGCCGGACGCTCGGCGGCCGCCCCCCACTCGAGCAGGGTGCGGTAGACGCGCTCGCAGACGTACCCGCCTGCGTCACGGGATAGGCGCCATCCCGGGAGGTCTTCGAGGAGTTCGGGGAGTCGAGCCGCAAGGGACGTCTCGAGAACCCCCTGCGCGGAAACGCCCTCCGGATCGGCCGCGGCCGCGACGACCCCGTCCACATCGACGCGCTCCGCGTTCACGAGCCGTCGCCGGGCGAGGAGTTCCACCCGGAATCCCGGCTGGCGGTGCATGCCCGTGGAGACGGCGAGGTCGGGCACCCGGGGCGCGAGTTCCGCGAGCAGCTCGCCGAGCCTGGCCGGAGCCCGTCCGAAGCTGACGGGCAGGACCTCCCCGACCACATCGAAATCCCCCGGCGGTCTCTCGAGGAGGTCGGTGACCAGCCGCCCGCTCGGATTCTCGAGCACGCCCTCGAAGGGGCCGAAGCCGGTGATGAGGAGCAGCGGGCGGGGCATGGGAAGGCAGGACGGATCGATCCTATCCGCCTTTGGGTCCGGCGTCGCGGGCATCCCCCAGGGTAAATCCCGCACCCCGCCCGCGATGCCGCCCCCAAAGGCGGATAAGATCGCCGCCCAGACGCGCTCGATCGCCGCGATCCCAAGCCATGACAAGCACCGAAGAGATCCTCATTGCCAACGGCCAGGGGTTTTGGGGGGACTCGATCCTAGGCCCCGTGCGCCTGGTCAACGAGGGCCCCCTGGACTACCTGACCCTCGACTACCTCGCCGAGGTCACCCTCAGCATCATGCAGAAGCTGCGCTCGCGGGATCCCTCGAAGGGATACGCGACCGACTTCGTGCGCCTCGTCGACCGCATCCTTCCCGAACTCGTGGAGAAGGACATCAAAGTCGTCGCGAACGCGGGGGGGGTGAATCCCCATGCCTGCAAGGACGCGATCCTGGAGGTTGCGCGCCGCCACGGTCTGCCGCTCTCGGTTGCTGTCGTCGAAGGAGACGACATCTTCCATGACCTCGACCGGCTGATGGAGGGGGGCGAGGAGTTCTCGAACATGGACACGGGCGCACCGCTCTCCACCGTGCGTGACACGGTCTCGAGCGCGAACGTCTACCTCGGCGCCTTCCCGATCGCGGAGGCCCTCTCGAAGGGAGCACGCATCGTCCTCACCGGGCGCGGCACCGACCCCGGCCTCGTCCTGGGACCACTCATCCACGAGTTCGGATGGAAGGAGGACGACTTCGATCGACTCGCCGCGGGTACGGTGGCCGGGCACATCGTCGAATGCGGCGCCCAGTGCACCGGCGGCAACTTCACGGACTGGCGCTCCGTGCCGAACCTCGCGATGGTCGGCTACCCGATCATCCGCGCGCGTGCCGATGGGACCTTCCAGATCACGAAACACGAGGGCACCGGCGGACTCGTCACCGAAGACACCGTTCGCCACCAGCTCGTCTACGAGATGGGTGATCCCGCGAATTACCTCGGCCCCGACTGCATCGCCCACTTCACGAGTGTTCGGCTCGAGGACCTCGGGGACCACCGCGTCGAAGTCTCCGGGGTGACCGGCGCCCCCCCCACGTCCACGTACAAGGCCTCGATCAGCTACCACGACGGTTGGAAGTCCACCGGGCAGCTCACGATCAGCGGGCCGGACGCGCTCGAAAAGGCCAAGCTCTGCGCCGAAATCGTCTGGCAGCGCCTCGCCTATGACGGCTTCGAGTACGGACCAGAGGAGCGCATGGTCGAATTCGTCGGGTCCGGCGTCTGCCACGCCGGCATTCCCGGTGCGACGAGCGACGATCCGCCCGAGGTCGTGCTCCGGATGGGCGTGAAGGGCCCGGACCGGGCCAAGGTCGACCGCTTCGGCACCGAACTCGTCCCGCTCGTCACGAGCGGCCCCCCGGGGGTCACGGGGTTCGCCGGCGGGCGCCCGAAGGCGACCGAGATCGTCGGCTTCTGGCCCGCCCTCGTCCGCAAGGACCTGATCCAAACGTCCGTGGAGGTCTTCGAGACGGCATGAAGGTTCCCATCCATCGCATCGCCATGGCCCGTTCCGGCGACAAGGGCGAAGGCTCGAACATCGGCCTGATGGCGCGCTCCGAAGCCGCCTACTCCTTCCTGCACGAGGAACTCACCGCCGCGCGCGTGCGTTCGTTCTTCTCGGCGATCAATTTCGGAGACGTGATTCGCTACGAAGCCCCGAACCTGCGGGTCCTGAACTTCCTGCTCACCGATAGCCTGGGGGGCGGCGGCTCGGCCTCGATCAAGACCGACGCCCAGGGCAAGACCCACGGGCTCGCGCTCCTGCGCCTGGAGTTGGACGTCCCGGACGAGGTGCTCGCCGCGACCCCTGAGCCGACGTCCTGATCCCGATGGAGGTGCTCTTCGAACTGAGGGAGAAGGCGCGCCGGCTCGACCGCCGCATCGTCCTCCCCGAGACCCAGGATGCGCGCGTTCTCCAGGCCGCCGCGGAGCTCGCAACGGAACGTCTCGTGCAGCCGGTCCTGATCCATCGGCCCGGAATGGGCTCGGTTCCGAGCGGGGTGGAAATCGCGCACCCCGAGAGCGACCCGCGCCGGGAGCGTTTCGCGGTCCATCTCTTCGAGCGCCGCAAACACCGCGGGATGACGATCGAGGAGGCGCGCGAACGCGTGCTCGATCCGCTGCTCTTCGCGGGTTGCATGGTGGCGACCGAGGAGTGCGATGGCGGCGTCGCCGGCAGCGAGGCGGCGACGGCCGAGGTGCTACGCACCGGGCTTTGGACGATCGGAACGGCGCGTGGACTCTCGACCGTGTCCTCCTGCTTCCTGATGCTGCTCGAGGAGCGCGCGCTGACCTTCGCGGACTGCGGCGTCGTCCCCGACCCCTCCTCGGAGGAGCTCGTCGACATCGCGATCGCGTCGGCACAGAGCCACCGCCGGCTCGTCGGCGACGCGCCCCGCGTGGCGCTGCTCTCGTTCTCCACGAAGGGCTCGGCCGTTCACCCGCGCATCGACAAGGTGCGCGAGGCCGCCGAACTGCTCGCGAAGCGTGCCCCCGAACTCACCTCGGACGGCGAATTGCAGGTGGACGCCGCGATCGTGCCGGAGGTGGCGGCGAAGAAGGCCCCGCGTTCCCCGCTCGGCGGCCGTGCCAACGTGCTCGTCTTCCCGGACCTCGACTCGGGCAACATCGCCTACAAGCTAACGGAGCGACTCGCCGGCGCGACGGCTCTCGGCCCGCTCGTCCAGGGGCTCGAACGCCCGTTCATGGATCTCTCGCGTGGCTGCAAGGCCGCGGACATCGTGAACGTCGCCTGCATCGCTGCAGTTCTCGGAGGCTGACATGGCACGGCTCGCCACCCTCCTCACGATGCTCCTCTGCGTCCTCGCATCCTGCGTAACGCTCCCCACGCGCTCTCCGGTCTACGCCGCGCGGATCCTTCCGTCGGGGGTCAGCGTGCGCGAGCTCGCGATTCCGAACAAGGGGACCGAGGCGCGCTCGGGAGACAGGATCGCACTCCACTATGAGCTCTTCCTCGGCGACGGAACGCTCGTGGACTCGAGCAGGAACCGCGGCGTCCCGATCGAGTTCGTCCTCGGGAGCGGAACCCTTGGAGCCGGCTTCGAGGAGGGCCTCGTCGGCCTGAAGGTCCACGGCCGACGTGAAATCGTGGTGCCGCCGGAAGAGGCCTTCGGAGAGGAAGGCGTGCCGCCGCGCATCCCCCCCCGTGCCATCCTGCGGATGGTCGCGGAACTCGTCTCGATCGAACCCCGGGAGCGCTGACCTGGACCGGAACATGGACGAGGACTTCCCGGCCATCGACCTCCACGGACTGCGCCCCGATCAAGCCCTACGCCGACTCGCCCAGGAGCTACACGCAGCCCGCGTTCGCGGGGCGAGGAGCGTCCTCGTCATCTGCGGACGGGGCTGGGGAAACCTCGAGCAAAGGCCTGTCCTACGCGGCAAGGTCGAGGCCTGGCTGCTTTCCGAGGAGGGCCGGCGGCTCGGCGCGCAGAGCTTCGAAGTCACCGCGAAGGGGGGAGCGCTCGAGGTTCGATTGCGGGAACGCTGACCCGCCGGAGCGTTCGACCTCAGCCTCCGTACAGGCCAGCGACGTACTCACCGTACCCGTTGTACTTCAGCGTCGGCATCCAATCCTTCGTCGTGATGTCCCATTCCGTGGCCTGGGACCACCGCGGGTGGGGCTTCTCGGGGTCGATGTTCGAGAGGTAGGGGTATTCGGTCGACTGCAGGTCGTTCCAGAAGGTGTGGGGCTGCTCGCGCGTAAATTCGACGCGGACGAAACTCTTCGGGTTCTTGTAGCCGTACTTCCAGGGCACGATCACGCGCAGCGGCGCACCGTGCTGCATCGGAAGACCGTGGCCGAAGATCCCGGTCGCGAGGAACGCGAGCTCGTTGGTGGCCTCGTCCATCCGCAGGCCCTCGTAATAGGGCCAGGGGTAGTTCGAGGCCCCCTGGAAGCCCGGCGGCATGTGCTTGCGCTGTTCCTCGTCCAGATCCTTCGGGCCGAAACTGATGAAACGCACATGCTTCGCGGTCGACTTCGGGCGGCACCACTCGATGAAACGCGCGAGCGGAATCCCGGTCCACGGAACGACCATCGACCAGCGCTCCACGCATCGGAAGTGGTAGACGCGCTCCTCGAGCCCCGCCACCTTCGCGATGTCGTCGAGGTCGACCACGCGCTCTTCCTCCACCTCGCCCGCGATGGTGATCTTCCACGGCTCCGGCACGAAGCCGTCGACGTTGAGATGCACGGGACCGGCACGGCCGGGAAGGAACTCGTAGAAGTTGTTGCGGGTGGCCGCATCGTCCTCGGGGTTGAGCGAGCGCCGCACCCGGTAGGCGCCGTTGCGCTTCGCCGGATAGGCATCCTTTCCCCCGACGACGTGCCACTTGGGAGTCCAGCGATCGGAGGCGGGATAGGTGGTCACCGGGGAATCCTCGACCCCGGACTGGACGCCCTCCTGGCAGGAGGCGAGGGGGCCCGCGGCGAGCATCGCTCCGCCGAGCCCGATGGCCCGGACGATCTCCCTGCGGCTCGGCCATAGGGCCTCGGGAAGGATCGGACGGCCGGACGGTGCATCCCAGGGCTGGGGGCGGCGGATCGATGTCATGGTGGGCTCCTTGGGGCTCTCGCAGACGGGAAGGTGTCCCGCGATTCTAGCCCGTGCTCCTCCCGTCCCCGCGGGCATTCAAGGATCGATGGGCCGCGGGTCGACGAACATATCGTAAGATCCAGATACCATGATCGGACTCACGAGCACCGCCCGGCTCCTCAAGGCCCTGGGCGACGAAACCCGAATGCGGATCCTGAACCTCCTCGCCCAGGAGGAGCTCTCCGGAACGGACCTGATGGAAATCCTGAACGTCGGGCAGAGCCGCATCTCGACCCACCTCGCCCTGCTCAAGGAGGTGGGATTGGTGGTGGATCGCCGAGCCGGACGGCGCAGCTACTACTCGGTTGCCCCCGGGCCCGCCGCGGGGTTCTGGGAGAAAACGCGCAAGGAGAATCGAAACACACCCGAGTTCGAAACCGACTCCGCGGGCCTACAGGCCCTGCGCGAGCGCAAGAAGGACAAGGCACGAGCCTACTTCGACCGCGTCGCCGCCAGCTTCAGCGAAGAACTCCTGCCGGGCCGGACCTGGGAAGGGCTCGCGCGCGCGTTGATGCTGCTCGCGCCCCGAGCACGCTACTGCGACCTCGGCGTTGGAGACGGGATGCTCACGTTGCTGCTCGCCGAGAATGCGCTGTCGGTCACCGCGGTCGACATTTCGAAGGAGATGCTCTCCGCCCTCGAGTCCCGCGCCGAAACCCAGGGCATCGGCAACCTCGAGACGGTCGAGGGGGATATCGAAGACCTACCGCTCCCCGAAGCCTCCCACGACATCGTCGTCGCGAGCCAGGCCCTGCACCACGCCACCAACCCCGAACGTTGCATCGCCGAAGCGCGACGCATTCTGGTTCCCGGGGGCCGTCTGCTCGTGATCGACCTCCTCGCCCACACCGAGGAATGGGTGCGCGACAAACTCCAGCACGTCCACCTCGGCTTCACCGAACAGGGCCTCGCCGCACTCCTCACCGACGCCGGCTTCCAGAACGTCAGCGTCTTCCGAGCCGCCCGCGATCCCCAGCCCCCGCACTTCATGACCCTGGTAGCGACCGGGGTGAAGCCCTGATCTCCCCCACTGCGTCGATGGGAAACCACATCCTCCAGGTCCTCAAGGAGCGCGTGCTCGTCATCGACGGCGCGATGGGCACGTCGATCCATGCTCACGACCTCGACCTTGCGAGCGACTACCAGGGACTCGAGAACTGCTGCGAGATCATCAACGTCACGCGGCCGGAGGTCATCCAGTCCATCCATGAGTCGTTCCTCGCGGTCGGCTCGGATGCCGTCGAAACGAACACCTTCGGAGGCATGCCCCATGTGCTCAAGGAGTTCGGGCTCGAGGGGCGGGTCGAGGAGATCAACCTCGCGGCCGTGCGCGCGGCCCGGGCGGCCGCCGATGCCCATTCGACCGCGGACAAGCCGCGCTTCGTGCTCGGTTCGATGGGCCCCGGCACCAAGCTCGCGAGCCTCGGCCAGATCTCGTACGAGGAGCTGCGCGAGTCCTATCGCGAACAGGCCCTGGCCCTGGCGAAGGGCGGGATCGATGCCTTCTTCATCGAGACCGTCCAGGACCCACTCCACGCGAAGGCGGTCATCCGAGCCGTGCTCGACGTGCGCGAGGAAACCGGCGCCGAGATCCCGATCTTCGTGAGCGTCACGATGGAAGTGACCGGGACGATGCTCGTCGGCACCGAGATGGCCGCCGCGATCGCGATCTTCGATGCCTTCCCGATCGATCTCCTGTCGATCAACTGCGCCACCGGCCCGCGCGAGATGAGCGAGCATGTGCGCCTCCTGTCGAGGAGCTGCCGCACCCGCATCGGCTGTTTCCCGAACGCCGGCCTCCCTCAGCTCGTGGACGGCCAGCCCAGCTACCCGCTCTCTCCCAATGAGCTCGCGGACTGGATCCTGCGCTTCGTCGAGGAGGACGGGCTCAACCTGGTCGGAGGATGCTGTGGGACGACGCCGGATCACATCGCCGCGATCGCGCGCGCCGTGGGCGATCGCGCTCCGAAGCCGCGCAAGCCTTCGCTCCCCGCCCAGGCTGCGAGCATCTACCACGCCGTGGACCTGCGGCAGGAGAACTCGGTGCTCCTGATCGGAGAGCGGTCGAACACGAACGGATCCAAGAAGTTCCGGGAGTGCCTCCTCGCGGGAGACCTTGACGGCATGGTGAAGATCGGACGAACACAGGTCAGTGAGGGCAGCCACCTGCTCGACGTCTGCGCCGCCTATGTGGGGCGGGACGAGATCGCCGACATGACAGCTCTGCTCGAGCGCTATCGCGCCGACATTCCCGCGCCACTCGTCATCGACTCCACCGACCCGGCGGTGATCGAAGCAGCCCTGCGCCTGACGGGAGGCCGATCGGTGATCAACTCGATCAACCTCGAGGACGGTCCCGAGCGCTGCGAACGCGTCATCGACATTGCCCGCGAACACGGCGCGGCGCTGATCGCGCTGACCATCGACGAGTCGGGCATGGCGAAGGAGGTCGAACACAAGGTGCGCGTCGCACGACGCCTGCACGACATGTGCATCCGGCGTGGGCTGCGCCCCGAAGACCTGTTCTTCGATGTCCTCACGTTCACGATCTGCACGGGCAACGAAGACGATCGTCGCCACGCGATCCATACGCTCGAAGGAATCCGGCGCGTGCGCGAAGAACTTCCCGGAGTACACACGCTCCTCGGCCTCTCCAACATCTCCTTCGGGCTTCGCCCCGCCGCGCGCCACGCCCTGAACTCGGTCTTCCTCCACCACGCCCAGGAAGCCGGGCTCACAGCGGCAATCCTCCACGCGGGTCGTATCGAGCCCCTGCACCACATCGAGCCCGAGGTGCGAGAGGTTTGCGAGGACCTGATCTTCGACCGCCGCCGCGAGGGCTACGACCCTCTGCACAGGCTCATGGAGCTCTTCGAGGGCGTGGACGTGAAGGCGCGCAAGGCCGCCCGCAAGATCCCCGAGGACGTCTTCGAACGCCTCGAGTGGCGGATCGTCGAGGGCGAAAAGTCGGGCCTCGACGAAGATCTGGACCTCGCGATGGACACGAAACCGCCGCTCGAGATCGTGAACGAGCACCTGCTCGCGGGTATGAGCGTGGTCGGCGACCTCTTCGGGCGCGGCGAGATGCAGCTGCCCTTCGTCCTTCAGTCCGCGGAAACGATGAAGGCCGCCGTAGCGCATCTCGAGCCGCACATGGAACGCGTCGACGGCGAAACGCGCGGCAAGATCGTGCTCGCGACCGTACGCGGCGACGTACACGACATCGGCAAGAACCTCGTCGACATCATCCTCTCGAACAACGGCTACACGGTCTACAACATCGGGATCAAGCAGCCGATCGAACACATTCTCGAGGTTGCGCAGGAACACCAGCCCGATGCGATCGGCATGAGCGGCCTGCTCGTCAAGAGCACGGTGATCATGCGTGAGAACCTCGAGGAGATGAAACGCCGCGGGATCGAGACGCCGGTGATCCTCGGCGGAGCTGCGCTCACACGCACCTACGTCGAAGCCGACTGCAGGCCGCTCTACGACG
>DRLC01000156.1 GCA_011053145.1 Planctomycetota bacterium | reverse complement strand
GAGACCCGCCCGGTTGGAAGCCGGATCGCGGGCAGGATCCCCGACCGGAATGCTCCGCATGTGGCGGGCGGGATCGAAAGTTGCTCCTGTGCCTGTAAGGTTCTTGAGAATGTAGACTGCGGGAGCGGACGTCACACTGAACAAGAGTTCTTCGTCCCCATCCCCATCCTCGTCCGCGGCCGCGAGCCCGACGACGCCGAGCGTCCCGAGGGCGAAGGGTCCTTCGAGTCCCGTGGAGTCGAAAAGGTAGACCTCCTCGCCACCACCGACCGCGGCGTCCTGCACGAACGCGATCTGGTCCCGCGAAGACGACGACATCCGCAGGGTCGCGCCGAGGGCGCCCGCCCGCACCGCGGTGCTGCCTCCGAGCAGGCGTCCGTTTCCGGTGTACACCTCGACTCCCCGATCGGTCACGACCGCGATCTCATCGCGCCCGTCTCCGTCCCAGTCGAGGAGGAAGACCGAGTGCGTCGGCGTGGTCGTGCGAAACGAGAACGAAGTCCCCTGGGAGAGGCGCGAGGTCGAACGACTTCCGAGGAGGACCTGGACGAGGAGCGGATCGGAGAGGGCGACACCCACCAGGTCCCCGCGCTCGTCGCCGTCGAGGTCGCCCGCTGCGAGGGCTCCTCCCCCGCGCCAGGGGCCCAGCGCGAGGGTTTCACTTTCGAACGCCCCGCGGCCCCCATCCCACCGATGGAGTACGAGGCCATCCGGACCGAGACTCGCGAGCAGGTCCGAGCCTCCGCTCCGCACCGTCGCAATGGCATGGGCTCGGACGCTGGCATAGATGCTGGTATAGAACGCTTCCGGCGTCTCGAGCAGCATCGGGGATCCTCTTTCGAGAACGACCGCATCGAGCCGGCCATCCCCCGTGAAGTCGCCCACGGTCACCGCGCCGTAGGAGTCATCCGCGAGTTCGCCCCAGTAGGACTCCCCGGTCAGAGGCTGCAGCGTGCCCACGTTCGGAACCTGGAGCTGGGCACGGGATTCCGACGCGAGGAAGCAGAGCGAGACGGCGAGCAGGGAAACGGATCGAATCGTCATCTGGGAAGCGAATGGAAAACCAGGATAGCGGAGATGGCGTGGAGAGGGGGAAGAGTGTTGGAACCGCTCTGTTCGTCCCCCGGCCGGCCGCTGCGGTTCTCGGAATCGCGCGAAACCGCAAGGGGGACCACCGGTGCCTCAGCGCTCTCCCTTCGGGCCCTGCACATTCCCATCCCCAACGCACCAGAACAGGCCGAACAGGAACGGATCGTCGAAATCCGGGTCCCGGCTCAGCTCCTCGCGCGCCGCGCGCAGGGCCTCGGCGGCGCCGACTCCGCCGCCGGCCCACGCACCGTGGAATCCCTCGGCGAGACGACGCGCCGCGGTGAGTTCGAGATCGAACGGGGAGAGCAACACGGCCCGGGCGCCCGAGCCGAGGAAGGCCCCGCCGAGGTCCGATGCTCCCGCGTCTCCACGCCGGCTCGGCCCAGCGCCGGTGCGGCACGCGCTCGCGATGACGAGCGGGGGCATCCGCCGCGCTTCGATGTCGACGGCCCGCAGGAGCCCGTCCGGGTGTGCGGCCGACGGAGTGAGCACGAGTGCCGCCGGACGCTCGCGGTCGAGTTCCTGCACCCCGTGCGTGAAGAACTGGAGTGCCCCCACCCGGTCGAGAGCGGGGTCGTCGAGACGCTCGAGGGTCGCCTCCCTCCCGCGCCAAAGGACCCGTACACCGGAGGAGTAGGGAGCCAGGAATGCCTCGAAGGATTCGGCGGGAAGAGCGAGGTCCGCGGGGTCCACCCCGAAGCGCTCCCCCACCACGGGGTTCTCCGGCGCGGCGAACAGGGCCATCCCCGTCCGCCCCGGTTCCCCGGAACGCCGAGCGAGCGCGAGCCCGACCGAGAGGTTCGGGAGACGGGCCACGGCGCGCCAGGTGCCGAGGAAGGGATGGTCGCCCGCGGGCAGGAGTTCGAGCGGCACCTCGCCGACGAGGTCGAGACCCACGACGGTCACGAGTGTCCAGCGTCCGAGCCGCTCGACGACCCGGGGGGGCAGCAGGAGCCGTCCGAGCTCCGATCGCGCCGCCTCGCGTCGCTCGGCCCTGCGCTCCCTGCGACGGCCCGCCGGGAGTTCCGCGAGCGGCCCCTGCAGCGTGCGCAAGAGGTCGCCGAGCCGGGCGCGGAGCACGTCGATCGGCGCCAGCTCGATGTGATCGATGCGCTCGGTGTCGCAGAGAAAGAGGTGGCTCGCATCCCGGGCCGGCACCAGGAGCGCCAGCCCGTCGCCAGGCTTCAGGAACTCGGCACGGAGCCGGGCGAGGTCCACGGCCCCCCCTTCCAACCGACGGGCCAGCGAGCCGAGGTCCTGACACGCGAGCGCGTGCTCGAACGCGCGGCGGACCCCGCTCTCCCCAGGCCGCGAGGCCATCTCGGCGCGGATCAGCTCGGAGAGGACGGCACGCCCCGCGCCGAACTCGAGGAATCCGTAGCCCCCGGCCCGGGGCGCCGCGGCCTTCCAGGAGGCGACGAGCGCTCCATAGGCCTTCGCGAGCGCGGGCAGGGTGCGCGCCGGATTCCCCTCGATTCGCGAAGCGAGCGCCGCGACCAGGGCCCGCTCCTCTGGGTGAGGGCCGCTGAGCCGGGACGCGATACGTTTCACCTCGGCGAGTCGCAACCGAGCGGTCCGCTCGTCTCCTTCTCGGAGGGCGATCTCGGCGAGCGTGAGCGCGGGGCCCAGGCACTCCTCGGTCGGCATCGCCTCCGGCGACCCCGCGAGCTGCTCGAGTTCCGCCAGGGCCGACGAGAGGATCGACTCGGCTCGACGCGGCCGGTCGCGGTCCAGGCGCTCGGCCTCGAAGAGTCCACGCCCCAGGCGCAGGCGTAGCTTCACCCGCTCGAGGGGGAACGCATCGTAGAGCTCTGTATCGTCCAGGGCCCGCCGCACGGAGCTCTCCAGGAGGTCCGCGTCGTCCAACGCCAGGGCCTGGTTGACCTCGTGGGCATTCGCGGCGAGGCGTTCCTTTTCGCAGGCCTCGCCCCGCTCGACGAGCGCCGCCACCGCCTCCCGCTCCCGCGCGAACCAGAGCCCCGCGCGATCGAGGACCCCCCACTCCCGGAAGACCTCGCCGCGCCCGCCGAACACGTGGCAGAGGAGCTTCTCGTAGTAGACGTGTTCGGAGAGGTGCGCGCGGACGATCGCCTCGACCCGCTCCAGGTCCGCGAGCGGGCCTTCCAAGGCCGTCCCCTTCGAGAACTCCGCTCGCCGCAGGAGGAGGAAGGCCTGCCAGCCGGGCTCCCCCGTGGTCGCATCGAGGGCTTCGCCGAGGAGCGCGAGCGCTTCGGGCCTGTCCCCGCGTCCGATCGCGGCCTCGGCCGCGGCGGCGAGTTCCCCCGGAGACCTGGGGCCCTCCTGTGCCCGAGCGAAGCCTCCGAGGCTCAGCGCCGCGAGGAGAGCTCCTGCTCGAAGGAATCCAGCACCCGGCCGCCCTCGTCGAGGACATCGATCTCGAGCAGGATCGGGTCGGGCCATGGAACGGAGCGGTCGGCGGGGAGCTGGACTTCTCGGGTGCGAACCCGCGCCCGGAACAGCGGCGCGGCCCCCGGCCGCGCCTCGGGATCGAGGACCCGCACGTCGAAGACGAGCGAACCTTCCCCGGGGAAGCTCCATCGTAGGACTTCCCCCGGGGCCGCGCTCGTCTCGAGGAGCGTGACTCCCCCGCCGGAGAGCAACCGGGGGGAGTCCCCCGCCACGGGGTCAGGGGTGGGATCGGGGCGCAGCGCGATCCAGAGGAGGCCCGCGGCGGCGACGAGGGGCAGGAGGTACCACAGCGGCCGCGGGCCTCCCCGCGCCCCGCGCTCCCCGGTACGCCCCTCGGTGCCGCGGAGCCCTTCCGTACCCCGGAACTCCGACGCGCCGTCGCCGCAGGCCTCCCGCAGGACCTCCCTCTCCACGGCGCCCATCTCGTCGAGGAGCCCCGCGAGCTCGCGCAGGTCCTCGGGAAGTTCGTCCACGCTCATCGGGCTTCCTCCAGCGGATTGTCCCGCAGGAGGTCCCGCAATCGCGCGAGCCCGCGGTAGTAACGCGTCTTGGCGGTGTTCGGCGAAAGCCCCAGGCGCTCGCCGATCTCCGGGAAGGACAGATCCTCGAAGTGCTTCAGCCGCACCAGTTCCCCCTCGTCCTCCGGGAGCCGATCGAGGGCCCTGTAGACCTCGGCGAAGCGCTCCTCGCGGCGCTCGGGGACCCAGGGCGTTTCCTCCGCACCCTGTTCCGTCCTCGGAGCCCGACGGTGCGCCTCGAGGGACTTCAGGAGGGTCAGATGGCAGAAGCGGTAGACCCAGGTTTCCAGCGCGGAGAGTCCCCGGAAGGAGGGCAATCGCTTCCAGACCGCGACGAGGGTGTCCTGGGCCACATCGTCGAGCTCGGAGGGTTGCAGCGGGGACCCGATCCGCGCGTTCTTCGCGGAGAGGATCCTCGGGATGCACTGCATGCGCTGGCTGAATCTGGCTCGTGCTTCCATGGATCCTTCGAGGAGGTCACGGACGAGGCGAAGGTCCTGCTCACGCCTCGTCCGCGGGGTTCGTCCCCCGGCACCGTCCTGTGGTTCTCGGTCCATCGTGTTTTTCTCGCGGCGCACCTGCCCCCCCGCGAGCGGCCGCCCTGGTTCCTCCCGGGCCATCTTACTCGGTCGGCCCCGCCGGGGCGCCGGGGCTCGACGCAGCAGCGCCCCGGCGGGGGGAGCGACCGAAACCTCCCCTCGGGGGGTGCGGGCGCGGTGGCCCCCCGTATGATCCTCCGGGTGAACATCGAACCCACCGACACCCTCTCCCCCACCCGCTCCGCCCTCCGCGAAGTTCCCTTCATGGGCGTCATCTGGGTCGTCGCCGAAGCGATGAAGCTCGGCTTCCGAAACGGCGACCCGGACTGGTGCAACCTCGGCCAGGGCCAGCCCGAAGTGGGCGAACTCGAGGGCGCGCCGCCGCGCCTCACGACGATCGAGCTGGAACCGCAAGACCACGCCTACGGGCCGGTCGGCGGCAGCGAGGAGCTGTGCTCGGTCGTCGCCGCGCACCAGAACCGCCTCTTCCGCGAGGGGGCCTCGTCCCTGTACACAGCAGCGAACGTGAGCGTCGCGAGCGGCGGTCGACTCGCGCTCTCGCGCCTCTTCGCGGCCCTCGGTTCCACCCGCCTCGGCTACCAGGTCCCCGACTACACGGCCTACGAGGACATGATCGCGGCGCAACGGCACCGCATCGAGCCGATCGCGTTCGTGACCGATGAGGAGCACGGTTTCGCGCTGGACCCCGATGCGTTCGAGCGCGCGGTGTGCGATGAGAAGCTCGGTGCCTTCGTGCTGTCGAACCCGTGCAACCCGACCGGACACACGATCCGCGGGGACGAGCTCGCGGCCTGGGTGCGCATTGCCCGTGAACGCGACTGCCTCCTGATCCTCGACGAGTTCTACTCGCACTTCCAATACGACGGAGACGCGCCCGCGGCCGGCCCGGTCTCGGGCGCGAGCCACGTCGTCGACGTGGAGCGCGACCCGATCGTCCTCGTGGACGGACTCACGAAGAGCTTCCGCTACCCCGGTTGGCGTGTCGGCTGGGTCATGGGGCCGAGCGAACTCGTGGACACGCTCGGGCGAGCCGCGAGCGCGATCGACGGCGGTCCCTCGATGCCGGTCCAGCGCGCGGCCATGCAGATCCTGGAACCGGCCCGCGCGGACCAGGAAACGGACGCCCTGCGGCGAGCCTTCTCGAAGAAGCGCAACCTGCTCGTCGAACGCCTGAGCGCCCTTGGAATCCGGATCGCCCCGGACCCCACCGGCACCTTCTACGCGTTCGGGAACATCGAAGCCCTGCCCGCGCCCCTGAACGACGTCGAGGTCTTCTTCCGGCGCGCGCTGGAGCGCAAGGTCCTCACGGTGCCGGGACGCTTCTTCGACGTGAACCCCGGGAAGGAGCGCGGCGGCCCCTCGCCCCTTGCGAACTGGGTGCGCTTCTCGTTCGGCCCGCCGATGGACAACCTGCGCCTGGGCCTCGATCGACTCGAGGAGCTGGTCGAAGATGCGCGCGGATAGGGCACGGCTCATTCCCAGGGTCACGACGGCTGCGCTCCTCGGAGCGGTGGTGCTCCTCGGACCGAGCTGCGGGGCCGACGACTCGGCGCCGCCGGCGGAACCGGCCCTCGGGGGAACCGAACTCGCAATCGAGCTCCCCGACCCTCCCGTCTTCCCGTACGAGCGCGTGATCTTCGTCACGATCGACACGCTGCGGGCCGACCACCTCGCGAGCTATGGGTACCCGCGCCCCACCTCGCCCTTCCTCGACCAGCTCGCCGAGGACTCGCTCGTCTTCACGCGCTGCATGTCGGCGAGTTCCCACACGGCTCCGAGCCACGCCTCGATGTTCACCGGTCTCGTGCCGGGGATGCACGGGCTGCTCACGAACGGAGAGCGCCTCGGGGAGAAGATCCCGACCCTCGCCGGTGCCCTGCGCGCCGCGGGCTTCGAAACCGCGGCGTTCACGAGCGTCAGCTTCCTGGAAGGCGTCGCGACCGGTTTCGGGAAGGTGCGCGCCCAGACCTCCGCGGCGCGAACGATCTCGAGCGCTGCCCTCACCTGGGTCAAGACCAAGCGCCAGGGCGACCGCTTCCTCGTCTGGATGCACTTCTACGACCCGCACCGATGGAAGAAGCCCGAGAAGGCCCCGCCCCCCTACCTCGGCGCGATGTCCGAGCGCGATGACGACGCGGCGTTCTACTCGAAGATCGCACGGCTGCACGGCCTGCCCGATCCCCCGCCGGGCGAGCCCTTCCCCGAGTTGGCCTGGAGTTCCGGCGACCGCGGAGGCGAGCGCATCCACCCTCGCTCGCGCGCCGAGGTGCTCGGCTTCATCGACTCCTACGACGCCGAGATCGCCTACGCGGACGCGGAGATCCGCAGGTTCGCGGAAGGGCTCGAGGCCCTCGACCTGCCGGGCTCCACCCTCTGGATCGTCACCGCGGACCACGGTGAGGGGCTCGGGAGCCACGGCTACGCAGGGCACGGCTGGCAGATCTACAACGAGCAGCTCCACGTCCCCCTCCTGTTCCACGCGACCGACGGATCGATCCCGCCCGGACGCGTGGACGGCCTCGTCTCGACGGTCGACATCCTGCCCACCTTCGTCGACCTGCTCGGTGGCCGCCTGCGGGGGGATCTGTACCGTTTCGGGGGGATCTCCCTCGCCTCCCTCCTGGGTTCCGAAGCCGCGCGTGAGGACGAGTCCTTCCCGCCTCCCGATCGCCAGGTGTTCTCCCAGCGACGTCCGATGCGCAAGTCCGGAGCCGACGGGGTCTTCGCGCTCCAAACCCCCGACGCGAAGTACATCCTGCGCATGTCGGGTGACGATGAGTTCTATCGCCTCTCCACCGACCCCCGGGAAGCGGTCAACGCCGTCGCCGACGGAGCCGGCGAAGCCGCGGCGCTGCACGCGGCGATCGAGGAGTGGCTGCGCGCCTTCGGCGCCCTCGGGCGCACCGCGGCGGGCGGGGACGAAACCTGGCTCGAGGAGCTGCGCAAGCTCGGCTACGCCCGGTGATCCGCGCGCGCGGACGCGCATCGCGAGTTCTCCCGGGGCTCGCGCTCCTCTTTGCGGCCTGCCACGCCCCGGCCGGCTGGATCGTTCCCGACCGCGCGATCGAGGCGCTCGAGGAGGATCCCTTCCCCGCACTCCCGGCCCGCGAAGACCTCATCCGGGAAGTCGAGGCGATCCTCGGTCGCCGCGTGGAACCGCGACGGCTCCAACGTGCGCACACCTTTCGGGTCGACCTCGACTCAGGCCCTCTCGAACTCCGCGGGCCGCGGGGAGAGCGTCCCCTCGATCGCGCCGATGCCGCGGCGCTCGTGGGCCTTCGCACCGGGGACATCGTGCTCGCCAAGAACGCGAAGCCCCAAAGCCTCGGGTCCACCCTCTCGCTGGTGCGCTTCACGTTCTTCGACCACGCGGGCCTGTTCGTCGAGGAGGACGGGCGGGCCTTCGTCTACGAAGCACGACCGCGACTCTCCTACCACCCCTCCGCCCCCGACTTCGCCTCGCGCTTTCGGGGCGGTGTACACCGCAGCACGTTCACCGAGTTCCTCGAACGCTACGAAGCCCTCGAGTTCGTGCGCCCGGCCGCGTCGGAGGATCCGCACTGGGCCGAGGCGGTCGCGGCACGCGCCCGCGAGTCGCTCGACGAAGGGATCCTGTTCGACCCGCACCATGACCCGGCCGACCCGCGGCTCTCGTGCACGGAGTACCTCGAGTACCTCTTCGAAGGGGCAGGAAACCAGGTCCCGCGACTCGCCCCGGTGGAGGTGTCCGCGAACCCCTCGCTCCTGCGGATGTTGCGCTCCCTCGGGTTCCAGACCCGCGCCTATGCGGTCCCCGATTCCTACCGCGAGCTCCCCGGGGCTCGCGTCGTCGGGCTCTTCGCACGGCATCGAACCCGCGCGGAGTTCGAGGCGATCGAAGAGGGATACCGAGCGTTGCACGCGGACTTCCACTCCCGTGGAAGCGCGGCCCGGATCGGGGGCTACCTCGCCTTCGACCGCTGGCACTTCGTGCGCTATCGCAGGCGTACCGAACTCTTCCTACGCTTCGCCGTCGGCCTGGCCGTGGACCGGACCGACGGCGAAGAGGACCTCGCCAGGGAGTTGCGCGAGCTGCTACCTGCGTTCGTCGGCACTCGCCTGGGCGCCGACGCCGCCCGGGGAATCGGGGAGCTGTAGCTCTCCCCGTTCCGCCTCGTCCCCCTCGCGCAGCCAGCGGTGGAAGCGCTCCTCGATCTGGCCGAGGTCGCGACCGAGGCACGCCTCGATCACCGCACGGTCGCGGCGGCCGGCCCCGATGTCCGACAGCACGCCCCCGACCACATCGCCGTGCGCTTCGATCAAGAAAGCCGCGAACGCATAGGAGAGCACCAGGTCCTCGGACGCGAAGCCCTCGGGCTTGGCGAGGAAGAGCGCCGGCAGTTGGGGCGTTTCGGAGCGATCCAGCAGCTCGAGGGCGATGCGCTTCCACTCCGGACTCTCGAGGAGTGCGGTGCGGAGCTTCTCACCACCATCCCGGTCCCGCACCGGGAGGAACCAGGTCTGTCGCGTGCCGACGAGGCGTTCGGTCAGGTAGAGACCGAAGCCCTCGTGCACCCAGGGACGGTGGATGCCGAGGTGGAAGGAGCTCCCGAGGAGATGCGATTGGAGGAGCCTGCACACGCCGTCGAGGCGCGCGTCCTGCCGATCGGTCCAGTAAGCGATGTCGTTGTCGTTCTCGATCCAGGTCCCGGCCGTCTCCACGAGGCGAGCGCGGTCCTCGTCGCTGAGTCCGGGATGGCGCTCGAGGTAATCCGCGGCCTCGGCGGGGCTTGCGAGCAGGGCGACGGTCAGGGGTTGTGGAAGGGCGGCGCGCGGATCGAGCAGCTTCTGGAAGATGTCCAGCGAAGCCTGCAGCAGCATTCCCATCTCGTCGAGTTCCTCCCCCTCGACCGATCCGAACACCAGGCCCGCCGGTGTGGCGAGGACCCGCGTCCAGGTGCCGAGGCTCGCCTCCCGCGGACCGGCTTCGACGGGTTCGGGCCGATCCAGGGTCGCGAGGGCGTGACTCACCAGCTCTTCGATCTTCTTGCGCTGGTACGCAGCACGCATGGTCTCCTCGAGCACCCAGCGCGTCCCCGCACGGACCTCTCCTCGCCGGGCGCGCAGGTCCGGATCATCGGGCACGACGCGCAGGATCTCCTGCTCGACGCGCTCGCGCTGGGGGTCGGACAGGCCTGGGTCCGCGTGCAGGTCGCGCAGCATCAAGAGGGCAGGCTCGATCGCGGCCAGGTAGCGTTCCCCTGCCTTCGTGAGGGCCGACTCCGAGTAGTTGCGCAGGTGCTTAGGCTTCTTCGGGGGCGCCCACTCCCCCCCGCGACTCTTCTTCCAGCCCAGGGCACGCATCGCCTCGTGGTCCTCCGGGTCGAGGGCGATGATCGTTTCGAGCACTCCCTTGCGCTCGAGGAAGAGTTTCTGGCCCCGCAGCCAAGAAGAATGGTCGCGGAGGCCGTCCAGGAGCACGGAGCGGGCCTCCGCCATCCGGTCTTCGAAGGTGTCCTCGGACACCTGGGCAGCGCCGGCGACGCCGGCGAGGAAAAGCAGTCCGAGCAATGCGGTCGCGAGTGCACGAAGGCGCATGGGTCCTCTCCCTAAGGGTGCAAGTTGTGGGGCGCCGGTTGCGAACGCCGGGGAATCCCGACAGGGCACCTATCGTTCCAATCACACGGCAGGCGGGGAGAATCGGAGACGGGTTTCTGGCCCCAGCCCCGCAAGATTCCCAGATTTGGGAAAGCCATCGAATCCCAGCCATGGAAGCCGACCTACGCCGGCCTGCCGGATCTATGCCGGGGAGCCCACGAAAAAACCGGGAACTACCCCCCAAACCCCTCAGGACTGGGTTCTCTCGGCTTCTTGGGCCCGTTGCACGACCGCCGTGGTCGATCGGCCCGGGGTGAGGGGCGCGAGGTAGACCTCTCCGCCGTGGCTCTCGACCCACTCGCGTCCGACCACTCCCTTGTCGGCCCAGTCCTCCCCCTTCACGAGGACATCGGGCGTGACCTCCTCGATGATCCGCTCGGGGGTGTCCTCGGGGAAGGGCACGACGGCGTCCACCATTTCGAGCGCGGCGAGCACGGTCAGCCGGTCTCCGATCGGATTGATCGGGCGCGAGGGCCCCTTGAGCCGCGCCACACTCTGGTCGTCGTTCACGCCGACCAGCAGCACGTCGCCGCGCGCGCTCGCCTTGCGCAGGTAGTCCACGTGCCCCGCGTGCAGGATGTCGAAGCAGCCGTTCGTGAAGACGATGCGTTTTCCCTCGGAGCGCCAGAGCGCGAGCACCCCCGGGAGGTCCTCGGGATCCAGTACGGCCCCGGCCCCCGATCCCGCTCCGAGGGTCGCGGCGAGTTCCTCGCGCGTGACCGACGCGGCGCCCCGGCGCGCGACGACGAGCCCGGCGGCGTGGTTCGCGAGCCGCACGGCCTCCGCGAGGGGTCGCCCGGCCGCGAGCACGAGGGCGAGGTGGGAAATGACCGTGTCCCCCGCGCCGGTGACGTCGAAGACCGCGCGCGCGGCGGTCGGGACGCGGTCGCCCGAACCCCGGCCCCGCTCTCGGTAGAAGATCCCGTCCGCCCCGAGGGTGATCACCGCCGCGTCCAGCTCGGCCTGATCCATGAGCCGTTCCGCGACCGCGGGAAGGTCCTCGAGGTGCTCGATCGTCCGCCCGATCGCCACTTCCGCCTCGCGCCGGTTCGGGGTCACGAGGGTTGCGCCTCGGTAGCGCGAGTAGTCCTCGCCCTTCGGGTCGACGAGCACGGGGACGCTCGCGGCGCGCGCACGCGCGATCACGTCGGCGAGGATCCCGTCCGTCAGGACGCCCTTCCCGTAGTCGGAGAGGATCACCGCCCCGGTGTGCTCGAGCCGCTGGTCGAGGCCCTCGAGGAGCGAGGACGCATCCGCGGACCCCACGGCGCCGGACTCCTCCCAGTCGACGCGCAGGATCTGCTGCGCACCTCCGATCAGGCGCGTCTTCTCGGTGGTCGGCCGATCCGCGGCGATGTGCACCCCGGAGGACTCGACCCCGATCGCCTCGAGGAGTTCGCGCAGCATGCGCCCCTTCCCGTCGTCCCCGACGACGCCGAGAATCTCGACCTCCGCCCCCATCGCGCGCAGGTTCGCCGCGACGTTTCCCGCGCCGCCGAGCCGCACCTCGTCCTGGCGCGCGGCGAGGACGGGGATGGGCGCCTCCGGGGAGATGCGCTGCACCTCGCCGGAGACGTAGCGGTCGAGGATCAGGTCCCCGAGGATCAGCACCCTCGGGGTGCCGAGGCCTTCGAGGACCCCGAGGAGGTGGCGTTCGTCCATGGCTGGGAAGGGGGAGGTGGGGAGAGGGGGGCGACTCAGGAGTCCCACTCACGGGGCAGATGATAGCCGCCGGCCGTCTGGAGCGTCTTCACGTAGGACGCCACACCATCCTCGAGGGAATGGAACTCGCGTTCATAGCCCGCCTGCCGCAACCGGGTGAGGTCGGCCTGCGTGTAGGCCTGGTAGCGACCGCGCAGCTCCTCGGGGAACGGCACGCGGCGCACGCTGGCCCCGTCGTAGTGCTTGACGACCTCGTCCGCGAGCTCCGCGAAGCTTCGCGCTCGGCCGGTTCCGCAGTTGAAGATGCCGCTGCGCGTGGGATGGTCCAGGAACCACAGGTTCAGGTCGACGACATCGTCGACGAACACGAAGTCCCGCAGGAACTCTTCGGAGCCCTCGAAGAGTTCGAGGTCGCCCCCGGCCTGGATCGCGTTGTGGAACTTGAAGATCACCGAGGCCATGCGCCCCTTGTGGTTTTCCTGGGGCCCGTACACGTTGAAGTAGCGCAGGCCGACGATCTGCGTCGGGCTCGTGTCGAGGACGCGCCGCACGTGACGGTCGAAGAGGAGCTTCGAGAAACCGTAAACGTTGAGGGGGTACTCACAGGCGGGCTCCTCGCGGAAGCCCCTGGAGCCGTCCCCGTAGAGGGCCGCGGTCGAGGCATACAGGAACGGACAGCGCCCGATCGCGAACTCGAGCCAGCGCTTCGAGGCCTCGTAGTTCACGCGCATCATGAAGCGACCGTCGTGCTCCATCGTGTCCGAGCAAGCGCCCTGGTGAAACACGGCCTCGACCGTTTCTCCCTCGAGACGCGCCAGCAGAGCATCGAGGTCGCGGTGGTCGACGAAGTCGCGGAAGCGAAGCCCGTTGAGGCCCAGGTGCTTCGTCCCGTCCTCGAGGTCCCCGACGACGAGGATGTCGTCGCAGCCGCGCTCGTTGAGGCCGTGGACGAGGTTGGAACCGATGAAGCCGGCGCCTCCGGTGACGATGATCATGCTTGCTCTTCCTTGCGTTCGCTCTGGGCCCGCCGCGTGTCGCCCCGGGTCACCTCTCCCCCGTCGGGAAACTCCGCGGGGGTGTCCTTGTATCGGTCGTGGAGCCAGAAATACTGCTCGGGAGCGTCGAGGATCATCCTCTCGAACACTCGATTCAAGCGCGCGGCGATCTCCACGGGGCTCTCGCCGCGCAGCTCTTCCGGCTGGAAGCAGGCGTAGAATCGCACGCGCCAGCGCAGCGGCTCGTCGGTCCGCAGGCAGGACGCCATCAGGATCGGCGCCCCGAGGCGCTTGACGAGCACCCCCACGGAGCGGTCGCAGCGTGCGGGACGCCCGAAGAAGGGGGCGAGGACCGGTCGCTTGCGGGCTCGCTGGTCGACGAGCATCCCCACCGCCCCGCCGGCCCGGATGACCCCGACCGCGTCCACCATCGCTCCCCGCCGCGGCATCAGGCGCACGCCGGAGGTCTCGCGCTCGCGCTGGATGCGGATCGAGAGCGGCCGGTTCTTCACCGGCTTCGCGATCCCGTACACCGGGGCGAACCCGACCAGACCCGCGATCCGGGGGGTCAGCTCCCAGCTCCCGAGGTGCGGCGTCACGAGGATGCAGCCGCGCCGTTCTTCGACGAGCCGGCGGGCGTCCTCGGTCCACTCGATGTCGAACCGCTCGAGGATTCGATCCTCCGGCACGCGCAGGGTGAGGCGCCGCGGTTCGAGCACCACGCGAAAAAAGTGCGCATACGCCTGCCGCAGCCTGCGGTCGGACTCGGCACGGGGCATCGTTCCGAGAGCCTGCTCGAGGAAGCGCCGGCCGGCCTCTCGGTGACGGCGATCGAACCGGAACGCGATTCGCGCGGCTCCGGCGATCACGAGATCGAGGGCTCGGTCCGGCAGGCGCGCGCAGGTCCCCATCAGCGCGCCGATGCACCAGGCCTCGAGCCGCTTCAGCGGGCCGTCCTCGGTCCCCTCCACGGCCTGGCGCGGGATCGGCCAATCCACCTCGTCCAGCGCGCGTTGCTTCGCCCCCCCGTGCTCAGCCATGGAGCCCCTCGTGCAGATGCGCGCGCTCGACCCGACCGCGACCGGGCACGAGCGCATCGAGCAGCGCGTCGAACACCGAACGGCCGGAGAGCAGCTCGAGTTCCACCTCGAGCACGCGCACGTGGGGCGCGAGCCCCCCGAGCTTGACCACGTCCTTCTCCGTCGTGACCAGCCAACGACCTCCCCCCCCGAGGCCGTCGAGGTCCCCGGGAGCGAAGTCGTGGTGGTCGGGGAAGCGCCGGTGCGTGCGAACGCGCGCACCGAGCCGAACCACGGTGTCCTCGAACGCATCGGGATTCCCGATCCCGCTGACGAGGTCCACTTCGCGACCGCGCAGGGCCGATGGATGCGCGCCCCCATCGGGTCCCATGACCCGAACGGGCAGGTGGGCCGCGGTCAGGAGCGCGATGCCCGGGGCGAATCCATAGAGCTCCTCCCTGAGCCTCGCGAGCTCTGCGTCGGCCACGGCATCGGCGCGGGTCAGGACCACCGCATCGGCGCGGCGGAGCGCGCCCGGGCTCTCCCGCAGAAGACCACGCGGAAGGAACGCGCGCACCGCAGCACCGTCCCGCGCGGGAAGGCCGTAGGGCCTCGTCGCGTCCACGAGCACGAAGTCGAGGTCCCGCGCCAGGCGTCGATGCTGAAAGCCGTCGTCGAGCAGGATCGCATCCACGCCGAGCGCGACGAGCTCCGCGGCGCCGGCGACGCGGTCGGGGTTCTGGACGTGCGGGACATCACCGAGTTTGCGCGCGAGCATGCGTGCCTCGTCGTTCCCCGCCCCGTGCTCGGCCGCCTTGGAGGCGGCGTATCCGCGCGAAAGCAACCCCGGCCGCCAGCCTCGTTCGATCAGCGCTCGGGTGAGCAGGATCGCGAAGGGCGTCTTGCCCGTCCCGCCCGCGGTCAAGTTGCCGATCGAGAGGACCGGAACCTCGACGCGCCTCGCGCGCAGGACGCCGCGGTCGAACAGCGCGCCGCGCGCCCGAGCGGCGAGACCGAAGAGCGCGGCCGGCACCCGCAGGCACTCGACCCACCCCCCGCGCCTCGCGAGAATCTCGTCCGGGCGCCTCTTGCCCGGGGCATCTCCGTTGGAGCCCATGCACCGAGGAGCCTACCGCAAGGGCTCGTGCCGCCCTCGGCCCGCGCACGAATCCGTCGCATCGGACGGAAGGGGTGACGCCGCGGCCCGGGGAGCTACAGGAGAGGCGTCTCTTCCTCGGGGATCAGCTCGATCAGGCCGCGCTCCATTTCCAGGAAAGCGATCTTGATCGGGTTCTCCTCGCGCGTCTCGATCAACGGCGCAGCGCCGCGAATCAGCTCGCGCACGCGCTTCTGCAAGAGGGCCGTCTTGTGGAAGGAGCCGGAGACCGCCTTTTGGAGGCGCTGGGGAAGGGTCGTATCCATGGAGGTTGCGACGGAAGGGTCGCCGGGGGCGGGGGCACGGAGCGGGCCGGGGGGAGCTTGGCCCGCGGGATCGCCCGAGAGCACGGTCGCGCCCGTCGGGAGCCGTACGGGGACGGCAGGACCGCGCATCCTAGTCGCTGAGGGCTCTCGGTTTCAAGCACTTCGGGGCGAGGGCCCCAGGGGATTCGAGCCGTCGAGGACGCGGTCGGCGAGCCGGTCGGGTCGATAGTGCCCGCGATGATCCCGGAGGGCCGGCAGGAGTTCGCCGCGGATGCGCTCCAGGGCCGAGACCCCCTCGACCCGCCCCTCGCGGCCCATCGCCCGCCGCCACATCACCTCCTCCGAGACCCCCAGGTACAGGGCTCGATCGAGGCGCGCCAGGAGGCGAGGGTCGAGCAGGAACGATCCCTCGGCGAGGAGGACGGCGTCTCCCGCGAGGACGCGCGGCCCAGCGGGGTCCGCAATCGCCGCGTCGGGAAGTTCCACCGCCTCGCCGCGCGCGTGGGGCTCGAAGAGTTCCAGCTCCAGCCGGTCGAGGTCGAGCCCTGGACCGGACGAGCCCTGCGCGGTCCCCCGGCCCCAGGCACCTCCGATCGAGACCGCGACCGCATCCTGGCCGTGGGCCCGGAGGAGACGCGCCGCATCCCGGGCGAACAGGGTCTTGCCCGATGCGAAGTCGCCGGTCACACCGAGGACGAACGGACCGCGGGGTCCGAGGGCGACGCCGATTCCCTCGAGGATCGAGCGGATCCAGCGGGTGCGACGCCCGAGGACGCCGAGGAGTTCCCCCATGTCTCCGATGGTCGCCTCCGCCTCCACCTCCTCGCCCCGCCCGGCGAACCCGAAGGAGCAGTGCACGTGGGGAATCCCGTTCGCCCATGCGGAGTCCCGGTCCCCCGCCCGGTCCCCGACGAAGATCGCCGACCGCGTCCCCAGCCGCTCGAGGATGCGTTCGATCATGTCCGCCTTGTTCGAGATCCCCGGCGAATCGAGACACCACGCCTCCTCGACGAATTCGTCGAGCCCGAGTTCGCCCCGCATCTGCGTGAGGTAGCCCTCGGAACAGTTCGACGCGATAGCGAGGCGCACGCCCGCCTCGCGGAGCCGCGCCATGACCTCGCGCGCACCGGGCATCCACGCCGCCCCACCGGCAGCGATCAGCCGCCCTTCCTCCTCCTCGCAGCGTTCGAGCAGCAGCGCGCGTTCGGCATCGGAGAGGTCCCCGAACAACCTCGCGAACCCCTCGGCGAGCGGGAGCCCCACGAGCGACATCCACTCCTCCCCCGTGGGCAACGAACGCTCCACCCCGAGCTCTTCGAACGCCCGCCGCGCCCCGGCCTTCGCGGCCTGGATCCAGAATCGATCCGTCGCGACGAGGGTGCCGTCGAGGTCGAACAGGACAGCATCGAAGAGGAGCGGCGAAGGCATGGGCAGGGTGGCGCCGAGCTTACGACGACGAGGATCGCCCTCCCCACGCCGCGGGAGCAAAAATCGCGAAGGGAGATGCGGAGTCAGGGAGAGGCCAGCCGCAGGTGAAGTCCGCGCCTGCCTCGCGCACACGCTCTCCCCATCCCTCGGTCGATCCCCTGCCGGTCACGACCAGGAAGGCATCCGGGTGGCGGACCCGGAGTCCCTGGACGAGGTCTTCTCTCCCTTCCT
>DRLC01000155.1 GCA_011053145.1 Planctomycetota bacterium | reverse complement strand
GCGGTGGCGGCGGTGGCGCGGGCGGCCTGCGCCTGCGCGCCCTCGGGCCGATCGTGTTCGGGCATTCCGGCGGGACGATCGGCCAGATCCTGTGCGAGGGTGGCCTCGGGGCGACGGGTGAGGACACGGCCCTGCTCGATCACGTTGGCGGAACCGGTGGCTCGGGTTCGGGCGGTCACGTGATTCTCGAGTCCTCGACCGCTGTGGACTTCATCGACGGTGACGCCTCGTTCACGGCTCCCATGGTCGGGGGTAACCAGGTCTATTTCGTGTCCGCGAAGGGGGGAAAGGGGCGCGTCGGCCCCATGGCCGCGACGAACGGTGATCCGGTCCCGGCCGGCGTGAGCAACGGTGGTTCCGGGGGGCCCGGCGTGATCCAAATCCACGTTCCCTCGCTGAATGCTCCCGGCGTCGACGCGGCGAACACCGACATCCTGATTCCCACCTACGCGGATGACGCCGATGGAGGAATCACCCTGCAGGACCCGGTCCTCGAACTGAGCGAAGTGATGCAGCCCGCTGGCAAGATCATGCTCGAGGAGTTCGGTGCGGTTTCCAAGGCCCGTTCCGAGTGGATCAGCATCGGCCGGCCGGACCTCGACCCCGCGGGGGGGTCGAACCTCGTCCAGTTCCTCTTCGGTGGGGTGGATACGACTCCCGGCGCCGATCAGGGCAAGGTCCTAGCGACCGGCGGTGTGGTGGACGACCTTCCCGCGCTGCTGGGCCCCGAAGCGTTCCCTAGCGCCACGGTGTCCATCCTCTCGGATGGGGTCACCCTGCGCGTGGCGGGCGCGTCCTTGGATCCGTTGACCATGTCTCCGGGACCGTTGTCGAACGATCTCTACCTCCGGACCCCTTCGATCCTCGAAAACTTCCTCCTGCGCGTCACCGATACGTCGGCACCGGCTTCCACGCTGGATTTCGACGTCGTGAGCGCGAGCTACGACGATGCGGGGGTTGCCCTGAGTCTCACCCTCAGCGAGCCGGGCGGAACGACCCTGTCGAGCTTCACTTCCGGTCTCCTGACCCCGAGCTATGAGCTCATCCCGCGCTTCTTCCGGATCGTTACGGACGGGATCGCAGACTCCCTTCCGAGCAACGCATTCGTCCGGTTCACGTTCGAGGGGGCGGCCGACGATGGCAACGGCAACCCGGACACCGCGAACCTGCTCGTGCCCGCAACCGGCGACATCTCGGACTTCAACGCGACGATGCCGGGTGAGCTCCAGTTCTTCCGCTTCGAGGTGGAGTTCGATCTCGATGCGATGGGGACAGGGCTGACCTCGGACACCAGGCCGATCCAGCTCCAATTCCTGAAGACACCCTTCCGCTTCTGATCCGAGCATCCAAAGTGCCGCGACCCCGGAGTCCAGGCCGCCCGTCGTGGGGGGGGCTGGGCTCCGGGGTTCTCGTTTTGGCGATGGGGCTCGCCGCCTGCGGCGTGCGAGGAGGGGGGACGGGGGAGTTCGCCCTCGTGGAATTCGTCCAGGGCGGGGCCGGGGGTGTGCTACTCGACGAGACCCTGATCTTTCGGTTTTCCGCGGAACTGGACCGGGCTTCCGTGACCTCCGCTTCGATCCGCATCTTCGACGCGAGGAATCCGGAACGGACCGCGCGGGGGCGCCTGCGCATCCACCGCGATCGTCTGGACTTCGAGCCCCAACTCCCCCGATCGGAGGATTTGTCCGACGGGGGGCTCCTGCCGGATACCGAGTACACGGTGAAGCTCGCAGGTTTCCCCCGGCCCGATGGGCTCCGATCGACCGATGGGGAGCTCCTCGCCTCCTCGATGACCCTGCACTTCCGGACGGCTCCGTCTTCCGGAGTCCTCTTCGGGGGACAGGAATCGGGGGGGCACCTGGGCATCGAACTCCCGGATGGGGTGTCCGCGGGGGGGATCGAGCGTGGTCCGCTGGATCCCCTGGTCCTGACTTCCACCGTGGGGGTCGATCCCAGGAGCCTGCGAAGGGGGGAGTTCTGCGTCCTGCCGAGGGACGGAGACCCGGACGAAGATGTGGTGCCGTTGCTGCCCCGCGTCGTCGACAATCACCCTCGGGGTGCGCGGATCGAGCTCTTCCCGGCCGGAGACCGGCCCGGCCTGGGGGACCTTCGGGCCCTCGATGTCGGGGAGTACTACCTCATCCGGACCCGTGACGAAGCCCGGGACCTCGCCGGGAACCGACTCCCGTTCGGGAGGCCGATGCTCGGACTGGCCGGGCTGTCGCGGAATTTCGGTCGCCCACTCGTGACCTTCTCCGTCGTCGCTCCGCGCCGTATGAAGGAACTCGTCACGTTCGGCGGGACGGAGCGACCGTGGTACGGGGAACCCCTGGGTTTCGATGCCACGGCGTACTGGCCCGACGACGGGAGCGGTGTTTCGATCCGGTATCCCGCCGCAGCCGGGGATGGATCCGACGGCCCCCTCGATCCGTTCGAAGGCCTGGGCGGCCGGACGGACCTAGCCGCGACCTCGCTGCGCGTGCCGCGGGGGCAAGAGGTCGATCTCAGCGAAGCCCACGGCTTCCTGATCCTTCGGTCCCAGGGCGGAATCGAGATCGAGGGGAGGCTCACTCGGCATCTCGAAGGGACGTGGCCTTCCTCCCTGGCGGATCAGATGGAACGCTCCTCGCTCGGGCCGGAGGCTTCCCGCGAGGCCCTCACCGCGTGGATCGAACGAGCACGGCGTTTGAACGAGCCCTGGACCGTGCTCGTCGCGGGAGGGGATCTCAAGGTGACGGGGACGATTCGGGTGGATGGGCCGCTGCTGCTGATCTCGGGTGGATGGTTGCGGATCTATGGACGTGTCGACGCGGATCGGGTGTTTAAGAGCGATGGTGGGGGGGAGAACATCGAGCGTGTGCGCGATGCTCCTCTACGCCTCGACCCGCCGCGCACCAACCCCCTCCGCCACCCCTTGAGAGCAGCGATCCTTTCGAACACACATCGGCCGAGGCGTGGGGTCGAGGCCTGGCTCGATGCGGCCGTGCAGGGGCGCGAGGGGGCCGGATCCTTTCACGTTCGCTTTCTGGGACTGCGGGACCGCGCGGCTGGGAGCGACCGTTTCGAGCCGGTGGATGACATCCGTCTCCTCGACGGCTGCGAAGCACTGCGTTTGCTCCTGATCCTCGAGATGCCGGCGGGGGAGGGTGAGCCCTGGGATCCTCCTCGGATCGACTCCGTGGAGCTGAGCTGGAACCTGCCGCGGTGAATCGAATCGGCCGCCTTTCCTTCCAAGGCTGGCGGCGCGGTGCGCGCAGATCCCGGGGGGAGCGCCGGATCGTCCTTTACTTGCCGAGGCCCACACGACGAAATCGAGCCCGTGGACCTGTCCCCGACCCAGTGGATCACCTTCTTCGCACTCCTCGGCCTCGTCGTCGGTTCGTTCCTGAACGTCTGCATCTATCGTCTGCCGACCGAGGGAGTGAGCGTTTCGAACCCGAAGCGGTCTCGCTGTCCGAACTGTGGACGCGAACTCACTTGGAGGGACAACATCCCCGTTCTCTCCTGGCTCATCCTTCGGGGTCGATGCCGAAGTTGCTCCTGGTCGATCCCGTGGCGCTATCCGCTGGTGGAACTCCTGACCGCGGTGCTCTTCGGGCTCGCCGCATGGCGCGCGACGGCGGGTCACGAGGGAGGTCCCGCGATCGCAGTCGCCTTCGTCCACGCCGTCGTTCTCGCCGGACTCGTCGTGGCGACCTTCGTGGACTTCGATCACTTCGAGATTCCCGATGAGGTGTCGATCGGGGGAATGCTGCTCGCTCCGATCGCGTCCTTCCTCGTGCCCACGCTCCATGCGAACACCGCGCTGGCCCACACCCTCTCCTCGGGCGACGTGGATCGCGCGGGAGCCCTCCTCGCATCCCTGGCCGGAATGGCGGTGGGCGGTGGCGTCTTGCTCGCGATCGGAGCCCTGGGCTCGAGGGCCTTCGGTCGCGACGCGATGGGGTTCGGCGACGTGAAGTTGCTGGCGGCCGGCGGCGGCTTCATCGGCCCTGGCGGTGCCCTGGCCGCGCTCCTGATCGGAGCCCTCGCGGCCTCGGTCGCGGGGATCGTGAACATCGCGCGCTTCTACCTCTTGGTGAGGCGGCGGGCGGCGGAGCGGGGAGCGGTCAAACGCCGTGGGAGTTCCCTCCGAGTCGCCCGGATTGCCGGCCGCTACCTCCCCTTCGGGCCATATCTCGGGATCGGGATTGGAATCGTGCTGCTCGATTGGGATCATGTGATCGAGGTCTGGAGAGGGCTCTCTCTCTAGCACCCCGCCCGCCTCGGTCCCCTCCGGGGCCTCTAGGCTTCGCTCTATCGGATGCGGAGTCTCGGTCCGAGGGGGGGATCGGGGGCGTCGCGAAAGCCGCGCGCGGTGAGGGTCCTCCCCGATCCCGTCCATGCCGCCAAGCTCCGGCCACTCCAGCCGTTTTCAAGGGCTCCGAGAGCCCGCCCGCAACCAAAGATCCAGCCCCATGCATACCCCCACGAAGAGGTCTTTCGCCATTGTCGCCCTCGGGCTCACCCTGCTCACCAGCGGATGTGCTTCCCAACAGAAGCTCGCGGATTACCAGGACGAGGTTCGAGCCCTGCGGGAGGAACGAACCCAGCTCAAGAAAGAGAATCGCGAGCTGCGAGCGGCAAACCAAGACTACGAGGTCCGTTTGAGCGAGGCGAGCCAGAAGCTGAACTCGGTGAAGGACACTCCGCAGTACGGGGAGCTGGATGCCCTCGGCATCGAGTACCGCAACCAGGGGAACGACTTCGTGATTTCGATCCCCTCTTCGATCACCTTCGCATCTGGAAAGGCCAGCCTGACCAAGGGTGGGCGTGAAGCGCTCGCCGCGGTTGCGCGGACGCTCTCGAAGGACTACGCCGACGGGACCTACTGGATCGAAGGGCATACGGACTCCGACCCGATCAAGAAGTCGAAGTGGGAGTCGAACCGTGCCCTCTCCGTCGCTCGCGCGATGGCTGTGCTGCGGGCGCTCGTCGAGGAGAACGGCATTCCGGATGAGAAGTGCGTCGTGGCCGGGCACGGTGAGTACGAGCCGGTCGCCCCCAACGACACCAAGAGTGGCAAGGCGCAGAACCGTCGCGTGGAGATCGTCGTCCACCGCTGAGCGCAGCTCTTGGCCGCGGGGAGCGGGGCGAGGCCGGGCGTGTGCCGCGGGCTCGCCCCGCTCCCGTTCAGGGTGGCCCAGCTTGCGCGTGCGAGGGGGGGCGCGTAGGATGCTCGGCCCTTCGAAACACCCATTAGGCTTCCCGGGAGGCCGTCCACGGGGGTTCCTGCGCCTTCCACCCCACGGCGTCCACCTGGGTCTGAAAAAGACGAGCAGGACGCTAGATGACCTCGGACATCGACCGGATTCGGAACATCGCCTTCGTCGGTCACCCCTCCTCGGGAAAGACCACGCTGATCGACGCCATGGCCTTCGCGCTGGGAGCTTCGGACCGCAAGGGGTCGGTCGGAGACAAGACCTCGATCTGCGACACGGAGCCTGAGGAGCAGGATCGCCAGCACACCTTGCAGCAGGCAGTCGTCCATGCGGACAAGGATGGCAGGAGCTGGAATCTGGTCGACACGCCCGGCTACCCGGAGTTCCTCGCCGACTGCCTCTCTGCGATGTTTGCGACCGAGCTGACCGTCGGCGTCGTGAGCTGCGCGAGCGGGGTGACGTTCAACCTGCGCACCAAGCTCGCCGAGGCCGAGAAGCTGGGGCGCGGTCGCGCGATCATCGTGACCCATGCGGATGGCGACAACGCGGACTTCGACGCACTCGTCGAGGAACTGCGTTCCTCGATCGGAGAAGTGTGCGTTCCGATCCTCGTTCCCAACGAGAGCGGATCGGGATTCTCCTCGGTGACCTTCGACTGTGGCGAGGACTGGAAGAAGCGACGCTGTGATCGGGTCATGGACGCCTGCGAGAACGAGGAGATCGTCATGGAGTACCTCGAGACCGATGTGCTCTCCGACAAGGTCTTGCACGAGGAGACCCCGAATGCGATTGCGAAGGGAGCGCTCATCCCGATTCTGTGCTGCAACCCGGAGTCCGGGGTGGGCATCGACGAGGTGATCCAGTGGCTCGGGGAATACGCGCCCTCTCCGATCACCGGCGACGTGTTCACGACAGAGGGTGGTGGGATTCACAACGACCCGGACGGCCCTCTCACGGCCGTCGTCTTCAACGTGAAGAGCGACCCGCACCTCGGAAAGATCTGCTCCGCTCGCATCCTTTCGGGCTCCCTCACATCCCATGACCTCGTCGGCGAGGGCAAGGGCGAGAAGCTCGGAGGGCTCTTCTATCCGGTCGGGGGCAAGCAGAGGACGGCGGTGGAGTCCGCCAGCGCGGGCGACATCGTCGTGTTCTCGAAGGTCGAGGCGCTCTCCTGGGGGGACTCCTTCAGCACCGCGGGGCAGGACCCCCTCAAGGTCGAGGTTCCGGTGCTCCCGACCCCGATGGTGGCACGGGCCGTGGTCCCCAAGACCCGGTCCGACGAGCAGAAGATCGGCCAGGCCCTGGCGAAGCTTTCCGCGGAGGATCCCACCTTCGTCGTCGAGCACGATCCCCAGACCCACGAGCTCGTCGTGCACGGCATGAGCGAGCTTCACCTCGCCGTCGTCGAGTCCCGCCTGAAGCGTCGCTACGGCGTTGAGATCGAGACATCGCTGCCGAGGATCGCGTACAAGGAGACCATCACCAAGCCCGCCGAAGGGCACCACCGCCACAAGAAGCAGAGTGGGGGGCGTGGTCAGTTCGGCGAGTGCTACCTGCGCGTCCGTCCGGGTGCGGAGGACTCCGGGGTCGTGTTCATCGACAAGGTCGTCGGCGGCGCGATTCCTCGAAACCTGATCCCCGCCGTAGAGAAGGGGATCCGTGAACTCGCGGAGGAGGGCATCTTGACCCATTCGCGGGTCGTGGACGTCGAAGTGGAAGTCTACGACGGGAAGTTCCATGCCGTGGATTCGGATGAGGCCAGCTTCAAGAAGGCGGGGAGCTGGGCCTTCCGGGACGCCTTCCTCAAGGGGGCACCCGTTCTGCTCGAGCCGGTGATGGACGTCACCATCCGCGTGCCCGCGGATTCGGCGGGCACCATCTTCTCCGATGTGACGAGCCATCGGCGTGGGACCGTCGTGGATCAGTCCAGCGAGCAGGGAGGGGCGGTTACGGTGATCAAGGCGCAGATCCCTCTCGCTGAGATGCAGACTTACCAGCGGGACCTGAAGTCGCAGACTGCCGGTGAGGGCTCCTTCTCGATGGAACTGGGACGCTTCATGAAGGTCCCGGCGGCCGAGCAGCAGAAGGTCATCGCCGCGTTCGGGAAGAAGGCCTCCGAGGAGGACTGAGTCCCTAGGAGCGCTTCCCAGCGCTCTCGGCCCCTGGACGCGAGTCCCAGGACGGCCCCGGGCCCCGCGAGGAGCCCGGGGCCGTCGCTTCGTGTGGACTCCCTTCCCATCGAGGAGGGGGAGGGGAGTCGCGTAGGGGGATCGAGCGTCGGAGTCCCAGATGCACTCCAGTTCCCGCCCCCGGAGGCCCGATCACGGGGGAACGCACCCCCCACCAGGGAACAACCCCGCGAGGAGTCCCATGATCACGATGGAAGACCTGCTCGCCCTGCTCGTGCGCAAGGGCGGCTCGGACCTGCACATTTCGACGAACAGTCCCCCCAGGCTTCGCATCGATGGGGTCCTGGTTCCGGTCGAGTCCGAGCCCTTGTCCCCCGACGACACCCGGCGGCTTGCAACCAGCGTCCTCACCTCGGATCAGATCGCGCGATTGGACCGTGACCTGGAGATCGACTGCTCTTTCGAGCTCGAGGGCCAGGGCAGATTCCGCGCAAACGTTTTCCACCAGCGTGGAGCCGTCGCCTGCGTTCTGCGTCTCGTGCCGCACGAGATCGCGGACTTCGAGCAGCTCGGGCTCCCGCGAGACGTTTGTGAGCACATGTGCGGACTGCGCTCAGGGCTCATCCTGGTCACCGGGGCCACCGGTTCCGGAAAGTCCACGACCCTGGCCTCGATGGTGGATTACATCAACGCGACCCGCCAGGGGCACATCGTCACGATCGAGGACCCGATCGAGTTCGCGCACCAGAGCAGGGGCTGCATGGTCACCCAGCGTGAGATCGGCGCGGACAGCCACGAGTTCAAGAACGCACTCCGGAGTGTTCTGCGACAGGATCCCGACTTCATCCTCGTGGGCGAGCTCCGGGACCTAGAGACGATCGAGGCCGCGCTGACGATGGCGGAGACCGGCCACCTCACCTTCGCGACGTTGCACACCTCGGACGCCGTGCAGACGATCAACCGCATCATCGACGTGTTCCCGTCGCACGCGCAGCAACAGGTACGGACACAGCTCTCGTGCGCTCTCGAGGGGGTCTTCTGTCAGCAGCTCCTGCCGGCCGCGGCAGGTCGCGGACGCGTTCTGGGTGCCGAGATCATGCTCGCCAACCCGGCCATACGCGCGCTGATTCGCGAGGGCAAGGGGCACCAGATCTATTCGCAGATCCAGACCGGCGCGAAACAGGGCATGCGCACGATGTCGTCGTGGCTAGCGGACCTCGTGCGCTCCGGCAGGGTGAGACTCGAGGACGCGGAGCGGACGCTCAGTGACCCGAGCGAGTTCCACACGCTCGTGAAGATGGCGGCCTGATGGTTCGAGTCTCCCGAAAGATCCGCCAGCTGGTCCTCGATGCCGGTCTCGTCACCGAGGAGGAGTGGGGGGGAGCCCGCGACACGGGCCAGCCGATCGTCGACGTCCTCCTGGAACGGGGACAGGTGGAGGAGGAGAAGCTCTTCGAGCTCCTCGGAGTCGCCTCCGGGATTCCCCCGATCGACCTCTCGCGGGCGACTCCGTCCCAGGAAGCGATCGAATCCCTTCCCCAGGAGACCTGCATCGAGCACTGCGTGATCCCCCTGGCGCGGAACGGAGATGCCCTCACGATCGCGATCTCGGATCCGTTCGACGTGCTGCTGCTCGACGACCTGAACATCCTGTCGGGCTGTCGCGTGCGTCCTGTGCTCTCGCATCCGGCGGCCATCCGCGCGGCACTCACGAAGCAGTTCAACCGCGATCAGCAGGAAGTCGAAGACCTGCTCGGAGATGTCACTGGCACCGAGATCCAGATCAGGGAGGACGAGCCCCAGGATCTCGACATCTCCTCCGGCGTCGGGGGGGAGGACGTTCCCGCGGTCAAGCTGGTCAACCTCATGATCCTGCGTGCACTGCGCGAGAAGGCGTCCGACATCCACGTCGAGCCGATGGAGACCCAGCTGCGCATCCGCTATCGGATCGATGGTCGGCTCGTGGAGGCGATGACGCCGCCCAAGTCCCTCCTTCCGGCGGTCATGTCGCGTCTCAAGATCCTCGCGAACCTAGACATCGCGATCCGCTTCGAGCCCCAGGACGGCAAGTTCCAGATCCGCTATGAAGGTCGGACGGT
>DRLC01000154.1 GCA_011053145.1 Planctomycetota bacterium | reverse complement strand
GGTGGGGACCGGGACGCGTTTCTGATCTTCGAGCCGGAAGTCAGCGGCCCGCACCACATCACCGCCACGAGTTCGAAGGCGGGGGAGACCGGCTCGTACACCGTCTTGATCACCTCCCTCGACCTGCGAGGGGAAGACACCGCCGAAGACTCCGCGGCGGATGGGACAGCCATGCGCACAAGCGGCGAGGGCGGGACGCCGACCCTGCGCCTCGACCAGTCGGTGGAGGGCGCGCTCGCGGAGGGCGACCCGACCCTCGAGAATGGAGAATTCCGGGATTCCTGGCTCTTCCGGGCATCCAAGGGGCAGAGCCTGCACTTCGAGGTCTCGTCGACGGACTTCGACACCTACATGGTCCTGGTGGACAGCGAAGAGAACGTCCTGCAGAACGATGATCTCGACGGAGCGCGGGACCGCTCGGGGATCGACTGGACCGCGCCTTCCGACGGCCCCGTTCTGGTCGTCGTGACCTCGTACCGCAAGGGGGAGACCGGAAACTATCGGCTCGTCGCGACCGGTGGCGGCGCCGCCGGAGAGACCGCTTCGATCAGCGGCCGCGTCTACGGCGTTTTCCTCGGGATCAGCGATTATCCGGGCACGGACAACGACCTTCCGCTATGCGATCGGGACGCGGTGCACCTCCAGCGGGTCCTCGTGGAGCACGCCGGCATGGAGCCGGAGGACGGCCTCGTGTTGATCAACCGCGAGGCGCGCATCGACGCCGTACGCAAAGCGGTCCGCGACGTGGCGGGCCGCATGCAGGACGGGGACCTGTTCGTGTTCTTCTATTCGGGCCATGGCGCGCGCGTGAAGCGCACCGAGCTCGTGCCCCACGACCCGGACGGACATGACGCGCTGGACGAGGCGCTCGTCCTCTACGACGAGCCGCTCCTCGACGACGACCTCGACACTCTGCTCGCCAGTGTCGACCACGGCACCGTGCTCGTCATCCTCGACTCGTGCTTCAGCGGCGGGTTTTCGAAGGATGTGATCTCGCGCCCCAATCGCATGGGACTCTTCTCGTCCCACGAGGATGTGACCTCGGCCACTGCGGCGAAGTTCAAGGCCGGCGGCTACCTGGCAGCCTTTGCAGCCGAAGCCGTTTCCAGTGAGAGCGATATCGCCGATGAGAACGGCGACGGCCTGATCGATGCCGCGGAGCTCTCGCAGTACATCTACGAGGGCTATCGCAACGAGCTGGTGCGCGCGAAGTCGAGCGACTACCTCGATGTCGGCGACAACCTCGGCTACCAGCAGCTCATCGTCGACCGCGGCGGCGTCGGAGTGAAGCAGCCGCTGTTTCGGGTCCGGTAGTTCCGCCAGGACCCGGCGGCGCCGGGCGTGCGCGTACCACGCGCACCGTACCGAACGGCCTCCTCGGAGCTTATGCTCTCGGTCCATGGGCCTCTCCGTTCTCCACCCGGCTGCAGCTCTTGCCACTGCGTCCCCCCCCGGCTCGGCGCCCGGTGAGCCGGGGAACAAGCTCGGGGAGTGGCTGAGCGTCTCGATCCCGATCGCGTTGACCGTCGCGTTCCTCGTGGCCTTCCTGGTCGGGCTGCGCATCGCGCTGCGGCGTCAGGCCCAGGGGAAGAGCGACACCGGGTTCCACCAGCAGTTGACGATGTTCATCGCGACCCTGTTCGCGGTCGTCATCCTGATCCTGAATCTGCCGATCGAGAAGGACACGCGCTCGGAGCTCCTGCGGCTCTTCGGCCTGCTCCTCTCGGGTGCGATCGCCCTTTCCTCCACCACGATCCTCGGAAACATGATGGCGGGGTTGATGTTGCGGAGCGTTCGCGGCTTTCGCCCCGGGGATTTCCTGCGCTGCGGCGACACCTTCGGACGCGTTACCGAGCGAGGTCTGCTGCACACCGAGGTCCAGACCGAGCAGTCCGAGCTCACGACCCTGCCGAACCTGTATCTCGTCACCACGCCGTACACGGTGATCCGCGCGGGCGGGACGATCGTCGAGGCGCGCGTTTCCCTGGGGTATGACGTCCCGCGGACGCGAGCCGAACAACTCCTGATCCAGGCGGCGGACTCCCTGGAGCTGGAACAGCCCTTCGTGCACATTCTCGAACTCGGGGATTTCTCGGTGACCTATCGCGTCGGGGGGCTCCTCCGCGAGATCAAGCACCTGCTCTCCGTGCGCTCGAAACTGCGTGGGGCGATGCTCGACAGCCTGCACCACGGCGGCGTCGAGGTGGCTTCCCCGACCCTGATGTCGACCCGCGCCTTTGACAAGCGCGACGCCTTCGTACCCCCGGCTCGTCCGGCTCCGACGGCGCAGGCGGAGGACGAGGGCGCGACCTTCGAGGACGTGGCCTTCGAGAAGGCGGATCGCGCCGCGACCATCGAAGAGATCGAGGCATCGCTCGGTGAAGTGAAGGAGGAGCTCGCTTCGGCGCGGGAGAGCCTGCGCAAGGCGAAGGGAGACGACGAGCGCGAGTCACTCCTGGCGGAGGTGGAGCGCCTCACCAAACGCGTGGAGCGCCAGAGCGCGCGTCTGCAAAAGCGCCGCGAGGAGCTCTCCGAGGACGACACCTGAGTCCGCGCTTTCCTCGGAAGACGCACTCCACGGAGGAACTCAGCCGATCGCACCGGCTCCTTCTCGTGTTCGAACTCGCTTCCGCCCCCTGAGCCAAGAGGGGCATTCGCGATGTTGCAGGCTCCGCGCCTCCGGCGGGCCCGTGGTCGTGGCCACACACTCCCCCTGGGATCCGGCCCGGGGCTCGGCGGAAGAACAGCGTCCGGAGTTCAGGCTCCGAGCAGAGGGTGTGCGCTCTGGTGGACCAGGGCAACGGGGATTTCCGCGGAGCGCAACACCTTGTAGGCCTGGCTGCCGAGCACGGCGCTACCGATCGCGGAGCGCCCGTGGCTGCCCATCACGATCAGGTCGGCCTGCCCCTGGCGGTCGAGGATCTCCCGGAACGCTTCGCCGCTCGTGAACTCGGTCTCGGCCTCGACGCCACCCCAGGCGAAACCGCTCACGAGCTCGTCGAGGGCCTCTTCCGTGGAGCGCCGCACGTGCTCGATCACGTAGGTCGGTCCCGTGGGCTCGTGACCCTCGAAGTCGTAGGCGAAGGACGGTTCGAAGAAGGAGTGGAGGACCTTCACGGGTGCGTCGAAGACTCCGGCCATCGTGCGCGCGAGTGCGAGGACCTTCTCGCTTTCCTCGGAGAGATCGACCGCGGCGAGGATCCTCTTGATCGGCTTCGGTTCCTGGGTCTCCACCCACAGCGGGCAGGGGCTGCGGGCGACGACGGCCCGAGCGGTCCCACCGAAGTCGAAGAGCTTGCGGTGCTTGTGGGGGCCCAGGACGATCAGGTCGGCGGAATGCTCCTCCGCGAAGCACAGGAGGACCTCGGAGGGCTTGCCGACGCGGACGGTCAGGTAGTCGCTCACGGGGAGCTCCGCGAAGGGCGGGGTTTCCACCGAGAGTTCCAGCTTGCCCTCGAGGGCTCGATGGGCTTCGGCCATCGCCGCGGCCGTCGTCGCGGCCCACTCGGGCCCGGAGGACGAACCCCGCAGCGGCGGATGGATGTCCACCGCGTGCACGACGTCGAGCTTCGCGTCGCAGGACGCGGCGATGTCCATCGCCCGGGTCAGCGCATGGGACGCGAGCCCATCGCGGTCCAGGCCCAGGACGACACGGCGAATCTGATAGTCCTTCATGGTCGTGGTAGATCTCCTCTAGGGGTCCGCCCTTGTCCTCGGTGACGGGGAAGACGTTTTCAATGGGGATTCAGCCCAGGGAGCCCATTCCTTGACCTCTTCGCGGCCCGGGTCCCGGGGCTCAGACCGGGATCTGCTGGCCCAGCTCGACGACGCGGTTCGTGGGCAGGCCGAAGTACTCATCGGCCGCCCGCTGGTTCCGGGCCAGGAAGAGGAACAGGCTCTCGCGCCACCAGGACATCGTGTGGTGCTTGCCGCGCACGAGGTTCTCGCGGCCGAGGAAGAAGCTCGTTTCGTGGGCGCCTTCGTACCGAACCCCCTCCTCGCGCGCCTCGCGCAGGAGCGCGGGGATGTTGGGTTGCTCCATGAAGCCGTAGTGCGCGATGGCGCGGAAGAACCCGGACTGGAGGGCCACGATCTCGAGCCGCTCGTCGCTCGAAACCTTCGGGGTCTCGTGCACCTGGATCGTGAGCAGGACGACCTGTTCGTGGACCACGTGGTTGTGCTTGATGTTTTGCAGGAGCGTGTTCGGCACCCCGTCGGGGTTTCCGTCGAGGAAGACCGCAAGGCCGCTCACGCGCTTCACATCGTGTCCGGCGAGGTCCTCGAGGAACGGACGGAAATCGAGTCGGTGCCCCGAAAGGCGGCGCCGGATGGCCTCGTGGCCTTTCCTCCACGTCGCCATCAAGAAGTACATCAACGCCGCGACGACGAGCGGTAGCCAGCCGCCGCTCGGGATCTTCAGGATGTTCGCGGATAGGAAGCCCAGGTCCACGACGAGGAAGGAGAGCGAGGCCCCGGCCGCGGCCCACAGGCTCCAACTCCAAACCATCCGCGCACACACGAACCCCAGCACGGTCGTGATCAGCATCGTCGTGACGACCGCGACCCCGTAGGCGTTCGCGAGTCCGGCCGAAGAGCGGAAGCCGACGACCAGCCCGACCGTCGAGATGAGCAGGATCCAGTTCACGACGGGCACGAAGATCTGTCCGATGTGGCTGGACGAAGTGTGTCGGATCTCGACCCGGGGTAGGTAGCCGAGCTGAATCGCCTGGTGGGTCAGGGAGAAGGCACCGGTGATGACCGCCTGGGAGGCGATCACCGTGGCGAGCGTCGCGAGGACGACGAGGGGGTAGAGGGCCCAGGAGGGGGCGAGCAGGTAGAACGGGTTCTCGATCGCTTCGGGGTGAGCGACCAGGAGCGCGCCCTGGCCGAAGTAGTGCACGACCAAGGCGGGCAGGACGAACAGGAACCAGGTGCGCTGGATCGGTCTGCGGCCGAAGTGACCGAGATCCGCGTAGAGGGCCTCACCTCCGGTGACGACCAGGAAGACTCCCCCGAGCACGAGCAGCGAGCGGTGTCCGTGGTGGTTGAGGAACGTGAAGGCGTGGGTCGGAGAGAGAGCACCGAGGACCCGCGGGTCCTCGATGAGGTGGGGGAGGGCGAGCAGAGCGAGGCACGAAAACCAGAGGACCATCACGGGGCCGAAGACCCCTCCGATCGTGGCGGTTCCACGG
>DRLC01000153.1 GCA_011053145.1 Planctomycetota bacterium | reverse complement strand
GTCTGGCGTGGGCTCGGACGCTCCTCAAACGTATTGCGGCCCTCTCCTCACCCCAACGCGGGTCGTGGAGCATCACGGATCGGGGGCGCTGGTTCCTGTCGCTTCCCGAGCACGAGGCGTGGAACCGAATCGGAAAGGAAATCGACGAAGCGTACCGTCCCATCCGCCCGACCCGTGAGCGGCTGGTTCAGTTCCGCGAAGCCGCCGCGAAGGGCGACCCGGAGGAGATGACCGTTCGTGAGCTGCTCCGACTCTGGGGCGCCAGGCGTCGCTACCGCGCCACAGTGGAACGCATTCGTCGCGACCTCGAGGCGGCCGGACTCGTCACCGAGCCGGACTTCACCACCGAACAGCTCGACGCGGCGATCCGCATCGTCCCGTACCCGTCGACCCGGGAACCATCTGGAACCAAGGTCCAGGGACCCAAAGAGGAGGTCGCGTCGTCGCTGACTGAGCTCGTCGTCGGCAACATCCCTTCGGCCACGGGGGGACTCGTTTGCACGCCACCGGACGCAGCGCTCCTGTCCGCCGTGTCGATCATGATGGCCCGCGACTACTCACAGCTCGCGGTTACTGCTGGGTCACGAACCCTCAAGGGCGCGATCACCTGGGAGACCATCGCATGGTCAACCCTGAACAGCCGGCCACAGTATGTCCGCGATTGCCTGGAACCGCATCCCAGGGTCGCGAGACTCGACCAGCCGCTCCTCGAAGTCGTCCCGGACATCGCCTCCCGAGGATTCGTCTTCGTACAAGACCACACAGGACGGCTCGTGGGAATCGTCACCGCCGCCGACCTCGCGGCGCAGTTCGCGCTGTCCAGCAAACCGTTCCTTCTCCTCGGTGAGATCGAGAATGTGCTCCGCCACGCGATCGACCGCACGTTCGCCATCGAAGAACTCGTCGATGCCCTGGATCCCGAGGACGACCGCAGCGTCGACGGAGCCCATTCCCTGACACTCGGCGAGATCCAGTACCTGCTCTCTGAGCCGTCGAGCTTTGCCCGTCTCGCCTGGACAGCGGATCGTGCCGTCTTCGTGGAACAGCTCAACGAGGTACGCGAGATCCGCAACGAGGTGATGCATTTCAGCCCCGACCCGATCGAAGCGCACAAGCTCGCGACCCTCGAACGTTTCCTCGCCTGGATCACCGTTCTGGAGCGGTCCATCATCGACGACGCCGCGTCCGGCTGAGAGCCCGACGACCCGTTCCGCGTCACAGCGCCTCGGTATGCTGGCGTGCGGGCGAGAGTTCGGAGGACACGGGCATTGGGGAAGCTCGAAGATCTGGCCCCAGGGTCGCAGGTCGACGGTGTCGTCTCCGGTCAGCCGGTGACGGTGGTGGCCGTCGACTGGCACGGTCCGGACACCGTGGCGATCGTCTTCCGAACCCCCGACGGCAGGGTGGACGAGCGGCTGGTGTCTCGAACCGACGAGGAACAACTCTCGGTCCGGTCCGCCACCGAGCCGCTTCCCCTCGACGCCGATGGAGACCTCTTCAAGCTCGCCTCCGAGGCCCGTCGGATCGAACTCGCCCATCTGTTCGATCCCTACCTGGCGGTCGATACCGCCGACATCGATCCTCTCCCCCACCAGATCGAGGCGGTCTACGAAAAGCTCCTCCCCCGGTCCCCTCTGCGGTTCCTCCTCGCCGACGACCCGGGAGCCGGCAAGACGATCATGTCGGGGCTCTACATCCGAGAACTGACGATCCGCGGCGATGCTCGCCGAGTGCTCGTCGTCGCTCCCGGCTCGCTCGTCGAGCAGTGGCAGGACGAGCTGTGGCAGCGCTTCCGCCTCCCCTTCGACATCCTCTCCCGGGACATGGTCGAGTCGGCCCGGACCGGAAACCCCTTCACCGAGCGGAACTTCCTCATCGCCCGCATCGACCAGCTCGCCCGCAACGAGGACCTCCAGGCGAAACTCGAGAACTCGACATGGGATCTCGTGATCGTCGACGAGGCCCACAAGATGGCAGCCCGCAGATTCGGAGCCAAGCTCTACAAGACGAAACGCTATCAGGTCGGTGAGCTCCTGCGGGGCCTGACCCGAAACCTGCTCCTGCTCACGGCGACCCCCCACAACGGCAAGGAGGAAGATTTCCAGCAGTTCCTCGCACTGCTCGATCCCGACCGGTTCGGCGGGCGGGTTCCGATCTCCACCGACGACCTCTCCGACGTGATGCGGCGGTATGTCAAGGAGAAGCTTCTCACCTTCGACGGCCGCCCCCTGTTCCCCGAACGGATCGCCCAGTCGGTGAAGTACCGCCTCTCCGAGCGCGAGAAGGCGCTCTACGAGCTGGTCAGCCGGTACGTCCGCGAGGAGATGGACAAGGCCAAGGCCATCGAGGAGGGTGGCGACCGGAGTCGAGCCCTCGTCGTAGGCTTCGCCCTCACCGCCCTCCAGCGGCGTCTGGCATCGTCCCCCGAGGCGATCTACCGGTCCCTGATCCGCCGCCGTGACCGTCTCCGCGAACGTCTCCGGGAACTCGAAGCGATCATCGATCGGACGGCGCCGATCGTCGCTCCCCCACCGGGATCGCTCTCCGGAGTCGACTTCGACGACTTCGACTTCGACGATTTCGAGGACACCGAACTGGAGGAACTCGAAGACGAGGCGATCGACGAGGCGACCGCTGCTGCCACGATCCCTGAGCTCCGCGCCGAGATCGACAGGCTCGGAGAGCTCATCGACCTCGCCGACGCCGTCCGCTCTTCGGGCGCCGACCGGAAGTGGCAGGAGCTCGCGGCGATCCTCCAGTCCGAGGCGATGGTCGACGACGAAGGTCGGCGCCGCAAGCTCATCGTCTTCACCGAGTATCGAGACACCCTCCATTACCTCGAGACCCGGATCAGGAGTCTCCTCGGCCGTCCCGGCGCGGTGGTCGCGATCCACGGAGGCCTGAACCGGGAAGCCCGTCGTCGGGCACAGACCGCGTTCGTCAAAGACCCCACCGTGGAGGTGCTCGTCGCCACCGATGCGGCCGGCGAAGGCGTCAACCTCCAGCGAGCGAATCTCATGGTGAACTACGACCTGCCGTGGAACCCGAACCGGATCGAGCAACGGTTCGGGCGCATCCACCGGATCGGCCAAACCGAGGTGTGCCACCTCTGGAACCTCGTGGCGGTCGACACCCGGGAGGGCGCGGTCTTCGAACGACTCCTCGACAAGATCGAAGAACAACGCAAGGCTCTCGGTGACCAGGTCTACGACGTCCTCGGCGACTCCTTCATCGAGACGTCCCTCCGACAGCTCCTCGTCGAGGCCATCCGCTACGGACACGACCCCGAGGTGAAGGCCCGTCAGGAACGGGTCATCGACGAGGACATCGGCAAGCGGCTCCGGGAGGTCGTCGAGGAGCGGGCCCTCGCCGTCGACCTCCTCGGGGCGGGCAAGGTGGCCGAGATCCGGGACCGGATGGAACGCGCCAAGGCCCGGAAGCTCCAGCCCGGGTTCATCGAGGCCTTCTTCCTCGACGCCTTCCGACGCCTCGGAGGCCGTATCGTCGAGCGAGAAGCCGGCCGCTTCGAGATCACCCGCGTCCCGTCCGCCGTCCGCTCGAGGGACCTCACCGCCCGAATGGCCGGTCCGATCCACGATCGCTACGAGCGAGTCACCTTCGAGACCGAGCTCATCACCGTCGACGGAAAGCCCCCAGCGGATCTCCTCGCCCCGGGTCATCCCCTCCTCGACGCGGTGGTCGAGCTCATCGGAGAACGTCACGGAACGCTCCTCCGGCGGGGAGCCGTCCTCGTCGATCCGGACGATCCCTCCGAGGACCTGCGAGTCCTCGTCTACCTGGAACACTCGATCGAGGACGGCCGTCCCGGGGTCGACGGCGGCCGCCGGGTCGTCTCCCGACGCTTCCAGTTCGTCGAGGTCCGGCCCGACGGAACGGCGAACGACGCCGGCGACGCGCCGTACCTCGACTACCGACCGCTCACCCCCGAGGAACGCAACCTCGTCGAAGAGGCCATCGATCCGAGCTGGGTCACCGACGCGGCGACCCGGCAGGCGAGGGACCACGCCATCATCCACCTCGCGACGCCCCACTTCGAGGAGGTTCAGGCGATCACCCGGGCCCGGGTGGAACGCGTCCGGAAAGCCGTCGAGGAGCACCTCACCGCGGAGATCCGGTACTGGGACGAACGGGCCGCCGACGCCAAGGAGCGGGAGCTCCACGGGAAGCAGCCGAAGGGAGGCTTCTCGTCGGGCCACGCCCGTGCCATCGCCGACGAGCTCGAGGCCCGCCTCGAACGGCGCCGCCGCGAGCTCGACGCCGAGCTCCACCTCTCGAGTAGACCGCCCGTCGTCGTGGGCGCCGCCGTCGTCGTTCCCCAAGGACTCCTCGCCAGGCTCACCGGCGAGGCCGGCCCTTCCCTCCACGCCGGCGACGTCGCCGAGGTCGACCGGAGGGCGGTCGACGCGGTCTTGGCGACGGAACGGGCCCTCGGTCGCCAACCCGTCGAGATGGCCCACCACAACCCCGGCTACGACATCGAGTCCCGCGACCCGGAGACCGGCGACCTGTTCTTCATCGAGGTGAAGGGACGACTCGAAGGCGCCGAGACCATAACCGTCAAGGCCCGCCAGGTCCGCCAGGCCCAGAACACCCCCGATCGGTTCATCCTCGCCCTCGTCGTCGTGCCCGAAGACCGCCAGGCCGACCCGGCGGTTCACTACGTCCTCCATCCTTTCCAGGGGGCCGAGCTGCCCTTCGCCGCGGTGTCGATCACCCTGTCGCTGCCGGACCTCATCGCGCAGAGCGTCGATCCCGGGTTGTCAACTCGTGGGGGTTCGTCGTATGCTTCTTAGCAATACTCCCCGCCGTCCGGGCTCCGCCCGCACTGGCGGGGTTTATCTTTCCCGGCCGAAGGAGAGCACATGGCCGACAAGGTGATGCTCTTCGTCGACTATCAGAACTCCTACCACGCGGCCCGGGACGTCTTCCACCATCCGTCGGCTCCCCACTGGGACGGCCAGTTCCACCCGGGCAGGCTCGGCCGGCTGCTCGTCGAACGCAGCCCCTACGACCGCACCTTGGCCGGCGTCCGCATCTACCGAGGCCTCCCGTCGAGCTCGAAGGATCCGAAGGGCTACGCCGCCTGTCGGGCGCAGGTCGCGACCTGGGACCGTGATCCGGACGTCACACCGATCACGCGACCCCTCCGCTATCCGGCCGATTATCCACAGCGGAAGGCTGAAGAGAAAGGGATCGACGTCGCCCTGGCCGTCGATCTGGTCATGGGCGCCGTGAAGGACTGGTACGACGTCGCCATCGTCATGTCGCGGGACACCGACCTCAAACCCGCCATGGAGGCGGTCCTCGACGAACTCCACGGTTTCCGCGTCGAAGTGGCGGCCTGGACCATGCAGAACGCCCGCGCCGGCCGCCTCAGCCTGCCGGGTCGCAGGCTCTGGTGTCACTGGCTGGACGAGGACGACTACGCCCACGTCAGGGATGACCACGACTACAACAAGGGAGCACCGTGACGTACAAGAGAAAACTCATCGAGGTTGCCCTGCCGCTCGACGCGATCAACAAGGCGGCTAAGCACGAGAAGTCCGTTCCGAGGAAGGGGCATCCCTCGACGCTACATCTGTGGTGGGCCCCACGCCCGTTGGCCGCAGTCCGGGCAGTGTTGTGGGCATCGCTCGTCGACGATCCGTCGGCGCACCCGGACCGCTTCCCCACCGATGAGGACCAGGAGGCCGAACGTCAGCGCCTGTTCCGCATCCTCGAGGAGCTGGTCAAGTGGGAGAACTCCGACAGCCAGCAAGTATTGACGGCAGCGCGAGCGGAGATCGAGCGGTCCCACAACGGCGAACTTCCCAACGTGTTGGATCCTTTCTGCGGCCGCGGCACCATTCCTCTTGAGGCCCAGCGCCTCGGCCTGCCTGCCTACGGAGGGGACCTGAACCCTGTAGCCGTGTTGATCTCGAAGGCGTTGGCAGAGATCCCGCCCCGGTTCGCCGGACTGCCCCCGGTGAACCCAGACGCTCGCGCTGAATCGGGCCTGAAGACGTGGGACCGTGCCCAAGGCTTGGCCGAAGACGTCCGCTGGTACGGACGATGGGTACGCGACCAGGCCTTCCAGCGCATCGGGCATCTCTATCCCAAGGTGCACCTGCCGCCGGAGCAGGGTGGTGGAGAGGCGACCGTAATCGCCTGGATCTGGGCTCGCACCGTCGAATCCCCCGATCCATCCTGGTCTGGCCACGTGCCCCTTGTGCGGTCGTGGGTGCTGCGCAAGAAGAAGCGAAAGTCGATCATTTGGGTCGAACCCATCGTCAACCGCGACAGCCAGACCATCACGTATCGGGTTCGCGAAGGTGGCCAGCCGATCGAGGGCACCGTGGGTAGGTCAAAGGGCGGTGTCTGCGTCGCAACAGGCACACCCATGAGCTTCAACTACATCAGAGACGAGTTTAGGAACGGTCGCTCCGGGGTCGTGCCGATAGCTGTGGTCGCGGATGGGCCGGCCGGGCGGGTCTACTTGCCCCCACAGCCTCTACCTGCGATCCCCGAGCCTGCGTGGCGGCCGACAGAGCGCCTCAAAGGCAAGGCCACAGTGAACGTGGGCTTGTACGGCTTCACGACTTGGGGGGACCTGTTCACAGATCGACAGTTGATCACATTGAACACGTTCTCGGATCTACTGAACGAAGTCCGGCCCTTGGTCGAGGAGCATGCGGCGGCGGCAGGCCTAGGCGTGGAGGACGTTCGCTTACGCGAGGGCGGCAGCAACGCCGTGGCCTACGCCGAAGCCGTCGTGACCTATCTGGCTTTTGCCATCGACAAGCTCGCCGACTGGGGATCAACAGTCTGTACATGGATCAACTCGATTGAGGGTATTCGAGACACTTTCCCTCGACAGGCGATCTCAATGACATGGGATTTTGCTGAGGTGAATCCTTTCTCCGAGAGTGTCGGCAACTTCCTAAATCATGTGACATGGGTGGCGGCGGTTGTTGAAAGTGCGCCCGCGACTCTCGCTGCAGAGATCGCACAGCGGGATGCCGCAGCCCAAGCTGCGGAGGTGCCGATGCCAGTAGTCTCAACCGATCCGCCGTACTACAACAACATCTCCTACGCGGACCTCTCAGACTTCTTCTACGTCTGGCTGCGGCGCAATCTCCGGGATGTATGGCCGGACGAGTTATCAACACTGTTAACCCCCAAAGCGGAAGAGCTGATCGCCGACCGAACTCGAGCGGGATCCGCAGAGGCGGCAAAGGAGCATTTCGAAACGGGCATTGAGAAGGTGTTCGAGCGCCTCGCTGCCACCCAACATCCAGACTTTCCCGCCACAGTCTTCTACGCGTTCAAACAGGAAGAGTCCGATTCGGACGGGATCGCTTCAACGGGCTGGGAGACGTTCGTCCAAGCTCTCTTG
>DRLC01000152.1 GCA_011053145.1 Planctomycetota bacterium | reverse complement strand
GGGCTCTTCGAGGGTGCTTGGCGCTTCGACTGGCCGAACGGCACGACGATGCTCACCGGGCAGTTCGAGGCCGGGGTCCGGAGGGGACGGTGGCACTTCTACCTCCCGGACGGAACGGAGGATGAGTCGTTCGTTCGAACCCACTACAAGGGTGACCCCTTCGAGTCCTGGATCGATTTCGCACCGACCCCGACGGACGTGCTTCCGCTCTCCCAGGGGGAGATCGAATGGCGGGCCGAGCATCGAGGGAAGCGGGGGGGGTCATTCTCGGACCTGGTGGAGCACTTCTCTGCCGCCGCGGAGGGCAAGGAAGGGCTTCGGCTGCTCGATCTCTTCCTCCAGGGGAATGAGAGGGAGCAGAAGGCGGCGTCCGCGCTCTTGACCCTCGAGGGGGCGGATGCATTCCTCCCTACGCTCGCCGTGCTGCTGCACTTCAACCTCGCGACCCCCACGTCGACGGCGCGGGCGGGCAGACTCCTCTCCGAGGTCGTAGAGCCGCTCGTGCACCGAGAGTTTCCGTGGCGCTACCAGGTCGATGAGGCGTCGCAGATCGAAAACCGGCAGACACTCCTGCGCCTCGTCGCGCTGTATCAGTTGAGCGTCGACAAGCCATGGGTCCTTGACCTGGACCTCGCCGGGCGCCCTGACGCTCCCCTTCCCCTGTCCCTCGAGGAGTGGACCGACGGCGTGGGGCGGGAAGTGCGGATGGAGAAGCCGGAGAGCCCTGCCGCGGCCCTCTTGTTCCCCGAACCCGGCTCCTGGGATCAGGGTCCGAAATGGATCCGAACCTCGGTCGCGGGGGGGCTCGCCTGGCTCGCCCGGCACCAGGAGCAGGATGGTCACTGGAGCGCGGCGGCGTTCCCGGAGCGCTGCTCGCGGGAAGGTACGGACTATCAGTGGGTTTGCACGGGGGCGGGTTCCGCGGGCGTGGACACCGGGGTGACCGCGCTCTCGCTGCTCGCCTTCCTGCGCGCGGGGAACACGCCCCGGGAGGGCGAGTACGCGGAGGTCGTGCGCAAGGGCGTGGGCTACCTCCTTTCCCAGGCGGATCCCGAGACGGGAGCGGTCGGTCCGGGCAGGACGCAGTGGCGGTTCATGGAGGAGGCCCTCGCGCTCTCGGTCTTCTGCGAAGTCCTGGGCACGGTGGAGAGTCCGGCGCTCGAGGAGGCTGCCGTGGCAGCCATTCGCCACCTCCGCACCGCCCAGGCTCCCTATTCGGGGTGGAGGTACGATCTCCCGAGCCAGGGGAAATCCGACACCGCGGTGACCGGACTCGTCCTGCAGGCGCTCCTCTCCGCGCGGATCGTCGGATTGGACGTGAGTGACGAGATCATCGAAGGGGGGCTGACCTGGCTGGACGAAGCGACGGACATCAGCACCGGCCGCGTCGGCTACGACGAGCGAGGAAGCTACAGCTCCCGCTACTCCTTCAATGAGGGCCTTGTCCCGAGGAAGTTCAGCGAAGGGATGACCGCGATCGCAAACTTCGATCGACAGCTCTTCCTCGGGGAGAGGGGGAAGGAGTACCCGTTAGAATGCGCCGATCTGATCGAGAAGGGCCTGCGTCTCCTCGACAGCGCCCTGCCCTGGCACGACGAGGCCTCCGGCAACAGGGTGGATGGCTTCTACTGGACCTTCGGCGCCTACGTGACGGCCACAAGTGCGAAGCCCCATCGGAAACGCTGGGCCACTTCGATTCGGGCGACGGTCCCGCAGCTCCAGAGCACGGGCGGAGACGAGACCGGATCCTGGGACCCGAGCGGCGTCTGGGGGATGATCGGCGGCCGAGTCTACTCCACCGCGATGATGTGCCTGACCCTCGAGGCGCTCCGCGGCGGATAGTCCGGTGTGAGCCGGTACGGAGTCGGCCGGTCCGGACTCCGTACCGGCCTATTGCTTCCTGGCCTTGGCGTGCACCGTCACCGGGAATTCGCAGCTCGACTGGTTCCCCGCAGCATCCGTCGCGGTGCAAGTGACCAGGGTCGTCCCGAGAGGGAAGAAGCTGCCCGGAGGTGGGATGCAGGCGACGACGGGCTCGGGGTCCTGGTCGTCCGTGACGGTGACCCGGTAGTTGACAACCGTCCCGCGGAGTTGGAACCCGCTGCCAACGGTCAAGGAAGTGGGGCAGGTGAGCACGGGAGCTGTCGTGTCCGGTATGCAGCCCCACTTGGCGAGATAGCTGTCGTTCGAGTCGAAGGCAGTCTTGAAGGATCCTCCCGCAAAGAGCACGGCCCCCGTGCCGCCGTCATGGGTCGCCAGGACATAAACGGTATTGTTCGTCCCACTGCCGAGTGCGCTCCAGCCGGTGCCGTCCCACTTCGCGATGTGGTTCGCCGCCGTGCCGCCGGCTGTGACGAATGTTCCCCCAGCATAGAGCGCCTGTCCTGCGCCGTCGTCGTGCACTGCCAAGGCGGTAATACTGCTCCCCATCCCGCTGCCGAGTGCGGTCCAGCCGGTGCCGTCCCACTTGGCGACTCGATTCGCAGCTATGGCGCCGGCGATGGTGAAGTGCCCCCCTGCGTAAAGCGCCGGTCCAGTTCCGTCGTCGTAGGCTGCCATGCACAGGACGTCACTGTTCAATCCGCTGCCGAGTGCGGTCCAGCTGGTGCCGTCCCACCTCGCGATTCGACTCGCCGCCGTGCCGCCGGCGGTCGTGAGTTTTCCTCCCGCATAGAGTGCCGGCCCCGCTCCATCGTCATACACCTCCAGGGCCCAGACGATGTTGTTCACCCCGCTACCGAGTGTTGTCCAGCTCGTGCCGTCCCATTTCGCGATCTGGCTCCCCGCCGTCCCACCGATGAATGGGAAGTATGCCGCGACGAAGAGCGCGGGGCCGGTCCCGTCGTCATACACCGCCATGGAATTGACCGTGACGCTCTCCACGTCATCGAGCGTCGTCCAGCTCGTGCCGTCCCACTGGGCAATGTTGCTGGCCGGCTTGCCGCCTGCTGTGCTGAAGATTCCTCCTGCAATGAGTGCCGGCCCGCTGCCGTCATCGTAGACCGTCAATTCATAGACAGTGGCATTCGTCCCGCTGCCAAGTGCGGTCCAACTGGTGCCATCCCACTTCGCGATGTGGGCCACATTCCTGCCCCCGGCGCTCGTGAAGTCTCCGCCCACGTAGAGCGCCGGTCCACTGCCGTCGTCGTACGTCGTCAAGGCCCAGACCGTGTTGTTCAGCCCGTTGCCGAGAGCTGTCCAATTCGCTGCGTCCCACTTCGCGATGCGTTGTGCGATCACGCCGCCAGCGGTAGAGAATTGACCTCCCACATAGAGCACCGGTCCTGTTCCGGGGTCGATGACAGCGAGGGAATGGACACGGCTGCTTGTCCCGCTACCGACGCTCGCCCAGCCTGCGCCGTCCCACCTCGCGATATAGCTGGCGGTGGTGCCGCCGGCGGATGTGAAATCGCCTCCGGCATAGAGTGCCGGTCCCGTTCCACTCTCGTACACCGCCAACGCATAGACAGGTTGGTCCACCCCGCTGGCAAGTGCCTCCCAGCCCGTGCCGTCCCACTTTGCGATGTGGTTGGCCGTCATGCCGTTGACGAGCGTGAACCATCCCCCCAGGAAGAGCGCCGGTCCCGAACCGTCGTCATACACCGCCAGGGTGTTCACGATGTCGTCGACCCCGCTGCCAAGTGCCTCCCAGTTCGTGCCGTCCCATTGTGCGATGTGGTCCACCACCAGGCTGCCCGCCCTCGTGAAAGATCCCCCCACATAGAGCGCCGGTCCCGAGCCATCGTCGTACGTGGCCAGAGTATTCACAATGCTGTTTAGCCCGCTGCCGAGTGCCGTCCAGTTCGCGCCGTCCCACTTCGCGATGAAGTTCGCTGCGGCACCTCCCGCGCTGTCAAACCATCCTCCGGCATAGAGCGCCGGTCCCGAACCGTCGTCATGCACGGCCAGCGTATTCACGATGTTGTTCACGCCGCTTCCCAGCGATGTCCACTCCGTGCCATCCCACTTCGCGATTCGGCTCGCCTGCGTGTTGCCCGCCGCCGTGAAACCCCCTCCCACGTAGAGTGCCGGTCCCGAGCCGTCGTCATACACGGCCAGGGCGAAGACGGGACCCACCGTTCCGCTACCGAGCAGCTCCCAGTTCGTGCCGTCCCACTTCGCGATGTGGTTGGATGTCACGCCGCCCGATGTCACGAAGTCTCCACCGGCGTAGACCGCCGGTCCGGTCCCGTCGTCGTACACTGCCAGGGCCCGGACGATGTTGTCCACTCCCGGAGGTCCTCCGAACGTGGGCAGCCAGCTCGGCGAGCAGGACGGGGATTGGCTGAGGTTCAGGGCTGGGACGGGGATGCTTCCGGCACCGGCGCGGATCGGGACGCGCGTGCTCGCCAACAGGCTTCGTCCTGTCGCTCCCACCGCGGTGACCTGCACGCTATTCCCGTCGAACGGCATGGAGATCTCGAGCGCGTACCGGCCCTGGGCGTCGGTGACCGTGCTCCCCCCGGCACTGCTGACGACGACGGCCCCCTCGGCCGGCATGCCGTCGGGGGCGAGGACCAATCCCTCGAGCGTGAACGCGAGCGTAGGCCCGGCTTGCGCAAGGGCGTCGGCGCTTTCCTCTGGTGCGAAGGTCTCCCGCGGGTTTCCCTGGGCGCGGGCCGGGCCGACCAGGGCCAGGAGTCCGAGGGCGGCGGAGGCAAGGTGCAATCGTTCGGCGAGCGAGGTGTTGGAACGCATCGTGCAAGGCTCGTGGGTCTGGGAAGGCGAGGCGAAACAGGATGGTATGGAGACTAGGGCACCCCGGGTGTCTTGGGTGAGAACTTCGCCTGAAATCGCATCGCGCAGACCAGCTTCGCCCATCCCTGCGCGATAGAGGCCACCTGGTCGACCATGTCTTGCCCCCGTTGCCCGTGCGACAGTGGGGCCACTCGATGTCCCGGCGCGTGCGCCATCTCCTGTCGCGCGCCGAAAGCTATGCGCCGCCGTCCAGCGCACCTTCCTGTGCGCGGTGTTCGCAAGCTATCGCGAGCGCGCCCGCCGCGCCGGTGTTGCGGGCACTCGTACCGGTGCCGTGAACGCCCCGCAACGCTTCGGCTCAGCGCTCAATCCAAGTGTTCACTTCGATGCATTCGTCCTGGACGGTGTCTACGAAACGACCGACCCGCTCGCGTGCCCGGCGTTCCACGCGTTGCCCGAGCTCGAGGCCGAAGATGTCCAGTGCGTGGCGCGGAAGATTCGCGATCGCGTCGTCGGGCTCTTGGTGCGGCGCCGCCATCGACGGCTTCTCGCTGCACGCCGGTGTACGCGTCGAGGCGCAGGAAACGGAGCGGCTCGAGCAGTTGTACCGCTACGTGACGCGCCCGCCTGTCGTGACCGAGTGCTTGTCGCCGGCGCCCGATGGGAAGGTCACTCATCGCCTGCGCCACGCCTGGCGCGACGGGACGACCCACGTGGTCTTCAGCCTGCTCGCGTTCCTCGAGCGCCCGGCTGCGCTCGTTCCGCACCCCAGCGCACACCTCTCGCCTACCACGGACTCTTGGCGCCCGAGGCCGACGTGCGCTGCCTGATCGCCTGATCGTGCGGGGGCCGCGCGAAGAGGTGCGAGAGGATCCGCCGGTTCCCGAGCGCGTGTCGACCCAGCACGGTCGCTACCGCTGGGCCGAGCTCTTGCGAAGGGGTTCGACGTGGACGTCCTCCGCTGCGAGCACCGCGGTGGCAAGCGGAGACTCCTCGCGCTCGTCGAAGACTCCTTTGTCGTCCGGCGCATCCCCGGGCACCTCGGGCTACCCACCGAATCGGTTCCGATCGCACCGGCCAAGGCGCCGCCTCGGGGGGAGCTCGCCTTTGCGTAGGTCCGCGTGAGGTGAGCACGGCGTCGTAGGGAGCCGCGGGCGGCACCGTCGCGTTCGGTGGAACACGAATCGGCCCAGCCGAGGTGCCGGGAAGCGCCTTCGCGCGGACCTGGGTGGCGCCGCCCGCGACTCCTTCCTCCAGCTCCTCACGAACGAGGTCGACGAGGAGGGATGCCCGGAGCTGGTTCGTGGGCTGGGCGAGACACGAGCCTCACTGCACAAGCTCCGGGCACTCCTGGATGGCCTGTCGGGGAACGATCCGACCGCCGAACCGGACGGCCCCGGGTAGGGCGGGAGTCGGCGGGTCGGGCTTCAGGCGTTCGCCTTGGCCGCTGCCTTCTCGATCGCGGTGAGGAGGTCGGCGCGCAGGTCGGCGAGGTGTTCGATGCCGACGGAGAGGCGGACGAGGCCGTCGCGGAGGCCGGCTTTTTCGCGCTCTTCCCTGGGGATCGAGGCGTGGGTCATCGAGCAGGGGACCTCGATCAGGGACTCGACGCCGCCGAGGGACTCGGCGAGGGTGAAGAGGTTCGTCGAGGTGGCGAGGGTGTTCGCGGCGGGGAGGCCGCCGGAGAGCTCGAAGGAGATCATGCCGCCGAAGTCCTTCATCTGGCGTTTCGCGATCTCGTGGCCGGGGTGGGAGGCGAGGCCGGGGTAGAAGACGCGCTCGACGGCGGGGTGGGCCTCGAGGTCGGCGGCGAGGGCGCGGGCGTTCTCGCAGTGGCGGTCCATGCGCACCGCGAGCGTCTTCGTGCCGCGCAGGAACAGGAACGAGTCCATCGGGCCGAGCTGGCCACCGACGGAGTTCTGGTAGAACGCGAGGGACTCGCGCAGGGCCTCGTCATTCGTGACGAGAGCTCCGCCGACCGCGTCGGAGTGGCCGCCGATGTATTTCGTCATCGAGTGCAGGACGAGGTCGGCGCCGAGTTCGAGGGGGCGCTGGAGGTAGGGGGTCGCAAACGTGTTGTCGACGACCGCGATCGCGCCGCCGGCGTGGGCGATCTCGGTTGCGGCTGCGAGGTCGCAGATCGACAGCAGCGGGTTCGAGGGGGTCTCGAGGTAGACCACCTTCGTTTCGGGGCGCATCGCCGAGCGGATCGCGTCGAGGTCGGTCGCGTTCACGAACGCGAAGTCGATGCCGAAGCGCTCGAACACCTTCGTGAAGATGCGGAAGGTGCCGCCGTAGAGGTCGTTCGCGGCGACGACGTGGTCGCCGGGGGAGAGGCGCTGGGTGACCGCGTTCACCGCGGCGAGGCCGGAGGCGAAGCAGAGGCCGAAGCGGCCGCCTTCGAGGGAGGCGATGTTCGTCTCGAGCGCGGTGCGCGTGGGGTTCGAGGTGCGCGAATACTCGTAGCCGCCGCGCGGTTTGGCCGGAGCGTCCTGGGCGTAGGTCGAGGTGAAGAACACCGGCGTCATCACCGCGCCGTTCTCCGGGGCGGGGCTCTGGCCAGCGTGGATCGCGCGCGTCTCGAACTGGTGCTTGGGGTCGTGCTTCATGGGGCCGAAGTGTACGGCCTCTCCCGGCGCGAGGGGGCCGGGAGGGTCGGTTTCTGGGCGGGAGGCCGGTAGGCTTGCGCCGATGGTGAGCGGAGCATCGGATCCCACGGAGGCGCGCCGGCGGCGGCTCGAGGCCTTTTCGGCAGGCTCCCTCGATTGGCCCGCGGTGCGCGAGGTCCTCGAGGGATTCGCGCATTCGGCGATCGGGCGCCGGGCGCTCGCCGAGCTCGTTCCGCGCGACGACGAGGGGGCGCGGCTCGCGCTCCTGCGCGCGCGCGAGCTCCTCGTGCTCCAGCGCTCGGGCCAGGTCCCGGCCCTCGCGGGGGCTCCCGATCCCGTGCCCGTGCTCGCGGCCGCGGTCACCTTCACGCGGTCCATGGACGGCGAAGGGCTCGCGGCGATCGCGAACTTTCTGCGGCTCGTCGAGGACCTCGGCGCCTGGGTCCGCGCGCGCGGCGACCGCGCGCTCGCGTGTGGTGCGCTCTTCGGAGGACTCGCGGATCTCTCGGGCCTGCGCGCCGCGCTCGAAGGAACGGTGGACCGCAAGGGGCGCGTCGTCGATGACGCGAGCCCGCGCCTTGCCGAGCTGCGGCGTGCGATCCGCGATCTCGAGCGAGAGCTCGATGCGATGCTGCGCGATCTCGCGAGCCGACCCGGCCTGCGCAACGCGCTCGCCGAAGGGCACGCGGGACAGATCCACAGGCGCGCGGGCCGACGCGTGCTCGCCGTGCGCCAGCGCCACGCAGGGCAGGTGCCGGGCATCGTGCACGATCGTTCGCAATCGGGGGAGACGATCTTCGTCGAGCCGCGCGACTCGGTCGAGCTCGCGAATCGCTTGACCGCGGCGGAGGCCGACGCCGCGCGCGAGGTCGGGCGGCTGCTCGCCGAACGGACGCGCGAGGTGCTCGACGCGCGCGATGCGATCGGCGAGGCGGCGAAGAGCGTCGCCGAGCTGGAGCTCGCGGCGATCGCGGCGGGCTACGCCCTCGCCACCGGTGGTGCGCCCGCGCGCCTTCCGGGGGAGAGCGGCGCCGGCGAGGGGCTCGTGCTGCGTGCATGGCGCCACCCGCTGCTCGTCGACGAGGAGAAGCGCGGACGCCTCGACGCGGTCGTGCCGATCGACCTGCGCCTCGGCGGCGAGTTCCGGATGCTGGTCATCACCGGGCCGAACACCGGCGGGAAGACCCTTGCGCTCAAGGGGGCCGGGCTCGCCGCGCTGATGACGCGCCTCGGCCTCTCGATCCCCGCCGCCGAGGGGACGACGGTGCCGCTCTACGACGGCGTCGCGGCGGACATCGGGGACGAGCAGGAGATCCAGCAGAGCCTCTCGACGTTCTCGTCGCACCTGGTGCGCATCCGCGCGGGGCTCGAGCGCGCGGGGGAGCGCACGCTCGTTCTGCTCGATGAGCTCGGCGGCGGAACGGATCCTTCCGAGGGCGCGGCGCTCGGCGAGGCCGTGCTCGAGCGCCTGCTCGAGTCCGGCGCGCACACCCTGGCATCGACCCACCTCGGCCAGCTCAAGGCGTTCGCGTTCCATCACGGGGCGGCCGAGAACGCGCACGTGGAGTTCGACGTGGACACCCTCGCGCCGCTCTATCGCGTCGTGATCGGTGCGCCGGGGGAGTCGCGCGCGCTCGAGATCGCGCGGCGCATCGGCTTCGACGAGGGCGTGCTCGACCGCGCGCGGGCGCGTTGCGTGCGCGGGGACGGCGAGGCGCGCGAGCTGATGGGTCGCATGCGGGACGTGCGGGTCGAGGCGGAGCGGCTGCGCGCGGAGGCCGAGGCGCGGGTCGTCGAGCTGGAGGCGCGCGAGCGCGAACTCGACGCGAAGCGGCGCGAGATCGAGGGCCGGGGGACGAGGCTCGAAGGCGAGGCGCAGCGCGTGCTCGAGGAGCGGCTCCGGGGCGCGCGCGACTGGCTCGCGAAGCTCGAAGGGCTCCTGCCGCGGCTCGAGCGCGGTGCGCGCACAGCCCTCGAGCCGATGCTCGGCGGGCTCGCGGATGCGCTCGCCGAAGCCGGGCTGACCGAACGGCGGCGTTCGTTCCTCTCGAGCCTCAAGAAGGGGCAGACGGTCTGGCTCCCGGGCTTCAAGAAACGCGTGACCATCACCCGCGTGCGACGGGAGAAGCGCGAACTCGGGGTGCGGCTCGGGAAGCACGAGATGACGGTCTCCTTCGAGGACGTGACCTTTTACGAGGGCGGGTGAGGCGCGCGGCCCGCCGCGAGGCCGTATCCTGGGCCGAGCCATGAAGCGCCTTCGCTGGAACACGGCCGGGGAATCCCACGGCCCGGCCCTCGTCGCGATCCTCGAGGGGATGCCGTCGGGGCTCGAGCTCGACACGGCGCGCGTGGATGCGGAACTCGCGCGCCGTCAGGGGGGCTATGGCCGGGGCGGCCGGATGAAGATCGAGCGGGATCGGATCGAGCTCCTGGCGGGGACGAAGGGGGGGAGGACCCTCGCATCCCCGATCGCAGTCCGGATCGCGAACCGCGACGCGACGATCGAGGCGCTGCCGACGCCGCGCAATCCGCGGCCCGGGCACGCGGACCTCGCGGGCTGCCAGAAGTTCGTCCACACCGACCCGCGCGCGATCCTCGAGCGAGCGAGCGCGCGGGAGACCGCGGCTCGGGTCGCGCTCGGCTCGATCGCCAGGCAGGTGCTCGAGGCCTTCTCGATCGAGGTCTTCGCCCACGTGGTCGAGCTGGGCGGGGAGCGCGTGGAGCGCGGGTGGGTGGCGGGGGATGCGGCCGAGCGGCGCGCCGTCCGGGATGCGAGTTCCTTTTATTGCCTCGATCCGCAGGCGGAGGAGCGCTTTCGGGCCGCGGTGGATCGGGCGCGCGAGGAGCGGGACTCGCTCGGAGGCGTGTTCGAGGTGCGGGCCCTTCGGCTGCCGCCCGGGCTCGGGAGTTTTGCGTCGGGACCCGAGCGCTTGACCGCGCGCCTCGGGGGAGCGCTCTTCTCGATCCCCGCGATGAAAGGGGTCGAGTTCGGGCTGGGCTTCGGTGCGGCCCGGCTCCCCGGATCGCTGGTCCACGACCCGATCGTCGCCGCGGAGGGGGAGTTCGGGCGCTTTCGGCGCTCGAAGAACGACGCCGGAGGGCTCGAGGGGGGGCTCACCACCGGGGAGGAGCTCGTCTGCCGCGTCGCGATGAAGCCGATCCCGTCCCTGAAGCGAGGGATCCAGACGGTCGACTTCGACACCGGCGAGGCCGTCCAGGCCACCTACCAGCGCTCGGACGTGACCTCGGTGCCGGCCGCGAGCGTGGTGGGGGAGGCGATCGTGGCCCTCGAACTCGCCTCGGCCTTCCTCGAGAAGTTCGGCGGCGACTCGATGGAAGAGGTCCAGGGGGCCTTCGAGGCCTGGCGGGCGCGGGTCCGGAAACTCTAGCTTCAGGTTTTCCCGGGCGGAGGGTTGATCGCCGGGGGCGGGGCCGTACCATCTCCCGCCTTACTCCGCGCACGCGCCCACTCCACGGAAGTCTTCTTCGGGGGTGCCAGGGTGCGCTGGTCCGCCAGCGTAGCTCAATTGGCAGAGCCCCTGATTTGTAATCAGGAGGTTGTGGGTTCGAGTCCCACCGCTGGCTCCAGCGGTGCGCCGCTCGCGCGGGAGAGGACAACCGAAAACGATCACGGCCGGGCCACCACGGGGCTTTCCCGAAACGGCCCCCCGATCCAGCGGGATCGGGATGCTCACTGGCAACGAGACAGGAACACGATGAGACGGGAGCGTCCGCGCCCCGGGCACGAGGTCTGCCTCGCGCTCGGGAAGATGCGGGCGCGCTGGCACCGGTCGTCGAGCGATTCCGAGCGTACGCCGTCAGGCTCCGGTCCCCGACGCGGGGGACGGGCAAGGCGAGGATCCGAACCTTTGCGGTCCAGCGGACCGCCGGATTCGACTCTCGCATTGCGCCGACCACGAGCCACCCACAAGGACCACAGGGGGGATTCCCGAGCGGCCAAAGGGGTCAGACTGTAAATCTGATGGCCACGCCTTCGCAGGTTCGAATCCTGCTCCCCCCACCACCCTTCACCTCGACGAGGGGCGGTGGGCGGCTCCGCGCGCCGGAGCCGGCGAGCGCATTCTCCCGCGACGCTTCGCCCGGTCGCCGTCTCGTCCAGTCCCACGCGCCCTCGTCCCCCTCCCGGGCGCACGACGAACCCGCCGTTGCCGGGCAACGGCGGGCATCCTCGCGGGCGTAGTTCAATGGTAGAACGTCAGCCTTCCAAGCTGAACGCGTGGGTTCGATTCCCATCGCCCGCTCCACCACGCGAACGCGCCGCACACTCCCAGGGACGACTTGGAACACTCCGCTGCTGTAGCTCAGTGGTAGAGCACTTCCTTGGTAAGGAAGAGGTCATGGGTTCAAGTCCCATCAGCAGCTCCAGCTCTCATTCACAACAGATCACATCCGAAGCCGACCCCCGGCGCCGCGCGAGCGCGGTGGCGAGATCGGCGGACTCACTTCTAGATAGACCCCGTCCGGCGCCCTCCGCGCCGGCAACTCATCGCAACGCGCCGGGCCAACGCCCTGGTGAACCCAATCCAGCAAGATGGCAAAGGAAGTCTTCGAGCGGACCAAACCGCACTGTAACGTCGGCACCATCGGGCACGTCGACCACGGTAAGACCACCCTCACGTCGGTGATCTGCCGCGTCCAGGCTCTCCGCGGGCTCGCCAAGGAGATGGCCTTCGACGAGATCGACAAGGCTCCGGAAGAGAAGGCCCGTGGGATCACGATCTCCACGGCCCACGTCGAGTACGAGACGGAGAACCGTCACTACGCGCACGTGGACTGCCCGGGTCACGCCGACTACGTCAAGAACATGATCACGGGTGCCGCCCAGATGGACGGCGCGATCCTCGTGGTCTCCGCGTCGGACGGCCCGATGCCCCAGACGCGCGAGCACATCCTGCTCGCCCGCCAGGTGAACGTGCCGGCGATCGTCGTCTTCATGAACAAGGTCGACCAGGTCGACGACGAGGAGCTCCTCGAGCTCGTCGAGATGGAGATCCGCGAACTGCTCGACAAGTACGAGTTCCCGGGCGACGACACCCCGATCGTCAAGGGCTCCGCGCTCAAGTGCCAAGAGGCCCTCGATGCGGGCACCGACGTCAACGACGACGTCTTCAAGCCGATCATCGAGCTCATGGACGCGGTCGACTCGTTCATTCCGCAGCCCGAGCGCCTCGTCGATCGGGACTTCCTGATGCCGGTCGAGGACGTGTTCTCGATCGAGGGTCGCGGCACGGTCGTCACCGGCCGGATCGAGCAGGGCAAGGTCGCGATCGGCGACGAGATCGAGATCGTCGGTATCACCGATACCCGCAAGACCACCTGCACCGGCGTCGAGATGTTCCAGAAGACGCTCAACGAGGGCGAGGCCGGGGACAACGTCGGCTGCCTTCTGCGCGGCATCAAGAAGGACGAGGTCGAGCGCGGCATGGTCCTCGCGAAGCCCGGGACGATCACCCCGCACACCCACTTCGAGGGCGAGGTCTACATCCTCTCGAAGGACGAGGGCGGCCGTCACACGCCGTTCTTCAAGGGCTACCGCCCGCAGTTCTACTTCCGGACCACGGACGTGACCGGGGCGGTCCTCAAGCTGACCGCGATGGACGGCAACGAGGCCGAGATGTGCATGCCCGGCGACAACATCCGTGTCGAGGCCGAGCTGATCACCCCGATCGCGATGGACGAGCAGCTGCGCTTCGCGATCCGCGAGGGCGGCCGCACGGTCGGTGCGGGCGTCGTCACCAAGATCATCAAGTAGATCTAGATTCCACGGGTACCGCCGGGGGCAGCGAGCCTCCGGCGGCTCCCCTTTCCAAGAAGGGTCCCCCAGGCGACTCGGTCGGTCATGAAGATCAAGGAACGCTACGTCTTTCTGGTTTGCCAGAAGTGCAAGAACCGGAACTACACGACGCACAAGCGCCAGAAGGCCGCCTACAAGCTGGAGAAGAAGAAGTACTGCCGGTTCTGCCGGGAGCACACCAGCCACAAGGAGCGCAAGCTCTAGTTCGAGGGGCCAAGGGGGACGCGTGGGGAGGCCTTCGGGCCGCCGGCATGCGCGCCCGCGCGGACGCAACGCAGGCCGGATGACGAGGACGAAACGATGACGAAGTACAAGCAAGATCAAGGTCGCTTGGCGCGCATGGCCGCGTTCTGGCTGATGGCGCTCCTGTGCGTCTTCGGCGCGAGCTTCCTGTTCGATCAGCTCGTGGCCTCGTCCTCGATGCGCACCCCGATCGCCGGGATCCGCATCCCGGTCATCTCGGTGGACCTCTCCCCGGCCTTCCTGATCTCGTCGATCGTCTGCGTGGTCGGGGTCTACCTGATCCACCGCTGGCAGGAGAAGCCGAAGGTCGCGGATCTCTTGATCAACACCGAGGCCGAACTGCGCAAGGTGACCTGGCCGACGATGGAGGAGGTCATCAACTCCTCCCTCGTCGTGATCGTGTTCGTGCTCTTTCTCGGGGTCTTCCTGGCCTTCGCCGACTTCCTGTTGGCCCGCGTCGTGCGGGTCCTGCTGAGGGTTTAGCCGTGGGATACAAGTGGTACTTCGCCCGCTGTGCATCCGGTCGGGAGGATTCCGTCCGCAAGCAGCTCGAGACCCGCATCCAGGTCAAGGGGCTCCAGGACATCATTCCCCAGGTGCTGGTCCCGTTCGAGCGCGTCACCGAGCTCAAGTCGGGCAAGCGCAAGGTCGTCTCGAAGAAGCTCTATCCGGGCTATCTGATGATCCAAGCGGATCTGGGCGACCCCGATGACGAGCGCGCTGCCACCGCCCGCGCCGTCCTGCGCGAGGTCAACGGGTTCGGGGACTTCCTCGGTTCGCGCGGCGAACCGACCCCACTGACCGAAGCCCAGGTCTCGGGCATCCTCGCGCGCATGAGCGATTCCGAGGAGCGTCCCCAGGTGGCGATCAGCCTCCGCAAGGGGGACATGGTGAAGATCAAGTCCGGCGCCTTCGACGGGTTCGATGGAACCGTCGACGAGGTGAATCCGGAAAAGGGAATGGTCAAGGTGACCGTGACGATTTTCAGCCGCCCGACACCCGTCGAGCTGGAGTACTGGGAGGTCGAAGCGGTCTAGGGGCCGGAATCTTCCACCCCTCTAGAAACGCATCCGGAGACAAGCATGGCGAAAGAAGCCGTTGCCAAAATCAAGCTGCAGTGCCCGGCGGGTCAAGCGACCCCCGCGCCCCCCGTCGGTCCCGCCCTCGGGGCGCACGGGGTCAACATCGCCGGGTTCGTCAAGGAGTTCAACGACCGCACGCGCGAGCAGATGGGGTTGATCATCCCCGTCGAGATCTCGGTGTATGCGGATCGGAGCTTCGACTTCATTCTCAAGTCTCCGCCGGCCGCGGTCCTGCTCAAGAAGGCCGCCGGCCTCGAGAAGGGCGCGGGCATGGTCGGGTACGAGACCGCCGGGAGCGTCACCCGCGCCCAGGTGGCCGAGATCGCCGAGATGAAGATGAAGGACCTCAACGCGCGCGACATCGAGCATGCCTCGCGCATCATCGAGGGAACCGCACGGTCGGCCGGAATCGAGGTCGTCGATTAGCATGAGCAAGCGAAGCAAAAGGTTCCGCGCCGCGTCGGAGCGCGTCGACCGCACGCACCTGTACGAACCGAAGGAGGCCTTGGATCTCCTGAAGTCCCTACCGGCTCCCAAGTTCGACGAGACCGTCGATGTCGTCATCAAGCTCGGCATCGATCCGCGCAAGACGGACCAGCTGGTCCGCGGCGCGGTCTCCCTGCCCAAGGGGCTCGGCAAGACCGTGAAGGTCGTCGTGTTCGCGGAAGGGGACAAGGCCGAGGCGGCAAAGGAGGCCGGTGCCGACGAAGTGGGCAGCGCGGACCTCGCCGCCAAGATCCAGGGCGGTTGGATGGACTTCGACGTCGTGATCGCGAGTCCCGACATGATGAAGCATGTCGGCCGCCTGGGTAAGGTGCTCGGCCCCCAGGGCAAGATGCCCAGTCCGAAGTCCGGAACGGTCACCCCCGACGTCGCCAAGGCCGTCACGGAATTCAAGGCCGGTAAGGTCGAGTTCCGGACGGACTCCGGCGGGAACGTCCACGCGCCCCTCGGCAAGCGTTCCTTCCCGGTGGAGGACCTGCTGGAGAATCTCTCCACCTTCCTGGACCACCTGACGAGCCTGCGCCCGCCCGCGGTCAAGGGCCATTTCCTGCGTCGCATCTCCGTCTCCACGACGATGGGGCCGGGCGCTTGGATCAACTACGAGGGCTGATTCGATGCCGAACATCATCAACAAGATCATCCTCCGGGACCTCACGAGCACCTTCGAGAACTCCGAGGGGCTGCTCTTCGTCTCCCTCGATGGTCTCACCGTTGCCGAGTCGGAAGGCCTCCGAAACGCCCTCGCCGAATCCGGCCTGACCCTACGCATGATCCGCAACCGCCTGGCCACCATCGCGCTCAAGGAGCGCGGCCTCGAGCCCCCCGAGGGATTCTTCGCGGGGAACATCGGGTGCTGCTGGGGTGATGCGGAGGACACCGTTACGGCCGCGAAGGTCCTGCACACCTCTCCCGAGCGCAAGGCGGGAAAGGTCGCCCTTCGCGGCGGAGTCTTCGAGGGCGAGTTCCTCGGGGAAAAGGAAGCCGTTGCGCTCGCGTCGCTCCCGACCAAGGACGAGATGCGCGCGAAGATCCTCGGCACCCTGCAGGCCCCGGCCCAAAACCTCGTCGGCCTGATCAACGCACCGGGGGGAGCCCTGGCGCGTGTCCTCCAGGCCCGCGTGGACAAGGACCAGTCATGAACCCCGGGGCGGGGCCTCGCTCGAGGAGGATCCCGCGCCCAACCCGAAGTCACGTCCGCCGATGACCACGGCGGACTGAGTCAGAACCACAGAACCCACCTCATTCTCTCTAGGGGAAACCCAAATGTCCGAAGAAACGAACGTCGTCGAGCTCGACGCTGAACTCGAAGAACTCGCCGGGAAGCTGGATGGCCTCACCCTCCTTCAGGCTTCGCAACTCGTGAAGCACCTTGAGGACAAGTGGGGCGTCAGCGCCGCTGCTCCGGTCGCCGTCGCCGCCGTCGCCGGTGGGGATGGCGGTGCCGCCGAGGAGGAGAAGTCCTCCTTCGACGTCATCCTCGAGTCCGCCGGCGAGAAGAAGATCCAGGTCATCAAGGAGGTCCGCGCGATCACCGGTCTGGGTCTCAAGGAAGCCAAGGAACTCGTGGACGGTGCCCCCAAGGCCGTCAAGGAAGGTTGCTCCAAGGAAGAGGCCGAGGAGATCAAGGGCAAGCTCGAAGCCGCCGGCGGCTCGGTCAAGCTCGACTAGAGGCCTCCCGTTGGGCCACTCGGAGCCGACAGGGCGCGCCCGGAGGGCGGCCCTGGTCTCCACTCCGCCGGATCCCCGAGGGGGGAGAGGCCGGTGTGGGGGGGCGGTACGCCCCGGCTTCGAGCGCCCCGGCCGAACCAGGCGTGCTCGTCGTCGCTGCCCGGGGGCTGCTCCGGGCCGCGCGCGCGCCGGCCGCTCTGGCCCGACCTTGGTCCTCGCATTTGCGGGGTCCGGTTGGCATGATCGGCCGGTTCTGCCGGACCCCTCCACCGCCTCGACCCTCGCTCCCAACCATCGCGACGCCTTCCCGCTTCGATCGAAGCAGGGGAGGCGCTCCGTCGTCGTCTTCGCGCCCACTCCTCCGGTCCCGAGCCGCTGATCCGGCCCTGGTCCCGGACCCGTCCACGGACGGGGCCGCCCCGCACGTTCCTTAGAATTCCCGATGACTGCGACCCAAGAGATCCGCACGTTTGGTCGGTACCGCCACGTCACCAGCATCCCGGATCTGACCGAGATCCAGCGCAAGGCCTACGAGGAGTTCCTCATGGTCGACCAGCCCCAGGCCAGTCGCCCTTCGCGCGGCCTGGAGCGTCTCCTGCGCGAGGTCTTCCCGATCT
>DRLC01000151.1 GCA_011053145.1 Planctomycetota bacterium | reverse complement strand
GCGGAGAGGTCGCCGCGGTCACCGGCCTGGACTTTCGGGCTCGCAAGGGGGAGATCCACGGACTCCTGGGTCCGAACGGGGCCGGCAAGTCGACGACCCTGCGGATGCTCGCGACGATCCTTCCGCCCACCTCGGGAAGCGCCCGCGTGGCCGGGTGCGAGATCACCGCGGAACCGCTCGAGGTGCGTCGGCGCATCGGCTTCCTCTCGCAGTCCACCGGGCTGTACCCGCGGCTCACCGGCCGCGAGATCCTGCGCTACTTCGGCGAGCTGCACGGCCTCGGCCGCGACGCGCTCGGGGAGCGGATCGAAGAGTTGATCGAGGCCTTCCAACTCGCCTCCTTCGTGGACCAGCGCACCGAGAGCCTGTCCTCCGGCCAACGCCAGCGCGTCAGCATCGCGCGCGCGGTGCTGCACGCTCCAGAGGTCCTGATCCTCGACGAGCCGACGACCGGGCTCGACATCCTCGCCACCTCCGACATGGTGGGCTTCATCGAGGCGAGCCGCCGCGACGAGAGCTGCGTCCTGCTGAGCACGCATATCCTTTCCGAGGCCGAACGCCTGTGCGACCGCATCGGCGTGATCTTCGGCGGGCGGCTGCTCGCCGATGGAACGCTCGACGAACTGCGCGCTCGCACCGGACGCGAGCACCTCGACGAGGTCTTCCGGGCCCTCGTCGAGGGTGCGGACGACGAGATGCAACCCGCGAGGAGAGCCAGCGCATGAGAGGAGCCGGACTCGCCCACGTCTCCTCGGTCCTGCGCCTCGAGCTCCTGCGCCTCGCGCGGGATCGACGCGCGTTCGTGCTCTCCGTCATCCTGCCGATGGCGCTCTTCCCCCTGCTCTTCCTCGGCCTGGACCGGATCGGACGGCGCGCCACCGAGAGCGTGCAGTCGAAGAGCCTGCGGGTCGCCGCCGACCTCGAAGCCCTCCCGCTCGGGGTGCACGACTTCGTCCTGCGCACGCTGAACGAGCCCGGTCTCGACCTGGTCCTCGTCGAACGCGCCGACCTCGATCCAGGGGCGAGCGCGGCGCTCCTCGCCGACGACCGAGACCCGTTCGCCGCGGTGCTCCTCGCGGCCGCTTCGGAGGAAGGCGCCCCGCCGATCGAGGTCGCCTTCGACGCGTCCCGTCCGGACGGGCGCGAGGCGGCCCGCCGCATCCAAACCGCGCTCGAGGAGCTGCGCGCGACGCTCTCGCTCGAACGGGTGACCGATCGGCTCGAAATCGATCCCGCCGGGGCCTTCGTGCCGAGTCCGGCCGACCTCGCGAGCGATGTGGACCGCGCGGGCCGCGGCCTCGGCGCCCTGTTGCCGTTGATCCTCTGCATGGTGCTCGTCTCCGGTGCGTCGTATGCGGCCCTCGGTGCGTTCTGCGAAGAGCGTGAGGGCGGGACCGTGGAGACCCTGCTCGTCCAGCCGGTCTCGACGCGCGTCCTCGCCCTCGGCAAGGCGGGAGCGGTGCTGGTCGCCGCACTCTCGGCGCTCGTGGGGAACGGGGCGAGCTTCCTCGCGTGCGTTTCACTCGGGCTCGCGGAGGGACGCGGGCTCGAAGCGGGATTCGGCCTCGGCCGCCTGGCCCTCGCCCTCGCGCTCTTCCTTCCGACCGCGATCGCACTCACCGCGATCCTGTGCTTCGTCGCCGCGCGTGCGCGGAGCTTCCGCGAGGGCCAGCACTACGTGCTTCCGGTGCTGCTCTTCGCTTCCCTGCTCGCGGCGCCATCGACCCAGGACACGCTGGTGACCGACGGCGTCCTCGCGCTCGTCCCGATCACCGGCCCCACCCTCGTCCTGCGCGATGCCCTCTCGGGGACGCTCGAGGCACGGCCCGCGCTCCTCGCCGCGGTGTCCTCCCTCGCCCTCGCCCTCCTGCTCCTGCGCCACATCTCGAGCGCCCTGGATCCCGAGCGCCTCTTCCGCGGCCGGGAACACCGACCGGGGGACGAGGCCGGGCGCGCGTTGCGGCTCGCCTTCGGATCCGTCTTCGTCGTCTACGCGGTCGGCGGCGCGCTGCAGGCTCGCGCCCTCGTCCCAGGTCTCCTCGCGACCCTGTTCGGTTTCCTCGCCCTGCCCGCGCTCCTGCACGGGCGTGGCATGGCGCGTCGATTCGGCGCCTCGACCGTACGCGTGCTCGGGCTCGGACGTCCGCGCACGTCGCACCTGCTCGGCGCGCTCCTCCTCGCACCCGCCCTCGCGACCTTCTCCCACGAACTCTTCGAGCTGCAGCGATCGCTGCTCCCCCTCCCGAGCGGTATGGAGTCCGGCGAACTCACCGAGGCGCTCGGTTCGCTCTCCCCGCTCGCCCTCGTTCTCCTCTTCGCACTCGCCCCCGGGATCTGCGAGGAACTCTTCTTCCGCGGGGCCGTCCTCGCCGGTCTTCGCCGCGACCTCGCGCCCACGCGGGTGGTGCTCTGGCAGGCGCTGCTCTTCGGCGCGGTCCACGCCTCGCTCTATCGCTTCCTCCCGACCGCGGTCATCGGGGGCCTGCTCGCGATGCTCGCGCTCTCGAGCCGAAGGCTCTGGCCCTCGATCCTCCTGCACACGGGTTACAACGCGATCCTCGTGCTGGACCTCATGGAGTCCGGCGCGTGGAAGGCCGCGCCCGTCGCGGTTCCCTGGATCCTCGCGTTCGTCGGCGTCGCGCTCCTCGTCCTGGTTCCCCCGCCGGGGGGGCGCCGCCCGCACACGACGAAAGGCACCCTCCGCGCCCGGGGGGCAGCGAAGAGCGCCTCGTAACGGGGGGCTCGGAGGAGGGGCTAACCGCGCTTGCCCTTCTTCTTGGCCTTCTTGGCGGCGGCGACGGCCTTGCCGGAGCCCATGCCCATCTTCTTGACGCGGCGACGCCCGCGGGTCGGTCCGCCGGCCTTGATCTGTGAGTGTGCCATGACGTTGGAGGGGGTTCCTCGGGATTCGAGCGGGGGACGTTACCGGCATTCTCCCCGCCCCGCAAGGGAGAGGCCCGGGTTCAGGGGCGTCCGGAACTCACTTCCCGGCGTATCCAAGGGCCTCGAGGCCCGCTGCGGCCCGGTTGTCGCCGGCCCCCACGCTCCGGTCGGCCTCGGCCCGCTCGGCGCGTCGGGCGAGGAATCGCTCCGCCATGCGCTCGAGGACCCTCGGGTGCTCGGAGGCCACGTCGTGGACCCCGAGGGGGTCGGTCGAGAGGTCGAAGAGCTGGAACGGCGCGTCGGGGTCGAGCCCGAGCCGCACGAGCTTCCAGTGGTCCTCGTAGAGGGCGACCCGCACGTCGGCCGGGTCGAGGTGGTCGCGGTCCTCGAGGAACACCGCGCGGTCCGGGGCGAGGGGATCGAGCAGGCTCCGCCCCTCGGTGCCCTCGAGCGGATCGAGGCCCGCGAGCGCGAGCAGCGTCGGGGCGACGTCGACCCCGCTCGCGCGCTCTCGGACGCGGCGGGAGGTCGGGGTGGGCTCGGCCGGTCTGAGGAGCATCGGCACATGCACCTGGGGTTCGAGGATGTCCTCGTGCTTCCACCGCCCGGCCTCGCCGAAGGCCTCACCGTGATCGGACGTCATGAGCACCGCGGTCGAACCATCCTCGAGGTCGAGGGCGTCGAGGAACGCATCCACGTCTTCGTCGAGCTCGAGGAGTTCGCCGTCATAGAGTTCGCTGACGTGCAGGCGGTCTGCTTCCGTGATCCGCGTCCCGCTCTTCCAGCGATTGCTGCGGAAGAGATAGCCGTCGAGCGGGCCGTCGTAGGCGGAAACGAGCGCGAGTCCGTCGGCCTCGGGCAGATACGGCCAGTGCACGTCATAGAGGTTGATGAAGCAGAACCAGGGACGCGGGTCGTCCTCCTGGATCCATTCGAGTGCGTCTGCGAGGACACCGGAGGCCGGGCGCTGGAAGTCCTGGAACCAGTGCGGTGAACCGTTTCCCCCCAGGGCGGGAATCGCGCGCGCCGCGAGGGCCTGGAGGTCGTGGACGAGGCTCCACGCGAAGGTGTCGCAGACCATCGGGTCGACGCGGTCGCTGTAGCGCTCGAAGCCGTGACGCAGTCCCGTCCTCCCGGCGAGGACGTCGGTGCCCACGAAGGCTCCGGTTCGGTACCCCGCGCGACGCAATTCCTCGGTGAGCGTGCGCGCGCGGCGCGGGTCGTAGCGGATCGACAAGAGGCGCGCCCCGTGCGTCGACGGATAGACGCCGGTCAGCATCGACAGGTGCGAGGTGAACGTGAAGGTCGAGACGGAGGTGGCTCGCTCGAACAGGACGGATTCGTCGGCGAGGCGCTCTAGATGCGGTGTCGTCGGCCGGTCATAGCCGTAGGGTGTGAGGCGATCCGAGCGGGTCGTGTCCCAGACGAGCAGGAGGAGGTTCGGACGGGAGGAGGACGGGAGCGCGCCCGCGGGCGCCGGGGGAACGACTCGGTCGGTCCGGACCAGCGTCCCGACGAGGAGGGAAGCGGCGACCACGACGATCGCGGGGGCGAACCCTCCGAAACGCAAGACCAAGCGATAGGCGATCCAGCCGAGGAGCACACTGGCGAGGAAGCTCCCCACGACGCCCTCCCAGGGTCCGAAGCCGTCGAGCGCGACGAAGTTCCCGCCGAGGCCGACGTATCGGTCGAGCGCCGCGTGGGCCGCCACGGGACCGCTCATCCACGCGAGGAGCACCCCGGCGGCGCGGGCCTGCCGGCGGCGCGGTTCCTCGGAAGGGTCGCGGCGGCGTTCGAGGAAGCGCAGGGTCCAGGCAGCCGGCACGGCCGCGAACAGCCCCGCCACGAGCCACAGCGCGAGGGCCTCCGCGAACAGCAGTGCCCCGAGCTCCCGCCACGGCAACCGCAGTCGCACGGAGAGCGACTCGGCAGCCGCGAACAGCGTCGCAAGGGGCAGGAGTGCCGCGAGCAGGGATCGGGTTCGAGTCATCGTCACCGCAGCGGATCAGGACGGCATCGGCCTCGTTGCGCCTCGCTCATGGGTCCTCGGGCCGGGGGACTTCGGGAAGGACGCGGATCTCGATGCTCGCACCGGGAATGTCCCTGGAAAGGGCGTCGGGCATGCGATCCAGAAGGTGCATCGCGAGGGAGCGCAAACGTTCCGCGGGATCGGGCGCCTCGGCCTCGGAGGCGTAGACGGGGATGTAGACGCGCTGGTGCGAGTCGAGTTCCATCCGCCCCAGGGGATGGGGCGGCGGAACCTCCACGACCACGGTCGACCCCTCGATGTGGGTGAGCCCCCTGGGGAGTTCGGTGCAGTCGATCCCCCACACCTGGACCTCGCCGGCCGCCCCGCCGACCGCGTGGGTGATCAGCCACGGATGCTCCTCGGAGAAGCGACCGAAGATCGACAGGCGATGGTGGATGTTCGGAGCGCTGAACAGCATCCACTTCTCGAGGCGGCCCTCGGTGCTCGTGGGAACCTCGGCCACGCGCGCGTCGAGGTCGTCGAGGAGGCGCGGAGCCTTGTAGTGGAAGTACCCGGCGCCGGTGACGATCCCGACCACGACGATCACGAACACGACGGCGAGGCCGGGGATCCCGCGGGCGGCGGGCTGCGAGGGAACGGACATGGAGCCCTAGAGTCTGGGGGCTCGCCGAGCCCAAGTCCACGCTATGCTCGGGCGGTGCAGCGGCGCATCTTCATCGGTGACATCCAAGGGTGCAGGGAGGAGCTCGAGCGACTCCTGGAAGAGATCCGTTTCGATCCGGCCGCCGATCGCCTGGAGCCCGTGGGGGACCTCGTGAATCGCGGGCCGGATTCCGCCGGTTGCCTGCGACTGCTCGCGAGCCTGGATGCGGGTGGAGTGCTCGGCAACCACGATCTCGCCCTGCTCGCCACGGCACGGGGCACGCGGCCGGAGCGCAAGAGCGACACCTTCGGGGACGTCCTGCGGGGGGAGGATCGCGTCGAGCTCCTGGGCTGGCTCGCCTCCCGCCCGTTCGTGCGCCCCTTCGAGGACCTCGTCTTGGTCCATGGGGGCTTCTCCCCTGCGTGGAAGGATCCGATCGCGGTCCTGCTCGCGGAGGACCCGAACGACCCGGGACCAGCGGCGAGCGCGGCCGTGACGATCCGCTTTTGCGACCCCGAGGGAAACCTGGCGCGCGGGATGGATCCGGCGCCCCCTCCCTATCGGCCCTGGCACGAGCTCTTCGACCGCACGCGCGTCGGAGGCAGGACGGTCGTCTTCGGGCATTGGGCTCGCCAGGGGCTGCTCCTGAAGCCCGGTTTTCGAGGCCTCGACTCGGGCTGCGTCTGGGGAGGAAAGCTCACCGGCTGGATCGCCGAGGAAGACCGCATCGTCCAGGTGGACGCGCGCCGTGCCTACGCCGGGATTTGAGTGGGGTCATCGCGAGGGAACGGCCCCGCGCTCACGGGCGAGGTCGTCGATCGCCTCCTCGAGGGAGAGCTCGGCCCGGAAACCCGTGAGGGCCTCGAGTTTGGCCGTATCGGGAACCCGTCGAACGAGATCGGGGGTCCGAATGCCATACACCTCCCGGTAGGGCATGTGGACGATCGGTGAGGAGCTCGCGAGGCGCTCGCGCACGAGCCGACCCACGCGCTCGATCGCGACCTCGCGGGGGGACCCGACGTTGACGACCTCGCCGCGGGCGGCGGGGACCTCGAGCAGCGACGACACCGCGCGCACCCAGTCCGCGACGTGGAGGAACGAGCGCGTTTGGGTTCCATCGCCGAAGACCGTGATCGGCTCCCCCGAGAGGGCCTGTCGCACGAAGTTCGGAAGCACCATCCCGTAGCGTCCGCGCTGGCGTGGGCCGACGACGTTGAAGAAACGAGCGATGCGGACGTCGAGTCCACTCTCGCGAGCGTAGGCCAGGGCCAGTCGCTCCCCGAGCTCCTTCGAGGATGCGTAGCACCAGCGCGGCTCGGAGGTGGCACCGCGAAGCACAGGAGCGTCCTCGCGAAAGGGAAGCTCTTCGCTCAGGCCGTAGACCTCGGACGAGGAGGCGAGGAGCACGCGCTTCCCGTGACGCGCGCAGGCGTCGAGCACGTGGCGCGTGCCCTCCACGTTCGTCTCGATCGTCTCGCGCGGTGAGTCGAGGATCAGGCGAACGCCGACCTTGGCGGCAAGGTGGACGGCGCAGTCGGCGCGGGCGGTGAGCCGCTCGACGAGGTCGCGATCCAGCACGCTCCCCTCCACGAACGCGAGTCCGGCCGCCGGGGACAGGTTCCGGGCACGACCGGTCGACAGGTCATCCAGCACCGTGACCTCGTCGCCGCGCGCGACGAGGGCGTCCGTCAAGTGGGAGCCGAGGAATCCCGCTCCGCCGGTGATGAGGAAGTGCATGGGGGTGGGGGCACGGCCATGACGCCGGGCGGCGGGATTCCTTTCAAGGTTTCCCTGGGCTGATGCCCGGTTTCCGCGCCCGGTTCCGGGGATCTGCCCTGGGGAAACCCGTGCGGCGAAGGGAGATCAGAGCCGATCGGCTCGCCGCACGAACTCGAGCTGCTCCCCCTCCGCGGAGCAGCGGCGGTAGCCGAACAGGTGCAGGATCTCGAGCACGTCCCAGCGCGCGATGTGGCCGTCCACCCGCAGGCGACGGGTCCGGCCCTCCACGGCCCGGACGCCGGGTAGCAATGGCAGAATCCACTGCAGTCGCAGCCGCCGCAGCACCGCGGAGACCGCGAGCCAGGTCCTCCGCACCTCGCGCCCGACGAAGAATGCGTCGTTGCCCTGGCCCTGGTAGCGCGGCATCAGGAGCAGCCCATCGAGGGGAGTGCGCACCTCCTTGCGCTGCCCGGGGGCGACGTCCTCCTCGCCCGGCTCGCAGAACCACCCGAGCAGCTCCCCGTCGTGGATGCGGTGGAAGTTCGCGAAGCCCGGGCGCATCGCGAAGTCGATCTCGTCGGGTACGTCCTGGCGGTGACGGATCTCGATCACCTTCGGGAGTCCGCGGGCCGCCGTCGCGAGCAAACCGCGCTTCTCTTCGAGCGCGGGAACATCCGCCTCCGCGATCATCCCGAGGGAATGGAGGGAGATCCAAATCGCCGCCTCATGGTGCTCGACGGTCTCCGGGAGGTCGTTCTGCCCCCCCTCGACGCATACGGCCGTGTGGCCACGCTCGGAAAAGTAGGACAGCAAGGTCCCGTCGATGCGCTCCTCGAGTCCGAGGATCACCGGCACGCCGAGGGCGAACGCGACGCCGCGGTTCTGGAGGGTGTCGCCCATGATCGAGAAGGGCGCGCCCACGGCCGAGGTGGAGTGCAGGTCGAGCAGGGCGACGCGCTCCCAGCTCCCGGCGAGATGCTCTTCGATCTCCCACAGGAGCTCACGCTGCTCACGCGCCTCTTCGTCCTCCGATTCGATGTCGCGGGCGGCGCGGGCGCGTTCGATCGCCTGGGGTTCCCAAAGGCGGTTGAGGTCCCGCGACCGGTAGCGCAGCCCCTCCCGGAGGGCGCCGACGTTCCCCGCCAGGCAAACGATGCGGCCGTGGACGTCGGGCCTCAGTTCCCCGAGCGTCTCGAGCACGCGCCGCGCCGCCAGGACGCCGGCGGGTTCGTTCCCGTGCATCCCCCCCACCACGAGGAGCAGGGTCCCACGGCCCTTCGCCTGGGCGGCGTGGGAGGTCTCCGGATAGGCGCCCAGGCGGCGCTCCAGGTCGTTCAATCCCTCTGCAACCACTCTTCGAGAAGCCGCGCGGCGACTTCCATGAAGTCGGACTCGGTGACAATGCCCACGAGGCGCCCGTCCTCGACCACCGGGAGGCACCCCAACTTGTTCTCTCGCATCGTGCGGATCGCTTCGGAGACACTCGCCTCCGGTCGAATCGTGTTCGGATTGCGACGCATCACGTCACTCACCGCGACGGTCTCCCGGCGCTCACGGCGGCCGAAGATCCTAAGCAGCGTGCGGTAGGTCACGAGCCCGACGAGCCGACCTTCCTGGTCCTCGACCGGGACGTGGCGCAGGTGTTCCCAATCCATCACGCTCGCCGCGAGATCCAGGAGGTCCTCCGGGTGGACCGTGAAGAGGTCACGCGTCATCACCTGGCTGACGGTTCGGTAGCTGTCGCGGATGTCCTCGGTTCCCGCGACGCGCGCGAGGGGCCATTCGTGCACGGGTGCGCCGGCCTCCTGTTCCTCGGTCATCGTTGCGGTCAGGGCCCGGTAGGCTTCGTCGGAGCGAGCATCCCGCATGCTCTCCAGGGAATCGAGCATCCACTGGGAGCCGGTGCGCCCCTTCCCCACCCGCTCGCGGATGACGCCGAGGTAGCGCTCCACGTCATCGGAGCGCAGACCTCGGTCGTTGAGACCCTTCTCGGCGAGGGGAAGCAGATGGTCGAGGATCAGAGTCTCCGCGCCATAGCTCTCACCACCGAACCACCGCAACCGCGCACGCAGCCCGTAGCGGGCCGCCGCGGTGAAGTTCTCCTTCGCGTCCGAGAATGCCATCGAGGTGCGCACGTCCCCGTATTCCTCGGAAACGCCGCACATCAAACCGAAGTAGAAGGCAGCGTTGGCGACCTCGTCCAGAATGGACGGTCCAGCCGGCAGGACGCGGTTCTCGATGCGCAGGTGGGGACGACCGTTCGCCACCCCGTAGCAGGGCCTGTTCCAGCGGTAGATCGTGCCGTTGTGGAGCCGCAGCGCCTTCAGCTCCGGGATTTCCCCGCGCTCCAGCTTCGCCAGCGGGGACTCCTCGATGTCGCTCGCGATCAGCGCCCGGAAGCGGGCGATGTCCTCGCGGAAGATCTCGATCACGCTCTTGTGGACCCAGTCGTCGCCGAAGCTCACACGCACCCGCCCGCCGCGCTGGGCGTGCAGCTCGGAGCGCGTATCGACGGACTGCTGGAAGAGCGCGACGCGCGTCTCGTGCCAGAGCCGGTGTTGCAGGAGCACCGGTGAATTGACCGCCGCGGCGAGGACCGGCGCCATCACGACCTGGGCGATGTTGTAGAGCGTCGCGAATTCCTCAGGCGCGACCTGGAAATGGATCTGGAAGCTCGTATTGCACGCCTCCAGCATCACGTTGTCGTGGGTCGTCTGCAGCTCGTCGAGCCCCTTGATATAGGTCCGAAACTCTCCGCCGCGCAGATCGCGCATGACCTGGTTGAGCTGGTAGTAGCGCGGCATCGGAGTCATGGACTCCAAGGTCAGGTCCGTCTTTTCCAGCGTGGGGAGGATTCCGGTCAGGACGACGCGCGCGTCCTCCGATCGCGCGGCGACGCGGGCCTTCGCGACGAAGCAGTTCAGCTCCTCCTCGAGCTGGGAGAGGCATTCGCCCTCCAGCGCTAACGGCGAGAGGTTCGCTTCGAGGTTGAACTGGCCGAGCTCGGTCGTGAAGGACTCCGACGGAAGCCGCTCGAGGATCTGCAACGCCTTGTTCGTCGGGTGCATGCCTCGGTCGACGAGGAACATCTCCTGCTCCGCCCCGATACAGCGCACGCCCGACTCGAACATCCCCTCGGTCGCGATCATGCGTTCGAGGGCGGCCAAGTCCTCGAGCACGGCCCGCACGAAGGTCCGCATCTCCGCACTGCCGCTCGTCTCGTGGATCTGGTGTTCGCCCATGGGTCCTCGCAAGAATTGGGGAAAAGCATTCTTAGGATAGCATGCAAGCGATTCCCCACCCCGAACGAGGCAAGGAATCGACACGCCCCGAGACGGACCTCAGACGGCGCTCACGCCGAGCTTGAGCTCCACTTCGCCGACCCGCCCGGTGTCCACGAAGTCTCCGGAAGCCTCCCCGAGCCGCAGGTCCTCCGCCAGGACCTGCGCGCACACCCAGTCGCGGTGTTCCTCGATCGCCTCGGCGACCTCCGGCGATGCTTCGATCCCCACCCGGATGCGGTCGGAGACGTCGAGGCCCGCATCGCGCCGGGCGATCTGGATCAGCCGCACCGCGTCCCGCGCGAGCCCCTCGCGCAGGAGCTCCGGCGTTGTGCGTACATCGAGGGCGACGACCAGGTCGCCGCCCGGCAGCGCGGCGATGGCGAGGCCCTCGGCCTTGTCGCCCGCAACGAGGGCGAGTTCGTACTCGTCCGCTTCGAGGGCGCGACCCTCGACGACGACTCGCCCCTCCCCGTCGCGCTCCCAGCGCCCCTCGCGGGCTGCGGCGAGGATCGCCTTCATCGCGCCACCGACCCGCGGTCCGAGGACGCGCGGCTTGAGCGCGAGGCGCGCCTCCGCGAAGTCCAGCGCGTCCTCCGCGCAGCGAACCTCGCGCACGTTGACCTCGTCGGCGAGGAGCTCGAAGTAGGGCTCGAGATCGGCCGCACCGGCTCCCGCGATCGTCACCGACGCGAGTGGCAGGCGGATGCGCGCTCGCGCCTCCTCGCGCAGACCGAGAACGGCGGACGCAACCTCGCGGATGCGGTCCATGCCCTCGACCAGGGCCGGATCGCGGGGGAGTTCGGCGACATCCGGCCAGTCGGTGAGGTGCACGCTGCGCTCCCCCGTCAGCCCACGATAGACCTCCTCGGCCAGCAAGGGCAGGAGCGGTGCGATGGTCCGGGAGAAGGTCACCAGCACCGTGAAGAGCGTGTCGAAGGCCTGCTTCTCCTCGTCGTAGAAGCGCTGGCGGCTGCGGCGGATGACCCAGTTGTTCAGCGCGTCGAGGAACGAACGCACCTCGGCGCAGGCCCCGGGGATGTCGTAGTCGTCGAGGCGCTCCTGGACGTGCTCCACGAGCTGGCGCGTCTTTGCGAGGGCGTACCGGTCGAGGAGGTCCGTCGAGTCCCTGCGCGGCTCGGCCCGGATGCCGGCCGCGTTCGCGTAGAGCGTGAAGAAGTGGTAGGCGTTCCAGATCGGCTTGAGCACCAGGCGCACGACCTCGGCGACGCCCTTGCCGTCGAGGTCCATCTGCAGCTCCCCGGCTCGCATCAGCACGCTCGAAGAGCAGAAGAACCAGCGCACCGCGTCGGAGCCCTGGGTGTCGAACAGAGCGGTCGGCTCCGGATAGTTGCGCAGGCGCTTCGAAAGCTTGCGTCCGGTCACGTCCGTGACGACCCCGTGGCAAATGCAGTTCTGGAACGGCGGCCGGTCGAAGAGCGCCGTGGCGAGCACGATCATCGTGTAGAACCAGCCGCGCGTCTGGGCGACGTACTCGACGATGAAGTCGGCCGGGAAGTGGTTCTCGAACCACTCGCGGTTCTCGAACGGGTAGTGCACCTGGGCGTAGGGCATCGAGCCGGACTCGAACCAGCCGTCGAGCACGTCTTCGACCCGGCGCATCGTGCTCTTGCCGGTGGGATCGTCCGGGTTCGGCCGCGTGAGCGCGTCGATCGCGGGCCGGTGCAGGTCCGTGGGACGCACGCCGAAATCGCGCTCGATCTCGTCGAGGCTGCCGTAGACGTCGATGCGCGGATAGGCGGGGTCGTCGCTCTTCCAGACCGGGATCGGCGAGCCCCAGAAGCGGTTGCGGCTGATCGACCAGTCCCGCGCCCCCTCGAGCCAGCGTCCCATCTGGCCGTCGCGGATGTGCTCCGGCACCCAGTGGATCGTGCGGTTCAGCTCGACCATGCGATCCCGGAACTTCGTCACCGCGACGTACCACGAGGAGACGGCACGGTAGATCAGCGGCTCGTCGGTACGCCAGCAATGCGGGTAGTTGTGCAGATAGGTCTCGTGGCGGACGACGACCCCACGCTCCTTGAGGGCGGCGATGATCGGCTTGTTCGCTTCGAGGACGTTCGTGCCCGCCCAATCGGAAACCTCGGCGGTGAAGTTGCCCGCGTGGTCGACGGGGCAGACGAGCTCGATCCCCTCGCCTTCGCAGACACGCTGATCGTCCTCGCCGAACCCCGGGGCGAGGTGGACGATGCCCGTGCCCTCCGAGGTGTCGACGAAGTCGCCGGCGAGGACGCGAAAGGCCTTCGGGTGATTCGCGAAGTAGGGGAAGAGCGGTTCGTAGCTGCGGCCGACGAGTTCCGTCCCCCGGACACCGCCGACCCGCTCCCAGTCGCCGAGTTCGCGCTCGTACTTCGCGACGAGATCGGCACCGAGGATCGTGCGCCGCCCGTCCTTCTCGAGAATCGCGTATTCGATGTCCTCGCCGACCGCGACCGCCAGATTGGAGGGCAGGGTCCAGGGTGTCGTGGTCCAGATCAGGAGGTCGGTCGGGACCTCGCCCGCATCCCGGGGCACGAGGCGCAGGCGCACCGTCAGGGCCGGGTCCTGGCGCTCGCGGTAGGAATCGTCCATGCGCGTCTCGAAGTTCGAGACCGGGGTCTCCGCGGCCCACGAGTACGGCATCACACGGTAGCTCTCGTAGAGCAGGCCCTTGTCCCAAAGGGTCTTGAACGCCCACATGACGCTCTCCATGAACTCGAGGTCCATGGTCTTGTAGTCGCCCTGGAAGTCGACCCAGCGCGCCTGGCGTTCGACGTAGCGCTCCCATTCGGACGCGTAGCGCATGACCTGCTCGCGGCAGTGCGCGTTGAAGCGGTCGATGCCGTACTCGAGGATCCTCTTGCGCCCACTGATCCCGAGTTCCTTCTCGGTCCCCATTTCCGCCGGCAGCCCGTGGCAGTCCCAGCCGAATCGCCGTTCGACGCGCTTGCCGCGCATCGTCTGGTAGCGAGGGATGATGTCCTTGACGTAGCCCGTCAGAAGGTGCCCGTAGTGCGGCAGGCCGTTCGCAAAGGGTGGCCCGTCGTAGAACACGAACTCATCGCCGGTGCGACGCTCGACGGATTCCTGGAAGATCCGCTCCGCCTTCCAGCTGCGCAGGATGCGCTCCTCCATCTCGGGGAAGGAGGGCTGGGCGGGAACCTTCGGATACGGGGAAGTCGTGTTGCTGTCCATGGAGGAGGGGGCGTGGGGGCGCGGGCGTCGCTGGAGAATCTATCCCCTGGGAGGCCCGGGAAGAACCTGCCGCGACGGGATGGGTTGGACAAGGGGGCGGGAGCGTGGTGTCCTGGTCTCGCCTCGCCCCTCCCCCCGCTCTCCCTCCATGAAACTCCTCCTCCGCCTCCTGGCCCTCGCATCGCTGTGCCTCGTCCCGCCGGCATGTGGTGTGGACACCCCCCCCACCGAGGGGGTCGACATCCCCGCGCCGGAGGTCTTCGATCTCGCCGCCCTCCGTGCGCGCCTCGAGCCGACCGAGGGACGCCGGGGACTCCTGCTGCATTTCTGGGCCACCTGGTGAGGCCCCTGCGTCCATGAGATGCCGGAGCTCGTCGAGCTCCAGAAGGAATGCGAAGAGCAAGGGGTCGAACTCCTGCTCCTGTCCCTCGATGTCGTCCTCCCGAGGGGGAGCGTGGATTCGGCCCGGGCGCTCCAAGAGTTCGTCGAGGACCGGGGCTGGGATGCACGGGTGGCCCTGTTCGACGGTGACTTTCAGGCCCTCTCCGAACGCTTCGGGGTGCGCTCCACCCCCACGACGATCGCCTTCGACGCCGCCGGCGAGCGCGTGGACCGAGCCGTCGGCCCGCCGGGCCTTCCCGGCTACCGGCGGATGCTGAAGAAAGCCCTCGGAGACTGACTCCCTCGGCTTTCTCCCGTGCACGTCAGTTGTTATCGTGACGCCCTCAATTCCCGGGGGGCACGCCCCCCCATCCCGTTTTCGGACGACACCCGACGCAACGGACGAAAAAAGATCATGAGCGAGAACGCCCCCCTTCAGGTCGGTGCCGAAGTCCCGGACTTCGAACTCACCACCTACGAGCCCAAGGAAAAGAACTTCGGCGCCTTCAGCCTCGCCGAGGCCAAGAAGGCCGGTCAGTGGACCATCCTGTTCTTCTACCCGGCCGACTTCACCTTCGTGTGAGCGACTGAGTTCGCTGCTCTGGCAGAGCAGCAAGACCGTATCGCCCGACTCGGCGGCAAGCTCGTCACCGTCAGCACGGACACCCAGTTCGTCCACCTCGCCTGGCAGCGCGACGAGAAGGAGCTGGCCAACGTGGAGTACTCGATGGGAGCCGACCCGACCGGGGCCATCTCCCGCATGTTCGGGGTCTACCTCGAGGATGCGGGCCTCGCCCTGCGCGGGACCTTCCTGATCTCCCCCGAAGGCAAGCTGATGAACGCCGAGGTGAACTTCCTGAACCTCGGGCGCAACATCGACGAGCTCTATCGCAAGTTCAAGGCGAACATCTACCTCACGAAGAACCCCAAGGAGGGCTGCCCCTCCAAGTGGCGCGACGACGGCGACCAAACCCTCACCCCGGGTCCCGAGATGGTCGGCCGCGTGCACGAAGCCCTGAACGGCTGAGCGCGAGATCGCCTTGGTGATAGAGCGACCGACCGGCGGTGCCACCGCTGGTCGGTCGCTCTCGTTCAGGATCCGCCTTGGCCGCGTGCCTCGACCGTCGAGGCTTTCCCACTGCGAGAGAGCTCGACCATCGCCCGGGCGACTCCCCGCGCGGACGCAGGGTTCTGCCCGGTGACGAGGTTGCCGTCCACGACCACGTGGGCCTCGAAGGGACTTCCTCCGGAGTGCCGCGCGCCCTGGCGCACGAGCGCGGCGTCGAGGAGGAAGGGAACGTCCTCGAGCGAGTGGCCCTCCTCCTCGGCGGAAGTGAACGCGGCGACACGCCGACCCTGGAGGAAGTTCGATCCATCCGGGAGCCGAACATCGAGCAAAGCGACGGGGCCGTGGCAGACCGCTCCGACGACACGTCCTAGCTCGTGCATGTGGGCGACGGCCGCCTTCACGCCGGGGTCTCGGTAGAGGTCCACCATCGGCCCAAGGCCCCCGGGGAAGAAGACCGCGTCGTAGCGCTCCAGCACAACGTCCGCGAGCCGCAGGCTTCGGTTCAAGCGACGGAAGGCCGCGCTCTCGCGAAACAGGACGCTCGCCGAGTCCGACGGATCGAACCCGTCCTCAGGCGGCGAGCCTCCGAGTGGACTCGCGAAGTCGACGGCGATGCCTTCGGCTGCGAACACGAGAAAGGGGTGGGCGACCTCGGAGAACTCGTAGCCGGTCGGCCGATCTCGGGGGCCGATGCGCCCCACGTTGGTCACGACGAAGAGGATGCGTCCCATGGCGGATCGATCGGGTTGGGGGGAACGGGTGTTCGGCCGCGGCGGCCCTGTGAGCCGCCGCGGCCGACGCGACCATCAGCCCTTGGAAATGGCCTCGCCGAGCTCTTCGTTCGTCATCGCGCGGCCGTCGAGGTTCCAGGTCCCGTCGACGGTATGGACGACGTTGAAGTAGACGTTCTCCTTGGGTTGGGAACCGCCGGAGAGCTCATGAATGATGTCCGCCGCGCTCGCGCCGAAGCCCTCCTGGACCTCGCGCGTGGCGAACGCGAAGGACGGCACCTTCCATTCCACCCACGCGCCTCGAAACGGCTCGCCGCCTGAGAAGCTGAGCCCCTCCGGGACGAAGTGCACGTTGGCGGTCACGTTGGGAGTCATCACGGAGTTGCCGGTGAGGTCGTGCAGCTCGAGCATCGTGTCGGTCAGCTGGCGGACCGCTTTCGTTGCTTGCTCACGTGTCAAGATGCCTTCTGTCAGAGTGAGTGTGAGGGGCATGGAATCAGCTCCTGTGGTCGGGGACTTCGGAAAGGGAACAGAGAAGGGACGAGGGCGCGTCGCTGGACGGCCCTCCGGAGAACCGCATGAGGCCTGCTCGGGTCATCCCTGAGCGGGCTCCATGGCGGCGATCTCGATCAGGACGCTCGCCAAGGAAGACGGGGTGGAGAGCAGCGGGAAGTGGCCCGAGTCGAGCGTGAACACACGCTCGATCTCCCAGCCCGCCGTCATCCGGGCCTGCAGGTCGGGGGACAGAACCCTGTCTCGCGCGGCACGGACATAGACCTTGGGCACGGAGCCGAAGCGCGAGGACGTGAGCCGAGCCTCCGCGCGGAACGGCTGCACGGCCTGGGGGCACTGCATGTGCGCGGTGGCTCGGCGCAGGACCTCCGGGTCCTCGACGTCGTGGAGCATGACGTCTCGGATCGTCTCGGCATCCAGGGACGCATACGACTGGTCCTCGGAGAACACGACACGCTCGAGGAGCTCCCCTCCCCCGTCGCTCTCCATCAGTTCGAGGGGAGACTCCCCGTGCTTCGGGAGGAGGGCGGCGGCGAAGACCAGGCGCTCGATCCCGGCGGGCTCCTCTTCGGCGACCTGGGCGATGACGGCTCCTGCGAGGGAATGGCCGACCAGGATCACGGGACCATCGGCACGGCGGACCTCGTCGAGAACCCGGGCGACATAGGCCTCCATCGTGACCGTCGAGACGGGGGCGGGATCCTCTCCGTGTCCCGGCAGGTCGATCGGCACGGCTCGATGCCCGGCCTTCTCGAGGTCCTGGGCGACTTCGTTGAACTCCCACGCGCCGCCCCATGCGCCGTGGATCAAGACGAACTGACTCATGCTGGCTTCTCCTCGGGTTGTGCTTCCGCCCCGGCCGGTGGCATGGGGCCTTGTTTTGAAGCGTTCGCTTCACAATGAACCACACAACCTTGCCCGTCAAGCCCATTTTGAAGTATTCTCTCCAGAACAAGCTTCCCCATGCCCCGACCCCGCACGATCCCCGAAGAAGAAGCCCTGGAACGCGCGC
>DRLC01000150.1 GCA_011053145.1 Planctomycetota bacterium | reverse complement strand
CCGGATGGTGCTTTGCGATTCCTGACCCCGGAAGGTAAGCCCCGGTCCGCGAAGCGGATTCAAGGGATCCAGTGGATCCCTTGAAAGGGGATCCCCCCTGACGGGTCGACGAGGACGGCAGGAATCGCAAAGTGCCGTCAGGGGGCGAGAGATCGCCGAAGGCGGTCGATTGCGAAGTCTGGTGTGCAGGATCATGAATGACCCGGGCCAGCCCGGCGAGCCGCGATCGAGGCCGCGCGGGCGCCGGGGAGGCCGGCCCCCAGGGCCGCCGGCACGCCCGGCGAGCGGGACCGACCGGGAGGCCCCCAGGGCGATTCGCCGAGCGGGTCCCGGCGGAGTTTTTTTTTTCGCGCACCCGCGGGCGGGCGCGTGGGGCGGGGCTACCTACTAGATATGGGGGGGCGCTGGGCCTTCAAGGCGAGGGGAAGGGGGGGAGGGGCGAGCCGGGCGGATTCCGGGAGGGGGGCTTTCCTCCGGCGGAGGAACAATCCCCTTTCCATCCAGGCCGGGGTCCCTAGGATGCACGCAGTGGCATGAAGTGGAACGCGGTGGCATCACAGCCCAGGAGCTGACCCGAAATGTTCTCGGGGAAATCCAAGCACGGGTTGGACGACAAGAATCGCGTCTGCATCCCCAAGCGCTTCCAGAACGAGCTGGGACGCAACGCCGAGGGCCACATGGAGGTGATCCTCACGCGCGGGACCGACGGGTGCCTGTTCCTGTTCTCCCGGGAGGGGTGGAAGCGGATCCAGGAGCGCATGGCCCTGCAGCCCTTCGGCAGCCCGCATCTGCGCGGGATGCAGCGCGTCTTCCTCGCCTCGACCGTGGAGACGCGCCTCGACGGCTCCGGCCGCCTCGTGCTCCCCGAAGAACAGCGCGAATTGGCCGGGATCCAGAACGAGGTGGTCCTGGTCGGTGTGGGCGACCGCGCCGAGGTGTGGTCTCCCGAACGTTGGGAGGCCTTCGAGTCGGGCTTCTCCGAGTCCTTCGATGAGTTCTGCGGGATCCTCATGGACGGCGCCGAGCCGCCCGGACAGGGGGCCCAGATCGGGTAGGGGGCACAGGGGGAGATGAAGCAACACGGGGGGGACACCATGGAACACGAATCGGAGCGCGGGATACACGTTCCGGTGCTCCTCGAGGAGACCCTGGAGGCGCTGCGCGGGGAGCGTGCGGTCGAGGAGCTCGAGGGCTGGATCCTCGACGGCACCCTCGGCGCGGGCGGCCACGCCCGGGCCATCCTGGAGGCCTTCCCGAACGTTCGCCTCTTCGGCGTCGACCAGGACCCCGAGATCCTCGAACTGGCCGCGCAGAACCTCGCGCCCTTCGGAGACCGCGCTCGGATCGCCCGGGGCCGGATCTCGCGCCTGTGCGCGCTCTGCGGCGAGGCCCGGATCGAAGAGGCGGTCGGCGTGCTCTTCGACCTCGGCGCCAGCTCGCTCCAGCTCGACCGCCCCGAGCGCGGATTCAGCTTCCAGTTCGACGGCCCGCTCGACATGCGCATGGACCCCACGCGCCGCCGCACCGCCGCCGCGATCGTCAACGATTGGGACGAGGCCGACCTCGCGGACCTCTTCTACTACGAGGGGGGCGAGCGCCGCTCGCGCCGCGTCGCGAGGGCGATCGTCGAGGCCCGCCGTCGCACCCCGTTCCAGCGCACGGCGGCCCTCGCCGATGTCGTCGCCGAGGCGCTCGGCGGCAAGCGCGGCCGCATCCATCCCGCGACCAAGGTCTTCCAGGCCCTGCGCCGTGCGGTGAATGAAGAGGGGGATCAGCTCGTTCGCGGCCTTCGCATCGCGGAACACGTCCTCGTCGACGGAGGACGGCTCGTGATCCTCACCTTCCACAGCGGGGAGGACGGGGTCGTGAAACGCACGCTCAGAGAGCGCGCTCGGGAAGGACACTGGCAGCTGGTCGGCAAGAAGCCTCTTGGACCCGGGGCGACCGAGCGCCGTTCCAATCCCCGGGCGCGCTCCGCACGCCTGCGGGCCGCGGTGCGCACCCGCACCGAAGCCCCGAAGCGGCACGCGGCCTGCGACGGCGGGGAGGACTTCCCGTGAGTCGTTTCGTGCTCTCCTTCGCGCTGGCCTTCTTGGTCCTCGCCGCCGGAATCGGCTGCGCGCTGCTCGCCGCGACGAATCGGGCCCACGCGGCCCGACTCCACGAGCGCCAGCGCACCTGCGAGACCCTCTCGCGCCAGATCGAGCTTCGCCGCATCGCGAACGCCGAGGCCGAGTGGGCGCTGCGCCATGGTCCGGTGGAGATCGACGAGAGCGCCCAGCCCTCGGTCCCCAAGAAGGTGAGGAGCTGACCGGATGCGAGCCGCAACCCTGACCAAAGCAGGCCTGCGTCCGATGGGCGCCTACGTGATGCTCGGCGCCGGCTTTCTCGTGATCGTTGCACGCATCGCCTTCCTCGCGGAGACCCACGCGGCCGGTCAACCCGACCTCACGCGCACGAACGTCGGGGCCGCTCCGGCCTACCGAATCGCCGATCGCAACGGTGAGGTGCTCGCGCGGTTCGCACCGCGTTTCGACCTCGAGGTGTCCCCGCGGGCGCTTTGGCAGGCCCACACCCCCGAACGCATCCTGCCGGGACTCGAGGAAGCCCTGGGGGAAGACTGGAGCCTCGAGGAACTCACCGAGCTCCTGTTCCCCGATGCGCGCGACGGTGTGATCCGGGTCGACTCCTGGGAGCTCTCGGCGCGCCAGGCGAACGAGGTCCTGCGCTTCGTCGACGGGAACGAGGACGAAGGGCCGATCCCGGGCATCTGGGTCGAGCCGAATCCGACCAACCTCACGACCTACCAGCTCATCTGGCGTCCCCTCGAGGTGCTGTCCCTCGAGACCCGGAAGGGGCGCGGGATGTCCAGCGCATGGAGCTTCGGCCGCCACTTCGCGAATGGGATCGCCGCGGCTTTGCGCGACCCCTCGGAGCCCGAGCCGGTGGGGGGGCCCCAGCGCGACGCGATGCGCGAAGAGATCTGGAGCGCCCTGATCCCGTGCGTCTGGTCCCGGGCCATCCGCGGGATCGGTGTCGAGCGCGTCGCCGCGGTGCGTGATCTGCTCGCGAGCGAAGGGGTCTCCAGTTGGCAGATGCGCCTGGGTTTTGGCCGCGACCGCGTCTGGCCCACCGGTCGTCCCGAACTCCTCGGCGACTGGGGCTACCGCGACGAGTCCGACACCGAGGCGGTGCCGCGCACGGGGCTCGAGCTCCTCGCCAGGCGCGAGCTCGACCGCGACGTCTGGCGCGAACGCCTCGACTTCTCGGTACCGGTCTATCACTGGCTCGCGGACCGAACCGTGCGCGGGTCGCGCGAGCCCGGGTATCTCGCCTTCGAACACCCGGCCCAGCCGCCGACGGTGGTGGCGACCCTCGACATCTCGCTGCAAGCCTTTCTGCACGCGGAGCTCGAACGGCTCGTCGCCGAGCACGAACCCGCGGTGGCCGAGGCGATCGTGCTCGACGTGGACACCGGCGACGTCCTCGCTGTCGATTCGGTCGAACGCTATCCGCTCGCCCCGTTCGCGCCGATCTACCACGTCTTCACGACCGGCTCGACGATGAAGGTCGTGACGATGGCTTCGGCTCTCGAAGAGGGGGTCGTCGATCCGAGCGACACCCTGGACGTGGGCCACGGTGCCTATCGCGTGATCTACCCGGATGGCCGACCGTCCGGACGCGTGATCCACGAGGCGGAGGGAGCGCTCCAGGGAGAGATCACCGCGAGCCAGGCCCTGGCCTACTCGGTCAACGCGGGGATGGTCCAGATCGGACTCCAGATTCCCGACCGCGCGTTCCACGGTTACCTCGAGCGCCTCGGCTACGGGAAGAAGCCCGGTTCGGGGCTCGGGCCCGAGCGCGCCGGTCACCTCGCTGCGCTGCCCTGGAGCTACTCGGGCACCCACGCGTCGATCTCGTTCGGCCACGAGATCTCGAGCACCCTCTGGCAGCACGCCGCGGGACTCGCGACCGTCGTGCGCGGGGGCGTTTTCCGTCCGCTCCGCATCCTCGGCGGGGTCTCCCAGAACGACCGCTCCTTCGCGCTCCCGATCGATGCGGGCACGCGCATCTTCTCGCCTGAGACCTGTGCACAGGTCCTCGACATGATGCGCCTCGGCGCACTCGAGGGCACGGGCCGCAAGGTGCGCCGGGAGTTCCTGGAACTTGCGGCGCGTTCGCTCGGCATCGATGTGGAGCAAGCAGCGGCGCGCTTCGACCTCGCCTCCAAGACCGGGACCGCGCAGAAGGTTCCCGGAGAGCTGTGCGTCCACGTGGAGCTGAGCGCGCGGGAGCAGTGGGAAGCGAACGGAATCGACGTGACCGCGGCGCGCTTCCGCTCCCTGGCATCGCGCCCCAAGCCGCATCGCAACTGCTACACGAGTTCGATCGTGCTCGTCGGCGGGAGCACGGAGAGCACGCGTCGCCTGATGGTGTTCGTCGTCGCCGACGAGCCGATGGGGCCCAAGAAGTTCGGTTCCCAGGTTTCCGGCCCGGCCGCCGCGCGCATCTTGGCGGAAGCCCTCGGTCTCACGCGCGATGGCGAGGTGCCGCGCCACGACCTCGTCGCGGGATTTGCCGCCTCCGACGTCTCCGAGCGCAACGAGGCCTTCGAGCCCTGGTCTCTCGACGAGGAGGGCACGTGGTAAGGCTCTCGAAACTGGTCGAGTCCCTCGGAGGGGAGCGTCGCGGCGCCGACCCCGACCTCCTCGACGTGCACATCGACAGCCGTCGCGTGGGCGCCGGGGAGCTGTTCTGCGCGCTCCAGGGCGGGAGCGTCGACGGCGCGGACTTCGCGCCCGCGGCCATCGCCCGCGGCGCCGCGGCCGTGCTCGCGCCGCGCGCCCTCGACCTCGACGCGACCCAGTGGGTGCACCCCGATGCGCGCCGCGTCGCCGGCGAGGCGGCCGCGCTCGTCCACGGTTCCCCCTCGCGCGCCCAGAGCACGGTCGCGGTCACCGGCACGAACGGGAAGACCACGGTCGTGCACCTCTTGTGGCAGATTCTCACCGCGGCCGGGGTGCCCACCGGGCGCATCGGCACCGTGGAGGTGGCCCTCTTCGGAGGCACGAGCGAGGAGGCGACCCACACCACGCCGGATGCGACCGAACTCGCGCGACTCGCCGCGCGAAACCTCGCCGCCGGCGGCAAGGCGCTGGTCCTCGAGGCCAGCTCCCACGCCCTCGCCCAGGAACGCCTGGCGGGGATGGAACTCGACGTGGCCGTGTTCACGAACCTCGGCCACGATCACTTGGACTACCACCTGGACCTCGAACGCTACGCGGCGGCGAAGGAGCGGATCTTCCGCTACCTGAAGCCGGGCGGAGCGGCGGTGATCCACGCCGGCGACGAGCGCGCGGAGCGCTTCCGTCGCGCGGCGCTGGAACACACGGACCGGGTGGTCACGTACGGAGTCGGGTCCAATGGGGACCTGAGAGCCGCGATCGACCGTGTCGACGCCCAGGGAACTCACCTGTTTCTCACAGGGATGGGGATCCTAAAGACCGGGTTGTTTCTTCCCCTGGTCGGACGACACAACGTCGAAAACGCTCTCGCTGCCCTGGCCTCGGCTCTCCTGTTGGGAGCGAACCCCTCGCAACTCCTGGAGGGGTTCGCTTCCATCTTTCCTCCGACCGGAAGGCTCGAGGAGGTGCGCTTCGAGCGCGCCCCGGCCTTCCGGGTCTTCGTCGATTTCGCCCACACCCCCGATGCGCTGCGCGCGGCCCTCGAGGCTCTGCGCGCGACCGTCGACGCCGAGGGGGCCGGAGGGCGAGTGCTGTGCGTCTTCGGCTGCGGCGGCGACCGCGACCGCGCCAAGCGCGCGCCGATGGGGGAGGTGGCCGCCGAGCTCGCGGATGTGGTCGTCCTGACGAGCGACAACCCGCGCTCCGAGGATCCGCTCGCGATCCTCGAGGAGATTCGCCGCGGCATCCGGGAGGGAGACCCGGTCATGGAACAGGATCGACGCAGGGCGATCCGGACGGCCCTCGGTCTCGCTCGACCGGGGGATGTGGTGCTCATCGCAGGAAAGGGACACGAAAGATGGCAATACTCGAAGGGACGAAGGTTCGAATTCCGGGACGATCTCGTCGCACGCGAGGAGCTCCCGTGAACCGCATCCGGCTCCGGGACGTCCTGGACTCCACGGGGGCCGAGCTGGTGCGGGGGGACCCCGAGCTCGAGCTCGACGGCGTGAGCACGGACACGCGGACGATCTCCGCGGGGGAGCTGTTCCTCGCTCTCTCGGGGCCGAGCTTCGACGGGAACCTCTTTGCGGATGCCGCCGCTCGCGGGGGGGCGGCCGCGCTCATGCTGCGGCGCGCGGAGGGGGAAGAGCTCGTGAATCCTCTCCCCGGCCCCGCGGGCCCGGCGATCCTCGCGCATCCCGACCCCCGCCGCGCGCTCGCGGACCTCGGAGCTTGGTACCGCTCGACCCTGAGCGCTCCGGTCGTCGGGATCACGGGCTCGTGTGGAAAGACGACGACCAAGAACGTGCTGGCCGATCTCGTCGCGCCGATCCACCCGGTCGTCGCTTCTCCGAGTTCGTTCAACAACGACATCGGCGTGCCCCACACCCTCTTCCTCGCGGACCGCGAGACGAAACTCCTCGCGGTGGAGATGGGCACGAACCACCCCGGGGAGATCGCGATGCTGTGCCGCGTCGCGCGACCCACCGGAGGGATCATCACGAACGTGGGCGCGTCGCACCTCGAGGGACTCGGATCGCTCGAAGGCGTCGCGCGGGAGAAGGGGGACCTCGCCGCGAGTCTGCCCCGCGACGGGTTCCTCGTCCTGAACGCCGACTGCCGCTTCACTCCGGAGATTCGCGGCCGGAGTGCCGCGCGCGTCCTCACGTTCAGCATCGAGGGGGAGGACGGGCATCGTGGGGATCTCGATGCCTGTGAACTCTTCTTCCACTCGGGCGGGACGACGTTCCGGTTGCGCGGGCTGATCGAGGGCGAGGTGACGTCACCGCTGCTCGGTACCCACAACGTCCAAAACCTCCTCGCCGCACTGTGCGCGACGATCGGGTTGGGGCTCTCCACGGACGAGGTGCTGGCCGGGGTTCCGAACCTATCGGGCGGACGCCAGCGGATGGAGCGCATCGATCTCCCGGGGCTGACGATCTTCGACGACAGCTACAACGCGAACCCCGACTCGCTGCGCGCCGCCGTGCGCGTGCTCTCGGGGCTGCACGGGTACGAAAGGCGGGTGCTCGTGGTGGGGGACATGCTCGAACTGGGGGACCTCGCCGCGGAGCTGCATCACCAGATCGGTCGCGAAGCCGCCGCGGCCGGAATCGACCAGCTCGTGCTCGTCGGCGAACTCGCACGCGCCGCCGCGGCGGGTGCCCTCGAGGGCGGACTCGCCCCCGAACAGGTCCACCACGTCGCGACCACGCCGGAGGCATTCCCCACCGTCGACGCACTGCTCTCCGAGGGCGACGTGGTGCTCGTGAAAGGCAGCCGGCGCATGCACCTCGAAGACCTCGTCCAGAGCCTGGTGGAAGCCCGCAAGTAGTTCGCGCGATGACTTTCCCCCTGCACCAAGACGGCCCCGCGTCGAAGGAGACTCGCTAGCAGCCATGCTGTACGCCTTGCTCCACGACGGTCTCGGGGTCGGTCTCTTCGGCTACATCTCGTTCCGCGTCGCGATGGCCGCGCTCACGGGCTTTGGGTTCGCGCTCCTGTTCGGCGGGCCGACCATCCGCTGGCTGCACGCCCACAGCGTCAAGGAAAGCGCGCACAAGTCCGACTCACCCGAGCTCGCGAAGGAAGCGGTGGCGGAGGGGAAGGACAAGACGCCGACGATGGGCGGAAGTTTCCTCGTCGCGGCGCTGCTCGCTTCGGTGCTCCTGTGGGCGCGCCTCGACGTGCTCCACGTCGTGCTCGGCATTCTGTTGGTCGCCGGGCTCGCGGCGGTGGGGTTCGTCGACGACTTCAAGAAGCTCACGATCGCCGGCTGCAAGGGCCTCGGCGAGGGGTCGAAGATGCTCGGGCTGACCGTGGTCACCCTCGGCGCGCTCGGCGCCCTCGCGTGGTACGCGAAGATCAGCGGCCGTGCCGACCTCCTGAACCTCTATCCCCCGTTCTTCAAGAACGCGGTCGTGCCCCTCGCGGCCTGGGGGGTCGCGGGAGTCGTCCTGTTCCTCGCCTTCGAGTGGCTCGTCGTGGTCGGCTCCGCGAACGCGGTGAACATCACCGATGGGATGGACGGGCTCGCGACGGGCTGCATGGTGATCTCGTGCCTCGCCCTGGTGATCTTCTGCTACGTCGCGGGACGCGCCGACTGGACGCGCTACCTCGGCGTCCCGTACGTCTCCGGCGGTTCCGAGATGGCGGTCCTCGGCGGGGCGACCTGCGGGGCGTGCCTCGGCTTCCTGTGGTTCAACGCCTATCCAGCACAGGTCTTCATGGGCGACTCGGGCTCGCTTCCGCTCGGCGGCGTCATGGCGTGGATGGCGTTGGTGTCGAAGCAGGAGCTCGTGCTGCCCTTGATCGCGTCGGTGTTCGTCGCAGACCTCGGGACGAGCCTCGTCCAGCGCCTCTACTACAAGCGCACCCGGCAGCGCATCTTCACGATCGCGCCGATCCACCACGGCCTCAAGACCTACGGCGGCGTCTTCACGAAGCACGAACGGGGTTGGCACGAGGTCACCGTGGTCGTTCGTTTCTGGATCCTCGCCGCCTGCGGTGCGATGGCGAGCCTGGCGCTCTTGAAGGTGAGGTGAGCATGGCACGCGCGAAGGCATCCACCCTCGACGTGAGGGGACAGCTCACGATCACCGAGACCCTCGAGGACTTCGCGAAGCGCGTCGAGGTCCACGACCCGATGCGGCCGGCGAAGCGCCTCCTGCTCGTCGTCCTCGCGCTGATGGGGCTCGGGTTCTTGATCCAGGTGAGCCACGCGGCGACGACCCTCTCCCAGGAGGACTTCCTGCGCGAGGTGCGCTCCCAGGCGCTGTTCCGTCTCGCGGGCGTCGCGGTGATCCTGCTCGCGTTCCGGATCGGTCCCTCGCGTGTCGCGAAGGTGCTCCCGCACCTGATGGTGCTCTGTGCGCTGGCGTTGCTCGCGGTCTTCGTGCCGCCCTTCGCCGAGCCGCGAAACGGCTCGAATCGCTGGTTGGACCTCTCCGCGATCGGACTGCCCCTCGTGTTCCAACCCTCCGAGGTCGCGCGCATCGTGCTCGTGCTCTGGATCGCCGACCGCTGCACGAAGCTCGGCTCGCTCGTTCGAAACCTCCGCCGGGGGGTGCTTCCGATCCTCGCCGTCACGAGCGTCCTGTTCCTCCTGGTCTGCTGCGAGACGGACCTCGGTGGCGGGCTCGTGCTGTTCCTGTGCGCGCTCGCGACCCTCTGGGTCGGGGGAGCCCAGGTGCTTTCGGTGGGGGGCATCCTCGCGACGATCGGCGGCGGAGCGATCATGCTCGGCAACGCCTTCGTGCCCTACATCCGCAACCGCTTCGGGATGTGGCGCGGCGAGATCCATAACGAGCAGGTGGCTCGCACCCTCGACGCCCTGACCTCGGGAGGGACGATCGGCGCCGGCTACACGCACGGCGTCTTCCGGAACAACGGGGTTCCCTATCTGAACTCCGACTACGTCTTCGCGCTCGTCGGCGAGGAGCTCGGGGTGCTCGGGATGTGCCTCGTGCTGGCCCTCCTGCTCGCGTTCCTCTGGTTCGCGGCACGGCTCGTTCTCTCGATCCGCGAGCGTTTCGAAGCCCTCGCCTGCTTTGGCCTGCTCACCTCCGTCGCGATGCAGGCCGTCGTCCACGTCCAGGTCGTCACCGGCCTGGCCCCGCCCAAGGGAATGACACTGCCGTTCCTGTCGGACGGAGGAACCTCCTTGATCGTTTCCGCCCTGGCTGTCGGCCTCGCCCTCGGCGCGGCCAAGAAGACCCACGAGGATCTCTACCCATGCACTCGATAGAACGCTACGGCGTCGCCGCCCTGCTGCTCCTGGTCGTCACGGTCATCGCGTTGCTCGTGTTCGATGACACAGCCGCGGGAACTCTCGAACCGCGCACCGCCCTCGCGGCCACGAAGGAGCCCTCTCGCGCCGCGCCCCGCGCAGCGGCCCGTCCGGGGGAGGTGACGAGTCCGGTGATCCGCCGCACCCCGACCCGCCGGGACCCGACGACGCTCGGGGCGCAGAACAGGGGACTGTCTCGTGAACGCTTGCGCGCCGAACGCGCGGCCGCGGAAGCCGCTCGTCCCCGCGAGCAGGACCAGCGCGCACTCGTGGCGGGGATCGTTCCGGCGAGCGAAGGCATGGAGGCCCGTGCGTCGGCGCGCGAGGTCCACGTGCTGGAAAGATCGAGACCTTCGCGCAGCAGCGCACAGCCCGAAGCGACCCCGGTCGCTTCCGCGCCGCCCGCGCGAACGGAGGCCGCTCGCAGGGGGGCGGAACGAACCCGCAGGTACGAGATTCGCCCCGGGGACACGCTTTCCGAGATCGCGATGCGCGAGCTCGGAACGATGAAGCGCTGGAAGGAGATCCTCGAGATCAACCCGGGACTGCGTGCCGATCACCTCGTCGTCGGCAAGAGCATCCTCCTGCCCGCCGGATCGGCGTCGCCCCAACCTCGGCGATCCAAGGAACCCAAGCCCGAGTCCAAGCCGAAGCTCGCGAGCGCCGAGACGGGGGGAACCTACCTCGTGCGTGAAGGAGACAGCCTCTGGAAGATCTCCGAACGGCTGCTCGGCGATGGTTCGCGCTGGAAGGAGATCGCGAAGCTGAACGCGAAGATCGACGTGGATCGCCTGCACCCCGGAATGGTCCTGCGCGTGCCCGCCGGCGCGAAGGCCCGCGACCTTCCGGCGAGTCCGGCCGTCGCCGCGAACCTCCAGACCGCATCGAGGGGGCGCGTGCGATGATGTGCCGCGGACTGACGTGCTGCCTGCTCGCGGGATGCTTCGTCGTGCTGCTCGTCGAGACCCCGAGCGCGGTGCGCGAACTTCGCCTCGGCTTTGCGGGCCCCTATGGGGACGAAGCGACGGAGGCATCCACCGTCGCGGCGCCCGCGGCGCGAGAGACCCTCGCGCCGACGGTCGCCCAGGAGGCGAGCGAGTTCGAGTTCGAGCTCGAGTTCCAGTCCTACCCGATGCTCGCGAGCATCCCGGAGGCGGACTGACCCCGACGGACCCGCGATTTCGCCTCCCTACGGACCCATGCCCCTGCGGTTCCGGCACACTGGGATTCCATGCAGGCTCCCTACTCCATCGCCCTCGCCGGAGGCGGCACCGGCGGACACCTGGTCCCGGGACTCCACATCCTGCGCCGCCTGGTGGAGCGCGGGAGCGCGCCCGGTTCCGTGCTCTGGTTCGGAGCGGGGCGGGCGGTGGAGGATCGCGTGCTCGCCGGGCTCGACGAGGCGGTAGCAGGGGCGCGGACCGAGCGCATCACGTTGCACCTCGAACCGCCCGGCGGTGGTGCGCCGTCGCTCGCAGGACTTCTCGCCCGAACTCCGGGCTCGGTCCTCGCCGCGCGCCGCGCTCTTCGCCGGCACCAAAGCGGCCTCCTCCTCGGGCTGGGCGGCTTCACCACCTTGCCGGCCGTGCTCGCCGCGCGGACCCTCGGGATCCCGGTCTTCCTGCTCGAGATCAACGCCGTGCCGGGCCGCGCCACACGACACCTGGCCCCGCTCGCGACGCGCGTCTTCCATGCCTGGCCTTCCACCCTTCCCGCGGACCCGGGGCTACGCCATCTCCACGTGGGGCCGCCCCTCGCGCCGGAGTTCCTCGGGGGGCCGCCCACGCCCGCGCTCTCGCGGGCGGCGCGCGGGGGTCTTGGGTTCGATCCGGACCGGCCGCTCGTCGTCGTCCTCGGGGGGAGCCAGGGAGCCCTCGGCCTGAATCGCTTCTTGCGCGAGCACGCGGCCGTCCTCGTCGAGGAAGGCGTGCAGGTCCTGCACCAGTGCGGTCCCGGCCGCGGGGCGGAGGGCCCGGCTCCGGCCCCCGGTCTCCGGGTCGTCGAATACCTCGATGACGTGCCGCGTGCCCTGTCCGCGGCGACCCTGGTCCTCTCCCGCGGGGGCGCCTCGACCCTCGCCGAACTGGCCGCGCTCGCGCGACCAACCCTCGTCGTGCCCTATCCCCACCACGCCGACCGTCACCAAGAGCGAAACGCGCGTCTCCTCGGGGAGGGGGTGCGCATCGTTCCCGAGGAGAGTTTGGATGCGGGATTCGCGGCCGAACTCGTCCGACTCGCTTCGCCCTCGGGCGATTCCGAGCGCGCCGCGATGGAGCGCGCCCTCGCGGGAAAGGTCCCCTCCGACGCGAGCGAGCGGATCGCGCGCGAACTCGCCGGCTGAGAGCTTCCGCGAGCGCGATCTTCCGGGTCGCGGGAGGTTGCGTCCTTCCGGGAAGAAGAATCCGTCCCGGGGTCATTCGCGCCTTGATCCCGTCCGCCCGAATTCACCCAATGGGGTCACGCGCCGAATGGATCGACGCGGCGACGACGGAATCGACTCGAAGAGGGGATGGAAGGCATGGGAAACGGGGTGCGCGGCAGCGCGGAGTTCGAGGGGTGGCCGAGGCGAGTTCACCTCCTGGGGGCCGGTGGGGCCGGGGTCTCGGGAATCGGGAGGATCCTCGCGGGGCGCGGCGTCGAGGTCAGCGGCCACGACCGCGCCGACTCCCAACTCCTGCGTGAGTTCGCCCGGCGTGTCCCCGCGATCGAGGTCGGGCCCTCGGCGGCCTCCTCCCTGCCCGCCGATGCGGAACTCGTGATCCGCTCCGCGGCCGTGCCCGTCCGGGACCCGCAGGTCGTCGAAGCCACCGAGCGGGGCATCCCCGTCCTCAAGTACTCCGAAGCCCTGCCGCACCTCGCCGCGCCGGCGAACCAGCTCGCCGTGGCGGGCACCCACGGCAAGACCTCCACCTCGTGGATGCTTTGGCACGCCCTCGAAGGCATCGCGGAGGGCACCGGCGCCCCGGTCGCGGGCGCGCTGATCGGCGGACTCTCGCAGAACCTCGGCACGAACGCGCTCGCCGCGAGCGAGACGGCCTGGTTCTGCCTCGAGGCGTGCGAGTACGACCGCACCTTCCTGCGACTTTCGCCCTTCGGCGCGATCATCACCAACGTCGAGGAGGAGCACCTCGATTGCTACGGGACGATGGATGCGGTTCACCGGGCCTTCGCCTGCTTCCTCGACGAGGTCTCCTCGGCAGGGCTCATCGTGCTCGGCCGCGACGTTCCCGAGGAGGTCGAACTCGGGGGGCGCGACACGGAGATCTGGCGTCTCGGGCGGGAGTTCGACGTCGACCTCCTGGGCGAGGAGCGGGGGCGTTTCAGTTTCCGGCTGCGCGGTCCCGGCTGGGCGACGCGGGCGATCACCCTGCAGGTTCCCGGTCACTTCAACGTCGAGAACGCTGCCCTTGCGCTGGCCCTCGCGATCGGACTCGGCGCTCGCCGTTCCGGAAAGGGTCCGGCCGAGCTCTGCGATGCGGCCGCGTCGGGGATCGAGCGTTTCGAAGGCGTCGCGCGGCGTTTCGAGTCCTGGGGGCGAGCGGGGGGCGTCGAGGTCGTCCACGACTATGCCCACCACCCGACCGAGGTGCGCGTCACGATCGAGGCCGCGCGCCGCACCTTCCCACGACGCTCGCTCCACGTCCTCTTCCAGCCCCATCAGTACAGTCGCACGGCGCGCTTCCTGCACGAGTTCGCCGACAGCCTGCGCGCCGCCGACCGCGTCGTCGTCGCGGACGTGTACGGCGCGCGCGCGCACGTGGATGGGGAGTTCGTCGCCGAGGCCGGGGACCTCGTCCGCGAGCTGTTGAAGATCGGGATTCCGGCCGAGGAGGGCGGCGCTCTGGATGCGGCCGTTCGCCGCACCGTGGAAGCGCTCCCCGCCCGCTCGGCGCTGCTCGTCCTCGGGGCGGGCGACGTGGACAACATCCGCGAAGCCCTCCACGAGGAACTCGACCACCGCCTCATCGAGCAGAGGATCAACCCCGGATGACGTGGTGGGGGAAGGGGGGTTGCCCTGGGCTTGCCCCAGGGCAGGCTCCAACCACAGGATCACCATGACCACTGAACCCACCTGGCCCTGCGCCGCGATCCGTGATGCGGACCTCGCTCCGCGTACGACGATGCGCGTGGGCGGACGCGCCCGCTGGCTCTTCGAGCCGGCCCATCCCGACGAGTTCGTGGAGGCGTGGCGTGCGGCGCGGGAGGAAGGGCTCGAGGTGCGGGTCCTCGGCGGCGGAGCGAACGTGCTCGTCTCGGATGACGGCTTCGATGGGGCCGTCTTCTCGACCGCGCGCATGGCACGGATCTTTCGCCCGCATCGCGAGGAGGGCGCGGACTGGTCGGCGGGTGCGGAGGAGCGCGTCGGCGAGGCTTCGCTCGGTCGCGTCGGCGCGACGGGCGACGAGTCCGAGCCCTGCGAGCTCGTGGTGTGGGCGGGGAAGGGGCTGCTCGCGCTCGTGCGTGCGACGCGTGAACTCGGGTGGAGCGGGCTCGAACCCCTGGCCGGGGTTCCGGGTCACCTGGGGGGGGGAATCGCGATGAACGCCGGCGGGCGCTACGGCGAGCTCTGGGACGTCGTCCGTCGCGTCCGGCTCCTTCTGCCCGACGGCGAGATCGTCGAGCGCGAACGCGCCGAGTGCAACCCGAGCTATCGCAACGGCAACCTCGGCGACGCGATCGTGCTCGGCGCGGTCCTCGGCTTCGAGCGTTCGACCCGGCATACGGTGGAGGAGCGGGTGCGGGAGCTCCTGCGCGAGAAGAGCGCCGCCCAGCCCCTGACCGAGCACTCCTCCGGCTGCATCTTCAAGAACCCCGATCCGGAACTCTCGGACGGGCGCTCGGCCGGCAAGCTGATCGAGGACGTGGGGGGCAAGCAGCTCTCCCGGGGCGCTGCCGTCGTCAGCCCCAAGCACGGAAACTTCATCGTCAACACCGGAGGGGCGCGCGCGCTCGACGTGATCGGGCTGATCGAGGACCTGCGCCGCCTGGTCCGGGACCGTACGGGAATCGAACTCGAGACCGAGGTTCGGATCTGGTGAGGCCAGGGGTCCTGTGCCCCGCGATTACCTGGTTTCCTTGACCATCCGAGCTGTCCGGCGTAGGCTCGCGGCAGTGACGAACCGACTTTCCAGCTGGGCGATCCTGATCGCGGCACCCCTCTCGGTGCTCGCGACTGCGATCTGCCTGTGCGCGCACCCCGGCGGTGAAGAGCACGGGCACGCAGATGTCGCCGAGCACCACGCCGAAGCTCCCCTCGACGACCACGGGGCCGCGGAGGAGCACGGGGAAGACGGGGAGCACGGGCATCACCAGGACGACCCCCACTCCTGCGACTGCACGACGGTCCTCGCGATCGGCGATACCGCGGCCGCGCAGCTCGCCGAGGTTTCGATCTCATTCCTAGGCGGTCCCTCCTGGATGGGGGCGAGGTTTTCCACCCTGGACTTGGTGCGAGGCGTTGAGAGGCCACCCACCCAGAGGCGGGGGATTCAGGAGAATCGTCCCCCGCCACGCACACGCCTGACCTGCGTGATCCGCTGCTAAGAGACGGACCCTCGACAGCTCGAGTCGAGGGCCGAGCCTTCGCGTGGGCCGACCGCCGGTTCGGACGCTTCCGTTGGGTTGCGCCGATCCGCTACCGCGCCCCTGGGGACGAAGGTGTGCGTACCCGGACATGGAGTCCGGAAGCCGGCGCCGGTCTCGTGATCGACTTCGAGTTGTTCCTCGGGAGGCCTCCCTCATGGGGCCATCGTCTCGATTCGAGAGCACGGAACGACGCATGTCCAGACACAAAGCAGCACACATTGATCTCGGGGAGTTCTTCACGGGGGGGCTCTCCACCTCGAGCTTCCGCAAGCTGACCAAGGCCATCAAGGAGGAGATCGCCGAGGGCCGGGTCGAGAGCGCGGCTCGGGCCATCCGAACCGCGGTTCAGCCCGACCTCGACCTACAGTCCAGCCTGAACCTCCACCGCCTCATCGGGCGTCTCGGAGACGCGGCTCCCGAACCCGCACGCCGCATCCGGGTGGCCGTGGTTTCCAGCTACACCGCGGATCCGATCACACAGCTGATCGAACTGAACCTGTTTGCCCGCGACGTTCGCGCCGAGGTGTACCGGGCGGACTATGGGGTCCTTCGGCAGGAGATCCTCGACCCGAGCTCTGGGCTCTATTCCTTCAAGCCCGACTACCTTCTGTTGACCCCCTCCTGGCGGGACATCGTCCATCTTCCCAAGCCTGGGGATGGAGGCGAGCGCGCCCGTGAGTTGATCCGGACGGAGGTCGCCGACTGGCTTCGCCTTTGGGAGATCGCGCATGAGCGACTCGGTTGCGAGGTGATCCAGGACACCTTCGTCCAACCGGCCTGGCGTGCGCTCGGGAACCGAGAACTGCAGGATCCGGTCAGCCTCGGCGGGACGATCCGCCGGCTCAACATCGCGCTCGCTGACGAGGCGCCCTCCTACGTCGTTCTGCACGACACGGAGCACCTTTCGGCGAGCACCGGGCACTGGTCCTGGTCGGATACGCGCTTCTTCCACGTCGCGAAGCTGCCCTGCGCGCCCGCGAGTCAAGTGGACTATTCCCACAGCATCGCCTCTCTCGTGACCGCGAAGTTGGGGTTGAGCAAGAAGTGTCTCGTGCTCGATCTCGACAACACCCTCTGGGGGGGGGTCATCGGAGATGACGGGCTCGAGGGGATTCGTCTCGGCCAAGGCGAGGCGGAGGGGGAGGCGTTCGTCGCCTTCCAGGAGTATGTGAAGCGGCTCAAGGATCGTGGCGTGGTGCTCGCGGTCTGCAGCGCAAACGATGAGAAGAACGCCAAGGAGGCGTTCGAGAAGCACCCGGGCATGGTTCTCACCTTGGAGGACATCTCGTGCTTCGTCGCGAACTGGGGGAGCAAGGCGGACAACATCCGCACGATCGCGGAGACCCTCAGCCTGGGGCTCGACTCCTTCGTGTTCTTCGACGACGACGCCATGCAGAGGTCGCTCGTGCGACGGCATGTCCCGGAAGTCGAGGTTCCCGAGGTTCCCTCGGACCCAGCGGACTATGTGCGCACCTTGGACAAGCACCGGTACTTTCAGGTCGTGTCCATCAGTGCAGAGGATCTCGTGAGAACAGAGTCCTACAAGGCGAATGCAAAGCGAATCCGTCTGCGAGAATCGACGGAGACCATGGACGACTTCCTCGCTTCGCTCGAGATGCGTGAGCGCACCATCCCGATCGGCCCCATGGAAGTCGAACGCAGTGCACAGCTCATCAATCGTTCGAACCAGTTCAACCTCACCACCCGTCGCCGGACCTTGTCCGAGCTGAAGGCGATCATTGAGGACGAGAGCTGGCTGACCCGCTGCGTCTTCCTGACCGACCGGTTCGGAGACAACGGACTGATCAGTGTGCTCCTGGCCCATCGGGACGGGGCGGTGCTCGAGATCGACACCTGGGTGATGAGCTGCCGGGTTCTCCGTAGAGGTGTCGAGCTGCACCTGTGGAACTGCCTCGTCGGTGAAGCCAGGCGCATGGGGATCGAGAGAATCGTCGCGGAATACCTCCCGACGAGTAAGAACGGCCTAGTCCAGGATCACTACCGCAAGCTGGGTCTGGACCTGGTCGAGTCGGATGACACGGGTCGGACGAAGTGGGAGTGCCGTGTCAAGGACGCCCCTACCCCGATCGCCTCGCACCACCTGCAGTCCGTCGCATCATGAGTGACCTACTCGGAACCATGCAGGAGATCCTTCGCGATCTGTTCGACGACGATGAACTCATCGTGACCCGCGAGACCACCGCGGACGATGTGGGAGGCTGGGATTCGCTCGCGCACATCAACCTCATCGTCGCGCTCGAGGACGAATTCGGTGTGCGCTTCGCGACCGCTGAGATTTCTTCCCTCAAGGACGAGGGACAGAACGTCGGTGCTCTCCTGGATCTGATCGAGAGGAAGCTGGCTAAGGAATGAGTGTCACGGGACTCGAGCTGCTCCTGCTCGTCCTCTTCATCTCGACCTTCTTCTACTCGATCAGGTCGGTTCGAGGTCGCCGGTTCACGCTCACGATTCTCAGTCTGGTGTTCCTCCATTCGCTGATCCGCGGATGGACGACGTGGGGGATCCTCATCGCCTTCCTCCTGAGCGGGTATGGTGCCGCCCTCGTGCTCAGACGCTGGCCGAGGCGTTCGCTCCTGTGGATGTACATCATCGCGCTCGGTGCGGTGTTCATGGTCCTCAAGAGGTATGTCTTCCTGGAAGCGATCCTGCCCGAGTCATGGTTCGAGCATTCCGTCTCGATCCTGGGGCTGAGCTACATGCTCTTCCGCCAGATCCACTTCGTCGTGGACACGATGGAGGAACAGATCGAACGGCCGTCGCTCTGGGCCTACCTCTACTACCAGCTGAACGTATTCACGCTGATCTCTGGGCCGATCCAGCGCTTCGAGGACTTCGACCGGCAGTGGGATCGACTCGAGCCCCCCTTTCGCTGCCGTGAGGAGGTTCTGGGCTCCTACCTCCGAATTCTCATCGGTCTGTTCCAGGTGGCCGTTTTGGGGACCTTCTTCTACGGCCGGTACGAGACGGCCGTGGCGGACGCGAACATGAGTCGCCTCCTGCGCGTGCCGATGGCGTTCTACTCGTAT
>DRLC01000149.1 GCA_011053145.1 Planctomycetota bacterium | reverse complement strand
GCGCGCCGGAAGAGAGCGCGCACGATGTCTTCCCGATCTCCATGCTTCGGGGCCCAACCTTCGAGTCCGGCCTCCTCGAGCGCTCGCAGGGTCGTCTCGCCGAAGGCAATGCGCTCCACGCCCGCGGAGGCATCCTCTCGCTCGTGCGCGAGCGACGCTCGGACCGCGGACGGGCTCTGGAAGATCCGTACGTCGACGCCTTCCGCGCGGACGAAGTCCTCGTTCTGGACGGTGCGGTAGAGCGGCAAGTGCTCAACCGCTGCACCGCTTCCCTCGAGCCCGCGATCGAGTTCGCCGAGGACCTCCTCGGGGCCGGGATGCAGGACCCGTGCCCCTTCCTTCAACTCCAGCATTCCCGCCAGATCGAAGGCACCCCCGCCTCCGACGAGGTCGGTGCGGATGTCGGCCCCATGGAGCGCGCGCGCGGTGGTCGGGCCGACCGCGGCGACACACACACCCGTGGGAACATCGATCCCTTCGAGATAGGCGGCGGCCCGGCGGCTCGTGACGACCAGGGCGTCACCGGGCCCCAGCGCTTCGACCCTCGCCGCGAGGTTCGAGGTTCCGATGTCTTCGCAGCGCACGGCCTCCTCGAAGACGATGTCCGCCCCGAGGGCGGCGAGACGTTCGGCGAACCGGCTGCCGAAGGCTCCGGCCCCGCAGAGTGCGATCCGGAGATTCCCGAGCGGACCGGATCGCGGTGCGGTGGGGTCTTTCGCTCGCTCGAAAGCGGCTTCCGCGGCCCGGACCGGGTCCTCCTCGCTCGTCGCCTCCGCCCATCGCGCCGGACGGTCCGGTGTCTCGGCGTCGGGACCGAAGAAGACGCGCGCGCGCCACGTCCCGGAGGCGCCGACCCGATCCACGGTCGCGCCGAGCGCCAGGTTGCATCCGCCCCCGGCGAGGGTCAGGAGACGCCTCTCGGCAGCCACGATGCGCGCCGTATCCTCGTCGTGGAGCACCCTCTCGACCACCGCCGTCGTCCGCGCGTCCTCCTTCCGCACCTGGATCGCGAGGGCGCCTTGTCCCGGGGCCGGAACCACGAGGTCGGCCTGGAGGTCGACGGTGATGAGGTCTCCGACGTCGAGCCCGAGGCGCTCCAGCCCCGCCGCGGCGAGCAGGATCGCATCGTAGTTTCCGTCGGCGAGCTTCTTCACGCGCGTCGGCACGTTGCCGCGCAGGTCGAGGATTTCGAGGTCGGGGCGCAGGGCGAGGAGCTGTGCCTGGCGGCGCGGCGAGCTGGTTCCGACGCGAGCATCGCGCCGAAGAGGTAGAAGCCCGCCCTTCGGATCGAAGGCATCGGGAGACACGAGGAGCCGTTCCGCGGCCGGCGCCCGCTCGGGCACACCGACCACCGCAAGCCCGGGCGGACTCTCCACCGGAAGGTCCTTGTGGCTGTGCACGGCGACGTCCACGGCACCGGAGAGCAGCGCGTCCTCGATCTCCTTGGTGAAGAAGGCCTTGCCCTCGACGTTCTGGAGCGGGACGTCGTCGATGCGGTCCCCGCGCGTGACCAGAACCTCGATCTCGACTTCGCACCCCGCCGCGACGAGTCGGTCGCGGACGAAATGCGCTTGCCAGAGGGCAAGGTCCGAACCACGCGTTCCGATCGTGATCTTCATCCGATGGTTTCCTCCTCTTCTTCGCCGTCGAGCGACCGCGGTGCGGCCCGGGCGAGTTCCTTGGCTGCGGTGGCCGAAAGGTGCGTGAGACGCCCGAAGGTGCTCCGCGCCCAACGTTCGATCTTCCCTCGTTCGGCGGGATCGAGTCCCGCGAGCTCCTTCTCTCCGAACCTCCTCCACTCGCGCTCCAGGAGCTCCCGACTCTCCGAAACGAGCGCTTCGATGCGCGTCGCAACCTCCTTCTCGCGTGCCCTCTCCTCGTAGGCGACGAGGCGCCTCTCGACGAGTTCCTCCGCCTCGGATGCGGCGGCGGCGCGCAGGGCGCGGTTGCGGTCCGCGTTTTCGCGCAGGTCCTCGAGGTCGATGATCGTGACCGGAGTACCCCCTCGGGCAGAGCCGACCGGTTCGAGGTCGCGGGGCACGGCGAGGTCGAGGGCGAGGAGACCGGCTCCTCCCTGCGCGTCCCCGGCGATCCGCTCGAGTTCAGAACGGGAAAAGAGGTATCCCGGGGCGCCGGTCGCCGCGATCAGAACGTCCACGCCCCGGGGATCGCGGCGAAACTCATCGAGCGAGAGGCCGACCGCGCCGTGCGCCTCCGCGAGTTCGAGCGCGCGCGACACGGTCCGGTTCGCGACGAAGTCGACGCCGAGGCCCACGCCGTCGAGGGCGCGCGCGACGTGCGTGGCCGTCTCGCCCGCTCCGACGATCGCGATGCGTGGGCGGGTCCCCTCGGGGAGCCGTTCTCGCAGGGTGGCGACACCGAGACTCATCACCGAAATCGAATGGCGCGAGAGGTCGGTCTTCGTGCGGACCTGCTTTCCGACCTGGAAGGCGTGGGAGAAGACGGGGGCGAGGAGCGGCCCCACCAGGCCCATCTCCTCGGCGCGAGCGAAGGCGGAACGCACCTGGGCGAGGATCTGGTCATCCCCGTGGACGAGGGAGTCGAGGGACGAGACCACGCGGAAGAGGTGGCGCGCCGCCGCGCGGCCGGAGACGAAGCGCAGGCGCCCGGCGAGTCCCGGGTCGGCCCCTAGGGCTCGGTGCATGTCCTCGATGTCGCGCCGTGACGGCGCTTCACCGAGTTCGCGTGCATAGACCACCTCGACACGATTGCAGGTCTCGATGTAGACCAGCTCCGAAGCGGCGAGGGCATCCGCGAGATCGAACATCAAACGATCGTTCTTCGCCTCCCCCGCGAGGCGTCGCTTTACCTCCTCGACGTCGGCCACGTCGGCCTCCGTCAGCGACAATCCCATGATCCCGATCCGATCCATCGCACGAGCAATCTAGGTCCCCATCGGATCGGAATGTCACGTCCGTGTCACACCGGGACTTTTTCCGGCCAGATCCTCCGGCCGCACGACATCGATCAAGAAAGAAAGTCCGGAGACCCGCTCGGCGCGCGGGGTAGGCGCTCCGGTACCCTCTTCGAACGATGACCCAGCCCCCCGCCCCCCGACTCCCGCCCCGAACCGGCATCCTGCTGGCGAACCTGGGCAGTCCCGCGGAACCGAGTCGCGCGGCGGTGCGGCTCTTCCTGGACGAATTCCTCGGGGATCCGCTCGTCGTGGACGCCCATCCGCTCCTTTGGTGGATCGTTCGAAAGTGCATCATCCTGCCCCTCCGCTCGAAGAGGAGCGCGGAGCTGTATCGCTCGATCTGGATGCCCGAGGGGTCCCCGATCCTGGTCCATTCCGAGGCGATGCGCGCGGGGCTCGCGCAGCGGCTCGGCCCCGAGGTCCCGGTCGTCCTAGGGATGCGCTACGGTGAGCCCTCCCTCGAACGCGCCCTGGGCGAACTCGAACGGCGAGGGGTGCGCGAGATCCGGCTCCTTTCCCTCTTTCCCCAGGCGAGCCGAACCACGAGTGGGACGATCGAGGCCCGGGTACGAGAGCTTCTCGCGGGGCGCCCATCCGCACCCCGCCTCAGCGTGCTCCCGCCCTTCCCCTCGGACCCGGGCTGGATCGCCGCGGTGGCGGACTCCTTCCATCGCGCGGTGGCCGGGCGTGAGATCGACCATGTCGTCTTCAGCCTGCACGGTCTCCCGGTCCGCTATGTGGATGAAGGGGACCCGTACCGGGACCATTGCGAGGAGAGCGCGCGTGCCCTCGCGGCACACCTGGAACTCGACCAGGGAGCGTGGACCCTCGCCTACCAGTCCCGCTTCGGCCGCGAGCCCTGGCTCGCGCCGGACACCGTCGAAGTCGTCCGGAGCCTCGCCCGCGACGGCGCCCGCGTTGCGGTCCTCACGCCGGGCTTCATCGCGGACTGCCTCGAAACCCTCGAGGAAATCGGGCTGCGGCTGACCGAGGTGTTCCGCGAAGCGGGCGGGGAGGAACTCACCGTCGTGCCGTGTCTCAATTCCGATCCCAAGTGGCTCGAAGCACTGGAGAGGCTTGTTTCCGCCGGGTGACCGGCGGTTGTCGGGGATCTACCCCGGGGTTCCGCGCCCGGCGGGGGCAGCACCCAGGGTAGATCCCGCCCCCATCAGATCGAATCCAAGCCCCACGCAAAGGGCTCGAGCGGGAGCTGGACCTCGTCCAGACCGAAGCCGCGCAGGAACTCGGCCACGTCCTCGGCGACCGCGTTGACACCGAGCACGAGGGCGAGAGCCGCATCGTCATCGATCAGCGCCTCCATGTCGCCGGCCTTCAGGTGCAGGCCCGGCACAGAACCCGCGATCTCGAGCACCTCGACGGAAGCCTCCGGGCCGAGCAGCTCGTTCATCACGCGCGCGACCTCGTGGCGATCGAGGATCTTGCCCAGGCCGAGCATCCCCTCTCGCACGACGGCTCCCGCTCCTTGCAGCGACTCGATCAGGGAACGAGCCGAGGACGGCGCCATGAGGAAGAGCGACTCGCCCTCGGCCAGGGAGGCAACATGGGCGCGCACGAGCCCGAGGACGGCCTCTTCCTCCCCGGACCACTCGTGGATCGTATTCGCGAGATCCTCGCCGCGTCCGCAGCACGCATAGGCGATGACTTCACCGCCGCGTTCCGCCACGAGGCAGGTCATCTTCGGACAGCCGAGCAACGCGGCTGTTTCCTCTTCGCTCCGGACGACGCGTTGGCTGTGGCTCTGGTAGAGGGCATGGAGCGAGGAGACGTCGTTCGGCTCGAAAGGCCGTACGCCGTTCGGCTCGGGCAGCCGGGCCGCGGCCTCGCGGTCGATCGTGATGTCGAACTCACGGCCGATCGGACCGTAACCCCGCTGCAGGTAGAACTCAGGAGACTGGGCCCAGAGCAGGGCGAACCCACAGCCCTCGATCTGCAGCGCGGCCTCCGCCTCGACGAGGATGCGCGTGCCGAGCCCGTGGGACTGCCAGTCCTCGTGGGTGGCAACCGACCCGATCATCCCGCCACGAATCGTCGTCTTCCCGACGACGAAGTCGCGAGCGAGGATCGCGCAGGCGGAGCGGACATCCTCTCCTTCGCTCATGCACACGACACGGCCGGGAAACTTCGGGTGAAAGACCAGGGGGTACTCCTGCACGAGGGTCCCCTCTCCGCGCAGCACGTGGGCCATCATCGATTCCGCGGTCTGCGAGGAGGCTTCTAGGGTGAGGTTCACGAGGGGTTCTCCGGGTTCGAGTTCGAGTTCGGAAGGAGGTCTTGGGTGCGCGCCTCCCGGTAGGCTTCGAGCAGCCGATCGCTGAGGGAGAGGGCGTCATCCAACGAGGCTCGCGCGATGTCCACGGCTCCGGCGAGAGCCTTCGGGTCGTCGAGGACCTTGCTCGTCGCTTCGAGGGACTCCGCCTTCTTCTGGAGCCGCTCGAGGAGGACCTGGAACGCGGGACTGGCATCGCTCGCATCCCGCGTGACGTCGTTCGGCCGGGCCTTCGAACCGGACGAGGACGGCTGGATGCCGGGAAGGGAAGCCGCGCCGGGCTGTCCTAGGGGTTGATTGGGAAGGTTCATGGTGGATCAACCGAGGAAGTTGAGCAGAGAGGACTGGATCAGTTGCGATCCCGCGGACTGGGTGAGCTGCAGGAGGTAGTTGGAGCGGGTCAAATCGAGAGAGACCTCCGCGAGGTCCGCGTCTCGGACGTCCGAGAGCAACCCCTGCAAGCGCACCTCGACGTTCGCCGTGCGCTCGTCGGAGATCTGGAGCCGCTGGCTGCGCGCGCCGAGCGTGCCGGCCGCGACCAGGATGTTGCTGTGGTGACGGTCGAGCTCCTCGAGGCGTCGGTTCAAACGCGAGATCAGATCACTGCTGCTGAGTCCGTCTTCGTTGCGCAGGTCGTCGGCGATCTGCCCCATCAGATCGAAAACGTTGGCCGTTCCCCCGAACTCGACCGACTCGTTCCCGGCGGACTTCACACCGGTCGCGTTGACGTGGACGATGCGTCCCTGGGGGTCATCCTTCAGCTCGAGGTTCGTCTCGGTGAACGAGAGCGGAGTGAACGTCTTGCCGTCGAGAGCGATCGACCCTTCGCCTCGAACGATGCCGGAGTAGTCCGCCCCGGTATATCCGCTCATGTCGAGGTGCAACTCGCCTCCCTGCTCGTTCTCGATGACGAAATCGGTCGTGCCGGCTGCCGGGAGAGGGACCGGTGCTCCGCTACCGAGCTGAATGGTCCCGGCCGTTGCATCGATCTGAATCGTGTTGTCGCCGAGCACGGTATCGCTCGCGCCCCCCGCGACGAGTCCGATCCCCACCGACGCCAGGTTGCCGGGGTTCGTCGAGTCATGCCGTAGAGTGAGTGTTGCGAACCCGGTGCCCTGGTCCGCGGTCGTCCCTCCGGTGACCCCGTGGACGCCTCCGAAGTACGTACCCGTCGGCTCGAACTTCGCGAAGGCACTGTCGCCGGCCAGGGTGATCGGGATCTCGATGCTCTCCCCCGCCTGGATCGACTGGTCTTCCTGGGTTCCGCTGTAGACCACGCGCTGCTCGCCGTTCGCGTCGGTCACGACGAAGGGTTCCTCACCCGACGCTGTCCCCCCGAAGACGTACAGGTCCCCGGCCTTCACGTTCGCCTCTTCCAGGAGCTGGGTGCGAATCAGGTCGAACTCCGCGGCGATCGACTCCCGGTCCTTGCCCGTGAGGGTTCCGTTCATGCCCTGGATCAGGAGCTCCCGAGCCTGCACCATCAGGCTCGATGCACTGGTGAGCGCAGCCGCGCCCGCATTGACGGTCGCCGTTCCCTGGATGATCGCACGCCGGTAGCGATCGACATCGGCGATCTGACGCTCGAAACGGATCGCCCGGGCGGAGCCGGTGGGATCATCGGAGGGTCGCAGGATCCGCAATCCGCTGGAGAGCTGTTCCTGCGCGCGCGCATTGTCGAGCTGGTTCCTGCGCAGACCGAACAGAACGCGCCGATAGCTGGAAAAGGTCGAGACTCGGAATCCCATGGAACTAGATCAGGTTCAAGAGCTCGTTGTTGAGCTGCTGGGTGACCGCGATGAAGCGTGATGCCGACTGGAAGGTCTGCTGGAACGCGACCATGTTCACGAGCTCCTCGTCGACGTTGACGCCGGAGACGCGATCGCGGCTTCCCTGCAGGCTCTGCAGGACGGCGTCGTTGGAGGTCAAAGCCTCCTTCGCCGAGGCCGTCTCGAAGCCGAGTCCAGCGATGACATCGCCGTAGAACTCGCCGATCGAGGCACCGCCGATCTCGGACTGTGGGGCGTCCTTGATGTTCAGAATGTCGATCAGGATCTTGCTGTCTCCGTCGGCGCCTGTGAGCGACGTCGAGATCAACGAGGGGTCCTTGCCGATGTCGTCGCGGACCTTCAAATCCGACGCGGTCGACCCCTCGAAGTAGGAGTTGAGCCCCAGCGCCACGAGCACGTCCGAAGTGTCCGCATCGGGGACGAGACCCACCTGGAAGGAATCTCCGTTCGTCTGGGAGAGGTCGCCGAGGTTGAACTTCACGCTGACCCCCTTGGCCACCTCGAGCTCGGTTCCGGGCACGTACCCGCTGCCGACGTCGAGGGAGTTCACGAGGTCACCGTTCTTGTCCAGCACGTCGATCGTCAGCCCCGGCGTGGTGCCGATCGTCCCGTCCATGTTCGGGCGGAAGGTGTACGCATCGTCCTCGGTGCCGGTGTACTGCCCGAGGATCTCGGGCGTGACCGCGTTGTCCTGGCCGGTAAAGGTCGCGCCGGCGAGAGAGGTCCAGCCAAAGCCTCCGAGGGAGCTCCCCCCCGTGAGCTCGAAGGAAGCGCTCGCCCCCCCCGAGACGGTCTTGATGACGACACTGTCCCCGGAGACGCCCGCTACGATCCCATTCGCCTGGGCGTTCGGATCCGCGTTGATGACGTCCGCCACCTCCTGCGCGGTGGCCTGGGAGATCTCGGCGAAGTCGGCCTTGTCGAAGGTGATCGTGAAGGGAGTCGCCGCTCCAGCCGGGTCCGCTGTGATGGTCAAGGTATCCCCTTGAGCAAGGGAGTACGGCCCATCCGCTTGGGTGGAGAGCGTCGCGCTGGTCCCACCGAAAGCCCCGATCGTGTCGGGGTGCGGCACGAGGCGGCTCGTGAAGTCGAACCCGTATCCGGTGTCCGCCACGATTCGGAGCCTGCCGGACGCATCGATGTCGGCCGTCAGGTTGTCGATCTTGTTGACCTCGTCGAGGAACCCTTGGACCGTCGTGTGGGAGGCATCGATATCGATGCGCGACTTGACGACGTCACCGCTCGCCTCCTCGACGACATTGATGTAGAGCGCACCATCGACGACGTCGAAGGGGAGACCCGACTTCGACAGGAGCTCGTCCGTCGCCTTGCCGTCCCCGTCGAAGTCCTGGACACCGTTGCTCCCGGTCAGGATCGAAAACGATCCTCCCGGGGGAACGCCGGTCGAGTGCAGGCGATTGACCGAGAGCGCGAGCTGCTTGGCGAGATCGTCGAACTTCGTCGCGATCCCAGGCATGTCGTTCGCCGCCAGAGCCATCAGGCCTCCGATTTCCCCACCCGTGACGGGCACGAACCCCTCGGACCCCGAAAGCTGAATCGCGGGGTTGCCCGACGCATCGCGAACGACCGACATCGTGTTCGCTCGCCCCTGCCCGACGAGCGTATTGCCCGCGACCAGCACACCGACGGTACCGTTGCCGTTGTCGACGACCGTGATGTCGACGAACTCGGAAAGGCGATCCAGTAGGGCGTCCCGCTTATCGCGCAGGTCGTTGGCCGAGATCCCGTTGAGCTCCGTCTTTCCGATCTCGACGTTGAGATTCGCGATGTCGCTGGCGAGTCCATTGACGTCCTTGGTCCGAGAACCGATGTCCTTGAAGACGTCGCGCTGGATCGAAGCGAACTGTCCACCGATCTCGTTCAGGCGCGTCGTGAGTGTCCGCGACGACTGGACGAGGCCCGCGCGACGGATCGCGTCCGCCGGCGAGGTGGAGAGGTCGGAAACCGACGTGAAGAAACCGTCAAGGAGACCCGAGAGCGAAGACGTATCGCTCGCACCGACGAAGGCTTCCAACTCGGAGAGGCCCCGGTAGCGAGCCCCGAGGCTCCCCAGGATGCTCTGCTGGGACTGGATCCTGCGCCCGAGCAACTCGTCGACGCTGCGCTCCACGCGGTCGATGTTGACTCCGCTGCCGACCAGGTTGCCTCGCACACTGAGGGCCAGGCTCGCGCTGAGGTTCACGCGCTGGCGGGAGTACCCGGGGGTGTTCGCGTTCGCCAGGTTGTGCCCGACCGTATCGAGCACGAACTGGGAACTGAGGAGGGCCCGGAGGCCGGTGTTCAAACTGAGACTGCCCATATGCGATTACCCCCTGGCGTCGACGAGGACCCCGGAATCCTTCGAACCCGCTCCATCTCCACCGCAGCCCAGGATCCCGAGCAACTCCTCGAGTACACCGCCGTGGTGGCGAGCGAGTACCATCAGGCGCCGGGCCCGCGACCGGACATCGAGCGCGACTTCTCGGAGTTCGTCTCGCAGCGCGCTGAGCGCTTCGACCGCGATGCCCTCGGAACGTCCCCGTTCGATCAGGCTCGTGACGCTCAGCGAATCCGCGGGCACGCCGCACACCTTCGCAAAGCGTGCCATCAAGTCTTGGCGCCGGATCTCTCGACCCGTCCCCGCTTCGAGTCGCAGCTCCAGTTCCTTGGCCGCGGTTTGAAGGCACTCGTTGTCCGCGCCCATGACCGCATCGGTCAACGCTCCGAGGCAGACACAGAGGTCTCGCTGCGCGGCGAGTTCCGCCTGCACCCACGACTGTAGGTGAATCAGGAGTCCTTGCATGTTCATCGCTCGGAACCCTCCCCGGCGATCGAACGGTCGCCCTTGGTGAAGTCCGGCACAGCGTTCGGATCGGAGCGACGCCCGAGGCTCGCTCGAATCATGTCTCCGATACCGAGGCCGTTTCGCTCGGCCAGGGTGTCTCCCACGTATTGGTCGAACCACGACCCGTAAACGTCGGAGCCCGAGCCCGAGAAGAAGCCCCCGGGGAGCGTCTTGCGCAGCTCTTTGACGAGGATCGTGTTGAAGTAGCCCTCGAAGGCTTTCGCTGCCTCCTCGTTCTTCTCCAACTCCTCCTTCGGGAGGGCGCCGGTCGCACGCTTCGCCTTGTCCGCGAGATCGGCGACCTGGGCGCTTGCGAGTCCGTTGAGCGCCCGAGCACCCTGTATCTTGCTTTGAATGTTCATCTACATCACCACGATGTCCGCGTGGAGCATTCCGGACTGGGCCATCGACTGAAGGATCTGGATCATGTCGCGCGGGGTCACCCCGAGGACATTCAGGACTTCGACCACCTGCTGCAGGGTCACCGCCCCGTTCACGATCGTGAGAGCGCGGTCCTCCTCTTCGAGAAGGAGCGATGTGCGCGGTAGTTGGGTGGTTTCCCCCTGCGAGAGCGGTCCGGGCTGGCTTGCCTGCGGCGTCTCCGCGACGGTCACCGTCAGGTTCCCCTTCGTGATCGCACCCCTCGAGATCCGCACGCCCGCCCCCATCACGATCACGCCCGTGCGTTCGTTGATCACGACGCGTGCAAAGGAGGCCGGCTCGATCTCCCGCATCAGCATCGAGTTGAGGTAGGCGACGTGCGATGCTTTCGGGAGATCCTCGGGAACGTGAACGGCGACCGTCATCGCGTCCTGCGCCTCGGCGACGCCCGGGTAGAGCTCGTTGATCGCGTCCGTGATCTTGACCGCATTCGCGAACGATCCCTTGAGCGCCTTCATGTCCAGGTAGATGAAACCGTTCTCGGTGACGATCTTCGTCTTGACCTCGCGCTGCACCGTTCCGCCGCGCGGAATCGTCCCGACCGTCAGGTGGTTTCGCGTCGCCGTGGCACCATCTCCCGCGGCCGAGAAGGCCCCGGTGGAAACCGGTCCGGAGCCCGTCACGTAGACGGTCTGCCCGGTCATGTCGGTCAGTTCGCAGGAGAGCAGCGTCCCCCCCACGAGGCTCTCGGAGTCGTAGATCGAGGAGACGCGCAGATCGACCCGGGCGCCGGGCTTGATGCTCGGGGGGAGCTCCGCCTGCACCAGGACGATCGCGATGTTCGACGCGTTGATGTCCTGCAGGGTCAGGTTGACGTTCTGCGTCTTCAGCATGTTCATCAGCGAGCGCTTCGCCGCGTTGCTGGAATCGCCGGTTCCCGCCAGGCCCATGACCATTCCGATGCCCTGGACGACGTTCGTCTCCTGGCCTCGCACGCGGGCCAGGTCCCCGATGCGGACCATCACGGGGCCGGCCGTTCCGGGAGCAGCCGTCGGCTGGATGCGCGCGGTGCGCGTGACGGTCGAACGAGACGTGCCGCGCGGCTGCGTCGGCGCCTGGATCCCGTCTCCCAAGAGCAGATCCTGCCCGCGGTCCGCCGCGGCGGCGCGCGCCGCGGTGGACGACAGACTCGCCGGCGGCGTGGGATCGGCCTGGGGCAACGCCGATCCCTGCGTCTGGGCGAGGAGGAAGAGGAGGCTGAGAATCATCGTGACGTGCGTCGTTCTTGGATCGCTGAGGGAGGGGAAGGCGGATCAGAAGGGCCAGAGCCAGACGATTGCGCGGTGGAACCAGCCGCCGAGACCGTTGCGGTTCGTGGTCGTGGTCAGGTCTCCGGTACCGACGTAGGAAACGCGCGCATCCGCGACGAGTTCCGATTCGATCGTGTTGTCCGCGGAGACGTCGAACCGGCGGACGATGCCGCTGAACTCGATGACCTTGGTCTCCCGGTCGATGCGAATCTCTCGCCGACCGAGGATGACCATGTTTCCGTTGGGAAGCACATCCATCACGATCGCGGTGATGCGCGCCGTGAAGTTGCCCTTCTTCTCGTAGTTCGCCTTCCCCGTGAAGTCGTCCTGCGAAGTCGCGTTGATGTCGGGCAGCGGATTGAACGCGTTCGGCTTGATGTTGAACGTGTTGAGCGAGTAGTCGAGGGTTGTGCCGCGCTTGAGCTGCGACTGCTCCTCGGTCTTGATGTTCTGCTGCTCCGTGATGAGCACGGTGACGAGGTCGCCCGGGCGGCGCGCCGTCCGATCCGCGATCATGTTCACGGGGCCGAGGTCGGGGCGGTAGATCGATCCGGGACGACCCTGCGCGCCGGTGACGCTCCCGACGAGGATCGGCGCGAGTAGGCAGGAAAGACGAAGTGCGATGCGTTTCATGGGGGTTCTCACAGGGATCACTGTCCGAGATCGATCGAGCACAGATCGCGGCTCTCGATGGTCGCGACGAGTTCCTTTGCGGCGTCCTGGGTGCGCACCCGGATACGGTCACCGACGGCTCCACTCTCGAGCGCGACCGCGGCGACGCGCGCCTCGATCGGGCCCTTGCGAACGCGCAGGAAGACGGATTCGCCGAGAACGACGACGACCGGGCGCTGCACGTCGATCTCCGTGACCGTCTCACCCGGCGCGAGGTCGCGCAGCGCGACGGCGCCGAGGAGCAGGTTTGGGGCCAGGCCCGGCTTTTCGCCGCGCAGCTTCCGCACGCGGCGCCGCTCGAAGAGGCCGGGCTCCAGACGCTCACCCGCCCGCACCGGGCGGCGCAGCACCGGGCGGGTTTCATAGGCTTGGATGTCCCAGGTCGTCCAAACGGTGCGGTAACGGACCCCGTCCACGAGTACGTCCACCGGGACGGAGATCGACCCGCTCGCGTCGAGACGCCCGTCGAGACGGGCGCGCAGGGTGTGACGTTCCGTCCCCTCGGGAACCTTGACCGGGTCGATGTGGTTCACGGGCGTGAAGCTCGCATCGATCGTCTGAACCGCGCCCACGAGCGCGGTACGCGCAGCCTCGAGCACGCTCTCCGGCTGGATGGTTTCGACCTTCGGGAAGATTCGAATCGCGACCTGCCCACGAAAGTGCGGCGTGACCTCGGGGAATCGGCGCCGCAGAGCCCTCTCGATCACATCGGTGCGGAACAGCCGGCTGTATCCGGGGGCGGGCGCGTACCCGAGCGAAAGTGCTTCGACCGATCGCACGACGTCGGAATCCGACCCGGTGATGTGAGCGATCTCCCCGAGTTCCACCTCGGTGCCGCGCACCGACGCCTCCATCCCGAGCGTGATCGTGACTTCCCCCTTGGGATCATCGGGACCGGCGAATGGCAGCGCGAAGAGGAGGAGTGCGAGAAGCTTCATGGCGATGGTTTCGGATCAGGCGAGGTTGGAGACCTGTTGCAGCATCTCGTCCGCAACCTTGATCGTTCGGCTGTTGACCTCGTAGTTGCGCTGGGCCTGGATCAGGTTGATCAGCTCATCCACGACCGAGACGTTCGAGCGCTCGAGAAAGCCCTGGCGCAGGAAGCCGGCTCCCTGGGTTCCGGGCTGCTGCTGGACGCCCGGGCCGGAGGAGTCCGTGACGCTGAAGAAGTTCTGTCCCTCGGCGCGCAGGCCCGCGGCGTTCGCAAAGCGCGTCACGAGGATCTGGCCGGCCGTCTGCAGACTCTCGGAGCCCGCAACGCGCACCTGCACGGTGCCGTCCTGACCGACGGTGATCCCGAGCGCATCCTGGGGGATCGTGATCGCAGGCTGAAGCTTGAAGCCGTCCACGGTCACGAGGGAACCGTTCGAGTCCTTCCGGAAACTTCCGTCTCTCGTGTAGCGAAACTCGCCGTTGCCGAGGTCGATCCGGAAGAAGCCGTCGCCCTGGATCCCGATGTCGAGATCGTTGTTCGTGAGCTCCAGATCGCCCTGGGTGTTGAGCTTGATCGAGCTCGCAACCTCGGCTCCCGAACCGATCTGAAGCCCGGTCGGGTTGCGCTGCGTGGACGTGGTCGCCGACCCCGGGTCACGCAGGGTGGCATACAAGAGCGACCGGAAGTTCAGGCGGTTGCGTTTGAAACCCGCAGTGTTCACGTTCGCGATGTTGTTCGCGATCGTGTCGACGTTGGTCTGTTGGGACTGCATACCGGATGCAGCGCTGCGCATGGCTCGAAACACGGTGGATACTCCTGGCTTGGGGGGTCTTGCTTTTCTCGATCACCCTCTGCGAATCGCCTTCGGGGTGCTCGTGGATGATGTGGATCAGCCCGGTGAACGGGTGAGGCGTTGGTAGCTCTCCTGGATGGTCTGGATCAGCGTTCCGACAGACTGGAACTGACGCTGCACGGCGATCATGTCGATGACCTCGTCCATGCCCGCGGCGTTGGAGCTCTCGAGGGAGTACTGGTGCACGGTGGCGGTGGCCGTGGCTTCCTCGAGTCCCTTCGGAGCGGACCAAATGCTGCTCCCGGTCTGGACCAGCTTGCTGCGATCCTTGAAGTCGACGATCTTCAGCCGGCCGAGTTCCTGCCCGCCCTGGCGCATCACACCGTCGCCGTCGACGGTCACGACATCCCCGGTCGGGTCGATCGCCCCTCCCCGGTTCTCCCAGGCGACCGGATAGTCGTCCTGGCTCACGAGGACTCCCTCCTCGGTGACTTTGAAGTCGCCCGCTCGGGTGTAGACCTCGCCCTCCGGTCCCTCGAGGGTGAAGAAGCCATCTCCGAAGAGGGCCAGATCGAACGTTCCGCCGGTTCGGACGAGGTTGCCCTGGGAGAAGTCGGTCTGTGTGCTGAGAGCGAGTCCGCGCTTCTTGCCCTTCTCCGTCTCGACCGAGAACTCCGTCGTCGCGGTCGAGCTGCGCTTGTAGCCGGTGGTGGAGAGGTTCGCGAGGTTCACAGCGATGGAGTCCAGGCGCCGTTCCTGGTTCACCATCGCGACCGCTGCTCGATAGAGACCGTTTCCCATGCCCCCCCAGACGCAAGGGCAGTGCCAAGTGCCCCGAGCGGGACCAGGCGGGAGAAAACCGGCCCCTACACGCCCTGGGGCCGGTCGCGCGCCGTCCACCCCGACCCGCGGCGTCCCAGAACTCGGAAAGCCGTTCCCGGGGCTGAACGGCCTTCCGGGGCGTTCTTTCCACCCCCCCCTCCAAGGGCCGAGCCGGGGAGCGCGCGGCCCCGCCCTCGTCCCAACCGAAGCACAACGCGACCCGTTCCGTTCCCGAACAGACCACCGCAGCGTGCCCACCTAGAATGGGCCCTCGTTCCCGACCTCCCGGCCCCCTCCACCTCCACAGACCCATGCGACGAAGCATCCTCCTCACGTTCGCGGCCCTTCCCCTGCTCGCCCTCCCCTCGCCCGCCCAAGAAGACGTCCCCTCGTTCCAGGAAGCCAACGCCGCGTTGCAGGCCGGCAACTTCGAGGAAGCAGCCGAACTCTTCCACGAGCGCGCGCTCGCCGATCCGAATGACGGCCAGGCCCACTTCCTCTACGCGTACAGCCTGCACGCCGCCGGAGACCTCGATGCCGCCCACGACGCACACATCGACGCCGCCCGCTTCCCGCGCTTCACGAGTACCGCCCTCTACAACCACGCCTGTGTCCACGCCCTCCGGGGCGAGCACGACGCCGCGTTCCAGGCCCTCGATGAGGCGATCGACGCCGGCTTCAACAATGCGGATCAGCTCGAGAACGACGCGGACTTCGCTCCTGTGCGGGGGGACGGACGCTTCGAGAGTGTCCTCCTGCGCCTGCGCGGAATCGACCCGACGGATCTGGCGAAACTCCCCGCGAGCCGCCTCTTCGACTTCTACGTCGGCGATTGGTCGATGTGGAACGGCGACAACGTCGAGCATCTTCTCTCGGTGAGCAGCACGCTCGACGGCCACGGCCTGACCGCCTCCGCGAAGGACGCCAAGACCGGCGCCTCCGTGGCGACCAGCACCTTCGTCTACGCTCCCGAGCAGGGCGTCTGGCGTCAGGTGTGGGTCTCGCGCGACGGAATGGTCGTCACCCTCGAGGGAGGCCTCGCAGACGGCGCGATCGTGCTGGAGCAGACGACACAGAACGGTGCGCGCGAAACCGGCGCCCGCTCGATCTTCTCCGAAATTCGCCCGGACGGCTTCCGGTACGAATGGCAGACGTCCGAAGACGGCGGGAAGACTTGGAAGACGGTGGCGACGCGCACGTTCACGCGTTCTTGACCTGACCTGATCTTCCCAAGATCGGTTCGGGCCCCACCGGGCGGGATTCCGCTCGGTGGGGCCCGAACCTTTCGAGCCGATGCGGCGCGACCGAACTCAGGGGTTCGTCACGAGCTGAAGCATCGTCTGCTTGAGCTGGTCATAGCGATCCTGCTCGGCCGGAGTCAAGCCGCCGATGAGCAGATTCGAGAGCTCGAAGGGGTCGCTTTGAAGATCGAAGAACTGGTGCCGGTCGAACGAGAGGATCAGCTTGTAGCGATCGTCGCGGATCGCGCGCATCGCACGACGCACATATCCGGTCGCGCCCACGGGGCGAAAGCGCTCGGCATAGACCCAACTCCGCAGGGATGGAAGCTGGGGGTCGGCGAAGTAGGGAACGAGGCTGACCGAATCGAGCTTCGTGTTCGCAAGCCAGCTCGCCACGTCGACTCCGGCGAGTTCGGCCACCGTCGAGAAGAGATCGGTCGTATTCACGAGTCCACCGCATTCACTTCCAGCCTGGATTCCGGGCCCGCTCGCGATCAGGGGAACGTTGATGCCTCCCTCGTACACGGTCGCCTTGCCGTGCGACGGGAGGAACGGAGCCACCGTCGTGGAACGCGGGGAACCGTTGTCCCCGACGAAGATCACGACCGTGTTTTCGAGTTCCGGTCCGATCCCCTTCAGCAGTCGTCCCATCTCGGTGTCCATGGCCTCGATCATTGCCTTGTAGAACGCGCGTTCGTTCACCGCGGGATCCAACCCGGTCAGATTCTCGCTGTAGAGGCCAGCCGGGGGAGCGTGAAACGGGCGGTGCGGCGCGTTGAACGCGACGTAGGAAAACCACGGGCCCGCGCGGTTTCCGATCCACGCGAGGGCGGAATCCACCGTCACACTCGTCGCGTAGTCCGTCCGAACAGCCAGCGATCCGTTCACCGTCTCCGGCCACATATAGTAGCTCATCCAGGAGGGAGGGGACTGGAGTGCGCCCCCGAGGGCTCCGTCGTAGTGATGAAACCCCGCGACGTTCGGGGAGAGCAATCCCCCGTTGGTGGCGTTCCCAAGGTGCCACTTGCCGAATGCACCCGACTCGTATCCGGTCCCGGCCATCGTGAGGAGTTCGGGAATCGTGGTCTCGGTCGGCTCGAGGGCCGGGGTCGTTTCCTTGATCACATCTCCGATCCCGGTCCGCAGGCCGTAGCGGCCCGTCATGATCGTCGCCCGGGTGGGCGAGCAGTTCGGATTCGACCAAGCGTTGCGGAAGAGCATCCCTCCGGCCGCGAGGGAGTCGAGGGTCGGAGTCACGGGAAAATCCGTGCCCTCCCCATAGGACTGGAGCATGTCGACGCCCATGTCGTCCGCGACGATGAGCAGAACGTTCGGCGGGGTTCCGCCCGTTTGGACAGGTGGCCCAGGCGCCGCGAACGCGGACAGAAACGGAACAGCGAGCGGAGCAAGAACGACTCGGTGCAGGAGATGCATGGAAAGCCTCCGAAGGGGTCAAGGAACGAGACGGCCTCGCTCGAGTCGGATGCGCGGCGAGTCGCCCTGGCCTCTTCGGACCGCCCGGGGAAGCGGGTCCTGTCAGCACCTCCCGAGCTCGAGACACATCCAACGTAAGGGGAACTGCCTTCGGGCGTCAATGAGGTGCGGGGTGGGAGCCCCTGGCACGCCCCGGGACGGAGGCTCTCGTCCCGCTTCCTTGCCCAGGAAAAGAAAGAGTGGACCCGGGCCAATCCCGCCCGGATCCACTCATCAGCCTACCGGCTGATCGCTGAGGCCGTTCTAGGTCACGGCCGTGGCCCGGCGTGCCAACCGGGCCACATCGACAATGGGGTGCAGGCTCATGAAGAATTCGGGCTAGATCACGTTCACGACGTCGGAAAGGAGCTGGTCCTGGACCGTGACGACACGGGCGTTGGCCTGGAACCCTCGCTGGGCCTGGATGAGGCGCACGAACTCTTCGGCTGTGTCGACGTTCGACGTCTCGAGGGCGCCGCCGACGACTTCTCCCGCGGTGTTCGTCGCTCCGGCGCCGAGCGTGCGCGCACCGGAGTTCGCGGTTCCGCGGAAGTAGTTCCCGCCGACGCTCTCGAGGGCTTCCTCGTTCGTGAACGTGGTGATGCCGAAGTTCCCGAGGACCTTGGTCTGACCGTTCGTGTAGAACCCCTGGATGCTTCCGTCCGCGAGGACTTCCATGCTGGAGAGCTCGCCCGAAGAGAAGCCGTCCTGGGAATCGACGATCACGCTTGCCGGGTCGCCGAACTCGGTCAGGCCGTCGAAACCGCCGGAAGTGCCGAGATCGAGGTTGATGGTCTGGCTCGAAAGCCCGTTGAACTGCACTTCGATCTGCCCCCCGGTCGGAGTCAGGATCGAACCGTCTTCGTTGAAGGTGATGCCTTGGATCGAGCCCTGAATGACGCTCCCCTCGGTCGGCGGGATGCTGACATCCAGATTCCAGGACCCGTCCTCCTGCCGTTCGTAATCGAACGTGAGCACGTGCGAAGAACCGTTCGTGTCGAAGATCTCCCTGGAGGTCGTGACCTTGTCCGGGCCCGCGCCGTTCGTCGTGACCGCGAAGAACCCGGATGCCCAATCCGACTTGCCGGTCTGGTTCCCGCCGTCGGAAATCGCCAGCGATAGGTTCGCGTCCCCCGACTGCTGGGCCGTGATCGAGATGCGTCCTGTGCTCCCATCGAGGACCACGTCGGACTGGGCGAAGGCCGTGTCGAGGAAGCTCGTGAGCTCTCCCAGGGTCGTGCCGTCCACGCCGTACGTGAATGCGGCCACGACCGGCGAACCGTCGACATCCGTGCCGGAGATCGAGACCTGGTCCCCCACGGAGTAGTCGCCGATGTTGATCGTCAGGTCGTTGAGATCCGTCCCCGAAGTCGCGATGAACTCCGTTCCCTTCGCGAAATCGGAGAGGCCCAGGAGACTCTTGAGGTCCTTCCCGGAGGTGCCTGCGATCGTCTGGATCGAAGCCTTTTCTCCGGAGCGGTCGCTCGTGAGTTCGATCGTCTCCCCCGTCCCGACGGTCGCCGTGAAGTCCTCCGTCTGGTTGGAGATCTCGTTCACGATCTCCGCGGCGGTCATCGCGACCCCGGTCCCCTGGATCGAGACCTGCTGCGGGGCGCCGCCGTTGATCACGAACTCCATCGTCCAGGTCTCTCCCGCGGGGATCGTGAACGGCCCGCCAGCCGATCCGGTCATCGTCGCCGCGGTGCCCTCCTGGTAGGCGGACGAGGAGGTGAGTTCCTCCGCGAGCGGACCGGTCACGACGGCCGGGAGGTTCCCCGAGAAGGACATCTTGGTCGTCGCCGACGGGGGCAGGACCTCGCTGGTGTCGATCTGGAACGTGGCGCCGGCCTTGTTCAGCACCTTGTTGCCGGTTCGCAGGTCCACCATGTTTCCGCTCGAGTCGAGCCCGAAGGTCCCGACGCGCGAGTACAGCGTTTCACGACCGTCGGTCACTCCGAAGAAGCCTCGACCGAGCAGTGCGAGGTCGAGCGGACGCCCCGTGATGTCGAGCGCACCCTGCTCCATCCGGCGGTCCACCGAGGAGAGCTGGACGCCGAGCCCGACCTGCAGGGGGTTCGTGCCCCCGATCTGCCCCGAAGGAGCGGTGGCCTGCCGCTGGGTCGAGGACAGGAGGTCGGCGAACAGGGCTCGCGAAGCCTTGAAACCCGGCGTAGCGGAGTTCGCGAGGTTGTTGCCGATCACATCGATCCAGTTCTGGTTGGCGCGTAGCGCGCCGAGTGCAGCGATGAATGCCATGGATGTCTCGTTGTCTAGGAGGGGGGGGTGGGGTTGGTCTCTTGGATCAGGCGGCGGTCGACTCGTCCGCGCTTTCGGCGCCGAGCACTTCGGTCACGTTCGCGAGCGGAACGTCCTGTCCCGAGATCCGCAGCACGGCGAGGCCGTCGAGGATCTTCACGCGCTCGACCTGTCCGGTCGTTTCGAAGCCGGTGCTCGGATCGGTCCAGGTCACTTGCTTGCCGATCAGGTCGCTCGACCCGGTGAGCTGGGCGAGCAGTGCGTTCGACTGGCCGAGAGCGATCTGCGCGACGATGTTGTCGTTCATCTGCTTGAGCTGGTCGAGCTGCGAAAACGTCGCCAACTGGGCGACGAAGTCCTCGTTCTTCACCGGGTTGATCGGGTCCTGGTTGCGGAGCTGCGCGACGAAGAGGTCCAGGAACTGGCCCTGGTCGACGCTCTGAAAGCCGGATGCGCCGCCGGTGGCTCCGAGGACCGTGGGGGCGCTGTCGTTCGCGCTGGTGCCGGGAATTTCCATGGGTTCGTTATCGTTGGGAGTCGGGTTCGTGTCAGGCGTACGTGTCGATCCGTCCGGAGCCGATGGCGTGGATGGAGCGTGTTCGGGTGGACGGATCGGTCGTGTCCGCGGGTACCGGGATCCGGCCGGTTCGAGAGCCTCGGTGCGCGGAGTCGCTCGCGGCGTGTTGGTCGTGGGGCGCGCGGGAATCGCCGGCGAGTCCCATCTCGAGAGAGATCCCATCGGCCGCGAATCCCTGCTGGGCGAGGAGCGCCTTGAGCTCGGGGGCCTGGTGCTCGAGGAGCTTCAGGGTCTTCGGATCCTCCACGCGCACGACCGCCTCGAGGTTCGTCCCCTCCGTCCGCAGGCGGATGTGGATGCGACCGAGCGCCTCCGGCGTGAGCTGCACGCGGATCTCCTTCCCGCCTGCATTCAGCGAGAGTCGGATCTGGCGCAGGACCTCGGCGGCGTGCTCGATCAGCTCCGGGGTTCCCTTCGGAGCCGCCGCTTCCGCGGGCGCCTTCCCGGCGGCCGCACTCCCTTCGGCCCCGGACTTCCCGATCGAAGCCCCGGCCTGGAACGCTTCCACCGCGTTGACGCTGCGTGCTGGGGCCACGGCGGCGCTGCCCTGATTCGAAGCCGCGTTCGAGCCTGCCCCGGACGCGACCGCCGCGAAGCCCACCCCGGACGCTCCGGCGGACGGGATGCGCCCCGCCTCCGTCCCGTCTTCGCCGCGGGTGGGACGATCCGCGGCCCCATCGGCGCGGGCTGCACCGGGATCGGTGGGCTCGCGATCCGTGCGATCGCGAGGCGTGCCCGCGGGCGTCCTCGTCGTCTCCTGCCGGGGTGCGAGCTGCTGCGTCGCGGGAGCACGGTCCGCGTCCTCCTCCCGCCGCGCCCCGCGGCGACGGCCGCGCTTCCCGCGCTGAACCTCCTCGTTGTGCTTGCGGAAACCCTCATCGCGCCCCGCCCGTCGCGCTGCGGCCTCGGACTGGGCACGCTCCGCAACCTGGCGCCGCCCGCCCTGGCGGTCCACGGCGCGCTCCACCTCTTCCCGGAAGAGCTCGCCGGCCCCGGGGAGATCCTCCGTCGGAGCGATCGCGAGCGGAAGGGCGCCGAGCCGTTTCGGGGCCGCCGAAGCGGCGGGGTCCTGGGGTTGGATGGAAGCCATGACGGCTCCCGGAACGCAACCGGGGTGCCAAGCGGCGGATCGCCCCTCCGGCGCTCGAAATGCGACTTCGACCCGCGCCGCCCCGGAGCAAGCGAAACGATCTTCCGGGAACGGATGGCCCTCTCGGGAAGCGGCTTCCGGTCTGGAGGCTTCCCGCTCAGCCCTTCTCGCGGACCTCGACGCCGCCGTCGTCGTCCCCGATCACGAGCACGTTCGCGAGGCCGACGAACAGGCCGTTCTCGACGACGCCGGGGATTGCATTCAGTTGGAGGTCGAGCTCGGCCGCACTCGGGATGCCCCCTTCAAAGCGGCAGTCGAGGATCTCGTTGCCGTTGTCGGTGCAATAGGACTGATCGGGCGTGCTCATCCGCAGGGTCGGGGTCGCCCCGAGCCCACTCAGGTGATGGATGACCGCCGGGCGGGCAAAGGGGATCACCTCGACCGGGAGAAGAAAGCCGCGGCCGAGCTCCTCCACGACCTTCTCGCGGTGAACGACGATCACCTCACGTTCGCTCAGGGAGGCGATCACCTTCTCGCGCAGGAGGGCCCCGCCTCCCCCTTTGATCATTGCGAAGTCACCGTCGATCTCGTCCGCCCCATCGATCGTCACGTCGATACGAGTCACGTCGTCGAGGGGCACGAGCGGGATGCCCATGTCCTTGGCCTTGGTCTCGGTATCGACCGATGTGGGGACGCCGCGGAGCTCGAGGCCCTCCTCACGGATCCGTTCCGCGAGCGCCTTCAGCGTGAAGAACACCGTGGAGCCCGTTCCGAGCCCCACCGTCATCCCTGACTCGACGAATCGTGCGGCGTGGCGTCCGGCGGCTTCCTTGGCTCGGCTCACGTATGGGCTCCTCGGGCTGGGGGTGCCCGGCGACGAACCGCGACCGTCGCGGCACGGCGCGGGCCCGCGCACCCTACCGAACCTCCCCGGGGGGCCCCAGGTGCCCTTCCGGGAAAAAGGGGCTTCCCCGCCCCCTCCTCCCGATCCTCGGCGATTTCTTCGTCAAGAACCCCCTCCCAACGGGCCGATGGGCGTGCTATGGTATCGCCTGTTGAGATCGAGTCTCAATCGAATCCTAACGTCATGGTTAGCTTGAACACCCTCGAGAGCGGAAGCGTCTCGCGCCTGGTGCGCTTGGACGGGGACCGCGCGTTCCGGAGGCGACTCATGGAACTCGGACTCCTGCCCGGGACAGAGGTCCGAGTCGTGCGCCGTGCCGAGATCGGTGGAGTGCTCGAGCTCGAGGTGCGCCGCTCCCGCCTCACGGTCCGGACCGGCGAAGCGCAGAACGTCTTCGTGACCGGCTGATACGGCCGGGGCCCCATGCCCACCCCAAACGGGCCCCATCGGATCGCCGTCGCCGGCAACCCGAACACGGGCAAGACAACCCTCTTCAATCGCCTGACCGGGAGTCGGGCGAAGGTGGGCAACTACCCCGGCGTCACCGTCGACCGGCGCGTGGGAAAGATGAAGCTCCCCGGCGCCGGCGAGGTGGAGGTGATCGACGTCCCCGGCACCTACAGCCTCGCCGCTCGGAGCGCGGAGGAGCAGGTAGCGATTTCGGTCGTTGCCGGGCTCCCCCCCTACGAGCGGCCGGACCTCGTCGTCGCCGTCGTCGATGCGACGAACCTCATCCGGAACCTTTATCTCGTGCTGCAACTCATCGAGCTCGGTTCCCCGGTCGTGGTCGCCCTCAACATGGTCGACCTTCTCGAAGAGAGCGGTCAGCACGTTCACCCGAAGAAACTCCAGGAAGCGCTCGGCGTCCCGGTGGTCGACATCGTCGCGCTGCGCGGGGAAGGGCTCGCGCCGCTGCTCGTGTGCATCGATCAGGTCTTGGAGGATCCGAGCAAGGGACTCGCCCCGTGGCCGTGGAGTCCCGAGGAGGATCCGCTCCTCGACGCGGACGTTCGCTCGGTGGAGGCGGCGATCCCCGAGGAATGGGCCGATCCCGGGACGGACCGGGCGAAAGCACTGGCGCTTTGGGCGCTATTGTCGGTCGACGACCACGACGAGCTGCTCGCGATCCCGCCGGAGTTGCGCGATGTGGTCGAGCGCAAACGACACCTGGCCGAGATCTCCGGGCGGCGCATCGAAGAGGAGATCATCCGCGGGCGCTATGACTGGCTCGATGCAGCGGCTCCGCTGTTCCTGCACGACAGCGGGGCACCGGTCACGTTCACCGACCGTGCGGACCGGCTGCTCCTGCACCCCGCCCTCGGGTTCGTCGTCTTCCTCGGCCTGATGGGGCTCGTCTTCCAATCCCTGTTCGCGTGGGCGGACCCGGCCATCTCCGCGATCGAGCGGGCGTTCGCGTGGCTCGCGGACAGTGCGGCGGCCGCGCTCCCGCCGGGCCTGCCCACCGACCTCCTCGTCGGGGGGGTGATTCCCGGCGTGGGGAGCGTGCTCGTGTTCCTACCCCAGATCCTGCTCCTGTTCTTCTTCATCGGGGTCATGGAAGACACCGGCTACATGGCGCGCGTCGCGTACCTGATGGACCGCATCATGAAGCTGCTCGGGCTGCACGGACGCGCATTCGTTCCGATGCTCTCCGGCTACGCGTGCGCCGTTCCGGCGATCCTCGCGACGCGCACGATGGAACGACGCCGCGACCGACTCCTCACGATGATGGTCGTGCCCCTGATGACGTGCTCCGCGCGCCTGCCCGTGTACGGTCTCCTGATCGCGACGCTCGTGCCGCCCGGTGGAGGCAATGCCCCGGTGCAGGGGCTGCTCCTCACGGGCATGTACCTGTTCTCGACCATCGTTACGCTGGCGGCGGCCGCGGTTCTCGGCCGCACGATTCTCCCGGGCAAGCGCACTCCGCTCCTGCTCGAGATGCCCCCCTACCGCATGCCCCACTGGCCGTCGCTCCTGCGGATGCTGTGGGAGCGCTGCTGGGTGTTTCTCCGTGAAGCCGGCACCGTGATCCTGCTCTGCACGATCGCGATCTGGGCCCTGTTGAGTTTTCCGCGCACGAGCCCCGAGGGGGAGCATTTCGAGGTCCTGCGGG
>DRLC01000148.1 GCA_011053145.1 Planctomycetota bacterium | reverse complement strand
CAGGGTCACGCTCCTCGATGATGCCTAGGCACCTCGCCGCGAACACGACCGCGATCCCTGACCGGGTTGCGCGCTCCGAAGTTCGCGCCGCCCTGGAAGCCTGCCTGCAGCGACTCCCTCAGCGTGAACGCGATGTCGTGTTGCTGCGCTCCTATGCCGGCGAGTCCTGGGCCTCGGTCGCGGCCAGCCTCGGCCTCCCCAGCGCGGAAGCTGCGCGCAAGCTCCACGCACGCACGCGAGGTCGCCTCGCGCAGATGCTGCGGGAGCGGCCTGCCTGAGCGCGCCTCCTCAAACCGCGCGTCGCAGGCCGTCCCCCTCCGAGCTCGGGGCGAACACGGCCGCGTTCATCGCCTGCCGCATGCGCCGGGCCATGCGCTTTCGCGCCCGGAAGATGATCATCTTCATGTTCGAGGGTCCCACGTTCAGGATCTCCGCCGCCTCGCTGTAGCGAAGTCCTTCCACCTCGACCAGGTGGAGCGCGCGGCGGTCACGCTGTGAGAGTTCCATCCAGGCACGGTGGTAGTGCGCGAGAAACAGGCCGTAGGCGCCCCGGAGCCGATCCCGCTGTTCCTCGGTCGACGCGAGCCGGGCGGGATCGTTGTTGCGGTCCTCCGGTTCGGGCTCTTCGCCGGTGAAGGCCAGGGGAATCGGACGGTTCCCGCGCGCCCCGGCGCGACGGATCAGGTTGCCGGCGATCGTGCGAACCCAGACCCGGAAGCTGCCGTTGTGCTCGTCGCGGAAGCCGCCCGGATAGCGGTACACGTTCACGAAGGTGTCCTGGAGGAGCTCGGCCGAATCGCGGCGCGAGCCGCAGCGGGCGAGGAGTCCGCGGATCCAGGACTCCACCGAGGCCCGCGTGAACGCGTAGAGCGCTTCGAAGGATTCGCTCGTGCGGGTGTCTCGGTGGAGCGCCATCAACGCGGTGGCGATGCGGTTCTCGAACTGGGCCCCTGTCTCCCTCGGCCCCTGCTCGAGTTCCACTCCGGCCCTCCGAAGGGCGCGGGCGACCCCGGGCCAGCGGCCCAGGACCCCGTCATCGGGAGCGTTCTCCCCCACGGATCGCAGGCCGTGGGCAGGCTGGGAAGGAACGGGAAGGACCTCGGAGGCATGGGGTGAGTTGGAGAGCATGCCCTCCTCCCTTCACCCCGCGTTCCAAACCGGGCCGATCCGGCCCGGGAATGCCAATCCAGGCCCCTCCTGAGAGCTAACCCTTTTGGTATCCAGGAATTACATTCCTGGTTCGAGAGGCCCGGAAGCATCGGCCTGGATCGGATTCCGCGTCGGCAGGCCCCAAAGGTGCGGGCCCGCACGCGTACTGGGGAGCGGTTTTCGGCCATGTGCGATACCGCTCACACCCCTATTCCGCGCCCCCTCTCCCCAGCCAACTGGAGCGAAGCGGGCCCGATAGCCGAAAGCACCCCCATGACGGAAGTCGGGGGGCCGTGGGCTAGAATCCCCACAGCTCCCACGGCCCGCCCGTGAGCCCCCCGAGAGCCAACGCCCTTGAATCCACGACCTCGAAGGCCGCCACCGGTGGCGCTCCTCGTCGCCTTCTCCGGCTCCGACTCCCTCGGCGGGGTCGAGGTGCTCCTGCTCGCCCTGGTCGCCCTCGCGCTGACCGCGCTGTTCGCGACCCTGCGCTCGGCGCTCCTGCATTCGGTGCCCTCGCGGGTGCTCGAGGATGCGGCCAGCGACACCGAGCGCGAAGCCCTGCGCCCCCTGCTCGAGCGGGCCGAGCCCCTCGCCACCAGCGCTAGCGTCTTCGAAATCACGAGCCTCGTGCTCTTCGTGGTCCTGGTCCTAGGCTGGATCGGAGACCAACTCTCCGCCGGGACGATGGGGATGGCCCTCGGCATCGGGGTCCCGCTCCTCGTGTTCACGACCGAGGTCCTGCCGAGCATGCTGCGCGGGGAACCCTCGGACCGGTTGCTCCGGGCACTCCTCCCTGCGTTCGACCTCCTGCAGCGCCCGCTTGCTGCGCTGACCGCGGGCCTCGAGGGGCTGCGCCATGTCCTCGCCCGGATGCTACGGATCGCCGAGCCCCCGCGCGCGGCCCGGCGCATCGTCGAGGACCTACGCGACGTGATCGAGGACTCCGATCGGGAGGACCCGCTCAAGGAAGAGGAACGCGAACTGATCGAGAACGTGGTGGAGTTCTACGACGTCGACGTCGCGGAGATCATGACCCCGCGCACCGAGATCCACGCGGTCGAGATCGACGCGGGGCTCGACGCCCTCGTGAAGACCATCCAAGAGAGCGGCCACGCTCGGATCCCGATCTTCGAGAAGACCCTCGACCGCATCGTCGGCCTCGTCTACGCCCAGGAGGTGATCGGCCTGCTCGCGAACGGCACGTCCGACGGGGACATCCGCCCCCTCGTCAAGCCCATCGAACTCGTCCCCGAAACCAAGCTCGTGTCCGAGCTGCTCTCCGAGTTCCGAACGGACAAGCGCAAGATGGCCGTCGTGATCGACGAGTACGGCGGGACGGCCGGAATCGTCACGATCTCGGACGTCGTCGCGGAACTCGTCGGTGAGATGCGCGAGGAGCTCGGTGAGACGGCACCCGAACCGATCCGCCGCAGGCCCGACGGCAAGATCGAGATCGATGGGACGGCCCGGGTCAGCGAAGTGAACGAGGAGCTCGAAATCGAGCTCCCCGAGGAGGAGGACTACGAGACCGTCGCGGGGTTCGTCCTCGCGCAGTTCGGACGCTTCCCCCGGCCCGAAGAGGCTTTCGTCTGGCGTGACCTGCGCTTCACCGTCTCCCGGGCCACGGACCGGCGCGTCCTCGAGGTCTTGCTCGAGATGCCCGTCGGGCACAAGCTGGCCCCCTGAGGCGCCCCCTATCCCATCCGAGTCCGGGTTGTTCATGAGCCTGTGCACCAGACACAACAGCTCGTTTCCTGATGGTGCCTTGCGGTTCCCGACCCCACCGTCGACCCTTGACGGGTCGACGGGAACGGCAGGAATCGCAGAGTGCCGTCAGGGGACGAGAGACCGCCGAAGGCGGTCGACTGCGAAGTCTGGGGTGCAAGATCACGGATGACCCGGGCTCGACGCAAGTGCCGAGCAGGGGCATCCACGTTGCATTCCACGACCCCCAAACGAGCGCGCGGAGCACGCCGCAAGTCGAAGGGGACCGCGCTGGTCCTCCGGCGCTTCCCTTTCCGCGAGTCCTCCCTCGTCTGCCACGTTCTCGCCCGCGAACAGGGCCGGGTCTCCGTCCTCGCCAAGGGAGCCTATCGGCCTCGGTCGGCCTACTCCGGGGTCCTGGATCTCTTCGATACCCTCGAGTTGACCTGGAGTCCGGGGGCGGACCTCGCGAACCTGCGGAGCGGACGCATCCTCGTCCGGCGGGCGCACATCTGCCGTGATCTCGACCGCTACCGCGCGGGGACCCGGGTCCTCGAACTCGCGACCCTCGCCGCTCGAGACGGGCACGAAGAACGGGAGCTGTTCGACCTCGTTTCCGGGGCTCTGGACGCGCTCCAGGGGGGCGCGGCAACTCCGGAGCTCGTCTCCACGGTCTTCGACCTGCGCTTTCTCGCGGGTCTCGGGCTCGAGCCCGCCCTCCTGCACTGTGCCCACTGCGGCAGCTCCCTCGCAACGGACACGCGCCCGCGGACCGGATTCTCGACTCCGCTCGGGGGACGCCTCTGCGACCCGTGCGCACGGGGGGTGGCCGGGGACCGAGGAGCTGGACTCGAAACCGTCCCCACTGGACTGCTGCGGATCGCGCGCAGCCTGCTCGACACCCCCTGGCCGGACCTCGAGCGCATCCGACTCGAAAGCGAACGAACCCGAAAACTGCGGGCCATCGTTCGGCGCTTTCTGGAATACCATCTCGGCACGCGACCGCGTGCCTCGGGACCGCTCCCACGGCCGAAGGCCTCGACCAAGACCCCTCGATGAATCACTTCGTCCGCTCCCTGGTCCTCTTCGTCCTCACCCTCGGCGTGGGCTCCTGCGCGCTGCTCGCGCGCGGCCCCGAGTTCTCGAGCGACGAGATCGACCGCTCGAACGCCACCCGCGCGATCGAGCTCGCTCGGGCGGACATCGAGGGGGGCGATCCGATCCGCGGCGTCGAGCGCCTGGCCGCGGTGCGAGGCTCTGCCCACCTGACGCCGGAACAGCTCCACGATGCGGAGGTCCTGCTCGACAGCACGGTGCGGGAGCTGCTCGGACTCGACGAAACGGGCCAGCGGATCGCCGAACCGAAGCTGGACGCGGGAGACCTGAAGCACCTCTTCAAACTCGAGATCGGGACGAACCTCCGAGCCTCGGCGGGCCTGCTCTCCGCCCAGGCCCTGTTTCGCTCAGGACACCCGGTGAAGGCCTACAAACGCATCCGGGCGGTGGACAAGAAGCTCCCCGATCATGCGGCGCGGCCCCTCGGCGGCTCGATCCTCGCGGAGATCGGCCTGTCGCTGATCCACACCCCGGGGAACTACTACCTGATCTTCTCCTATGCGAAGCGCGGCGTCGTCGCCCTCGAATACCTCGTCGTGAACTACCCGCTCGCGCCGGAATGCGCCGAGGCCTACGTCGAGCTCTCGAAGTACTACGAAGAGGAGAAGGACTACGACTACGCGATCGAGCGTCTCGAGGACCTCCTGCTCTACCATCCGACGAGTCCCTACACGGTCGCCGCCGAGGCGCACCTGCCGTACCTGCGGCTCCAGCGACTGAGGCGCGACGACTATGACCGCAGCCAGATCTTGCTCGCGGTGCGGGAGATCGACCAATGGCTCCTGCGGCACCCGGGACATGAGCTCGAACCCACCGTGAAGAAGCTGCGGGCCCGCGCGCAGCGCAGGCTCGCCCGTTCGGACCTGATCCTCTCGCGCTACTACCGCAAGGTGAACTCCCCCCTCGGGGCGCGCTTGCACGCGGAGCGTTCGCTCGCGGAAGCGGAGTCGGCGGGCGCCGAAGAGGAAGCGGAGGAAGCACGGGCCTTGCTCGCTGAGCTCCCGCCCCGCGAAGACGGAGCGGCGCCGGGCCCCGCCCCCACGACCCAGGAACCGGTCGGCCCGGTTCTGGAGCACGGCGCACACTCCGGGGGCGGAGGACGATGAGGGGCGCATTCCGAAGGAGACTCCTCCGCGCCTCGCTCCTCCTCCTGCTCCCTTCGATCCCGGTCGCCTGCGGATGGCACGCGGGCCTCGCCGGCCCCGATCCGGGGAGCAGCGTCGGCGTGGAGGTGTTCCACCTGCGTCGCGACATCCTGGAGCGCGGGCTGGAGCCGAAGCTCCAGGCCGAGGTGGCACGCGCTCTGGTCGACCTCGTGCGAGCCCCGATCGACAGTCCGCGGCGAGCCGATCTCATCGTGCGTGGAGAGATCGTCGATGTCCGCCGCCGCCAAGGGATTCGCTCCCAGGAAAACCAGCTCGCCGAGACCGGCCTCCTCATCTCGGCACGGGCGTCCCTCGTGGATCGGCGCAGTGGTGAAGTTCTCGCGACGAGCCCGCTGCGCCACATCTGGAGCGGCTACGCGACCGGTGAGGAAGCCCCGGAGAATGAGGCCGGCGCCCGTGAACGGGCCCTACGCCACCTGGCCGAGACCCTGGTCCTCGACCTCTTCCGAACCGGTGAATCCCGAACATCTGAAGGAGAATAGGCCTCGAACTCCGGGGGTCCTGGCCCCATCGTTCCCGGTGAGGCGCACTCTCCGCACTCCGGCGCGCGAGGCGACGGGCGATCCTCCCTCCACCGGAGAGTCCGTCCCCTCTTTAAGGTAGGGTGAGCCGTTCGCCCGCCGTGCCCGCCGAGCACGCCCTCGCGCAGACGACCCAACACCCATGCCCGAAGCCGCACCCAACCCGGAAAAGAGCCGGCGCTCCCGCTCCTTCGGTTCCTTCCTCCTCGTCCTCCTCGTCCTCGTGGTGGTCCTCGCCATCGTCGGAGGAGACAAGTTCCAGGCGACCACCGAGTTCACCCAGGACGCGTTCGAGTGGAACCTGAACACCGGCAAGATCATCACGCTGGAGTTCGCCGGAACGGAGCAGACCACCCACTACATCGAGGGAACGTATCGCAAGGAGGGACTCTCGGTACCGGCTCGTTTTCGGGTGGCCTATTCCTCCCTGGACGACAAGGAGGAACGCTTCGCACGGCTCAAGAGCATCCGCCAGTATCACTTCATCGCCCCTGCACAGCTCGAGGAGCTGATCGCCGCGAACCTCGCGACTCCGGTCGAGGCGCGTTCCCTCACCTCCCTGCGCGCCCCCCAGCCCCCGGAGCCGCGGCCCACCTCCGAGGCGGGCGCAACCGCGGAACAGGAATCCGAGGCCAAGACGCCCACGACGACGGTCACCTCGAACGCCCCGATCACGCGCGAGGAACGGCTGATGGTCGAGGCCGTCGTGCGGGGAGCCGAGGTGAAAAAGCGCTTCGGTGATCTCGGGATCCCGGCCCGCTCGGGAACCTTCTTCTTCGACGTCCGGATCACGCCCGACACCGACCTCGCGGCGCTCCTCGCGAAGCTCGAGTCGGCCGGAGCGAAGGTGACACACCGAACCTTCGACCTGTCCGAGGGGCGCATGGGGACATTCGGCGCAGGTGGCACGGTCTGGCACGACACCACCTCGCCCCTCAGCTGGCTCCTGCTCTACGTCGGCCCCTGGATCCTGATCTTCATCGTGTTCATGTTCTTCATGCGACAGATGCGATCCCAGGGCGGGGCAGGCGGCGTACTCTCCTTCGGGCGCTCGCGCGCGCAGCTGTACTCCAAGGAGAACCACACGAACGTCACCTTCGACGATGTCGCCGGTGCCGAGGAGGCGAAGGCCGAGGTGCGCGAGATCGTCGAGTTCCTGAAGAACCCGAGTCGCTTCACGCGCATCGGCGGCCGCATCCCGCGCGGTGTCCTGCTCGTCGGATCCCCGGGCTGCGGCAAAACCCTGCTTGCCAAGGCGATCGCCGGCGAGGCCGAGGCTCCGTTCTTCTCGATCTCCGGTTCCGACTTCGTCGAAATGTTCGTGGGCGTCGGCGCCAGCCGCGTGCGCGATCTCTTCAAGCAGGCGCGGGACAACAGCCCCTGCATCATCTTCCTCGACGAGATCGACGCCGTCGGGCGGCGCCGGGGAAGCGGCATGGGCGGCGGTCATGACGAACGGGAACAAACCCTCAACGCGATCCTCGTCGAGATGGACGGGTTCGGGACCGATGACGGAATCATCGTCGTCGCCGCGACGAACCGCCCCGACGTGCTCGACCCGGCGCTCCTTCGCCCCGGGCGCTTCGACCGCGAGGTGACGATCGACCTGCCGGACCTCGAGGGGCGGCGAGCGATCCTCGAGGTGCACCTCAAGAATGTGAAGGCGGAGCCCGCCATCGACCTCACGGTCATCGCGAAGTCCACGCCTGGCTACTCCGGCGCGGACCTCGCCGCGATCATCAACGAAGCCGCCATCATGGCGGTCCTCGACAAGCGCGACGCGGTCTCGATGGCCGACCTCGAGGAAGCGCGCGACAAGGTCCGCTATGGGCGTCAGAAGAAGTCGCGGTCCGTCGAGGAGGAAGACCGCAAGATCACCGCGACCCACGAAGCCGGCCACGCGATCGTCGCGGCGGTGCTGGAAGAGACCGACTCCCCCCACAAGATCACGATCGTGCCCCGCGGCCGTGCCCTCGGCGCCACGATGGTGATCCCGGAGCGCGAGAGCTACCACATGCAGAAGCGGAAGCTCCTGGGGCAGCTCTCGATGCTGTTCGGTGGACGCATCGCCGAGGAGATCTTCTGCGGCGACATCTCGGCCGGTGCGTCCGACGACATCCGCCGGGCCACGGATATCGCGCGGACGATGGTGGCCGAGCTCGGCATGAGCGACGCGATCGGCCCGATCAACTACGCGGAGCGCCAGGGTTCGGACTTCCTCGGAACGGAGCTCGGGCGTGGCAAGATGCACTCCGAAGAGACCGCGCGCGAGATTGACGAGGAGGTCAACCGCGTCGTGCGCGAGGCGTATGAGCGGGCGAAGGCGATCCTGCGCTCGAAGGAACGGGAGGTGGAGACGCTGACCGCGGCGTTGCTCGCCTACGAGACCGTCTCCGGCGAAGAGGTCGAACGCATCCTCGAGGGCGCGACCGTGGAGGACCTGCGTCCCGGTCACACCCCGGCAGCGACCGAGGACGACTCGCCCTCGAGTTCGAGCCTCGGTACGGACCCGACGCGCCTCGAACACGGAGGGAGCGCCTCCGGCGACCTGCCCCCGAACCCCGGCCTCTCCCCCGCCTGACCCCGTGCCGCGGCGAGCCTTCTCGGACCTCGGCATCCCCCGAGCCGACGGGCCCGACGATCCCTTCGGAGACGCGGCGCTGCGTCTCTCCCCGCGCTCGCTCTCCACCCGCTTCCCCGGCGACGCGAGAGAGCGATTGTGCGTCCACGTCCTCGGGCCCCTCGGGGAGACCTTTCGGGAGGAGCTCGGCGCCGAGGGGCTCACGACGAAGCCCTGCCACGCGGGCGTCCTCGTCGAAGGGGATCCCGCGCTGCTTGCCGGGCTTGCGACGCACGGCCTCCACCGGGCGGAAGCCGCCGCGATCCTCGGCGCCCACCGAACGGCCCTCCGCCCGCGGCGCGCCGCCCGCATCATGGGGATCGTGAACGTCACGCCCGACAGCTTCTCGGACGGCGGCGTCTTCGCGGCCCCCGAAGACGCGGTGGAGCACGGCCTCGCTCTTCTCGAAGCAGGGGCGCACGTCCTCGATGTCGGCGGAGAGTCCACCCGCCCCGGCGCACCGGAGATCGAAGAAGAGGAAGAGCTCGATCGGGTGCTGCCCGTCATCGAACAGCTCGCTCGGGAGACGGACGCCCCCATCAGCGTCGACACGCGCAAGTCCTCGGTGGCGCGGGCCGCCCTCGAGGCCGGCGCGAGCATCGTGAACGACGTCAGTGCAGGGCTCCACGATCCCGAACTCTTCTCAACCGCCGCGCACTTCGATGCCGAACTCGTCCTGATGCACATGAAGGGGACGCCGGACACGATGCAGGATGCCCCCGCGTACATCGACGCCCCCTCGGAAGTGACCGCCTTCCTACGCCGCCGCGTTCGTGCGGCCTTGGACGAAGGAATCGCCCTGGAACGGATCGCGATCGACCCCGGGATCGGCTTCGGCAAGCGTCTGTCGGACAACCTCGCTCTCCTGCGTGAACTCGGGAGCCTGCGTTCCCTGGGGCCGGCGGTCCTGATCGGCCTCTCTCGCAAGTCCTTCCTCGGGATCCTTTCCGGCGAAACCGATGCAGGCCGCCGCGACCCCGAGACCCTCGCCGCCACCGCGCTCGCCGCGTTCCTGGGGGCCGACGTCCACCGGGTCCACGACGCGGGCGGCGCCCGGCGCGCGCTCGCGGTCGCGGACGCCCTCTCTCCTTTCGAACTCACCCGGGAAAGCACCTGATGCAGACCACACTCTGGGTGCTCCAGGTCCTGATCCTCACGATCGGCATCCACGTCTTCCTGCGCTTCGTGCGCACGACGCGGGGCAATCCCCTGATCCGGGGTCTCCTACTCTCGATCCTCGGCGGGGTCGTCGGCCTGTGGTGGATCTCGACGGTCCTCCGGCTCGAGGAACTCGAGTTCATTCTCGAAGGCTCGACGGGGTATGTGGTGATCGCCCTCGTGATCGTCTTCCAACCCGAGCTGCGCCGAGCGATCGCGCAGCTGGGCGAGCGCTCGGCGTCCCGGAGGGACACCGACCCCAACGCCGAGTGGATCGCCAAGGTCGCCGAGGCCGTCCGGCTCCTCGCCGAACGACGTGAGGGGGCCCTGATCGCGTTCGAGCGCGAGAGCTCCCTCAACACGGTGATCGAGACCGGCAGTTCGATCGGTGCCCGTGTCAGCGCCCGGCTCCTGCAGAGCCTCTTCCATCCGGGCGGTGCGCTGCACGACGGCGCCGTCGTGCTACGCGGAACCCAGGTCGTCGCGGCCGGCTGCATCCTTCCGCTCTCCAAGGGCAAGAAGCTTCCCCCCGACAAGGGAACCCGCCACCGCGCCGCCCTGGGCCTCAGCGAGGAAACGGACGCGATCGTGGTGGTGGTCTCCGAGGAGACCGGGGAAATCTCCATCGCCCATCGCGGACGTCTCAGCAGCGCGTCGGATCCCCGGGACCTCGAAGCGCAGCTCTCCGACCTCCTAGGCGGAAAGAGGCGATCCCGGGCTGCACGCGTTCCCTTCGCGCTCCTGCGGGCGGCCTGGAGTGACCTCGGGTGGCTCGCCGGCAGCTTCCTCCTCGCGAGCGGCGCCTGGTTTACGGCCCACCAGAGCATCCAGGAGCAGCGCCCCTTCGTGGTCACGATCGTGGACGGCGCCGCGACCGGCCGGCGCGCTCCGCGCGATGGTGAGATCCTGGTCCTCGCTCCGCGCGAGGGGGTTCGCGTGCACACGAAGAGCGGTAACGAGCGCAGACGCATCCTCGTCACCGGATCGAAGGGGCAGCTGCGTCGGCTCGGTCTCGCTCTGCGGGGAACCTTCGAGATCCAGGACGAGGGTTTCGAGGGCGGGCCGCTCGACCTCGCCAACGTACGCTGGGAGGAAAGCATCGCCGGGGTGAGCTACCGGTGGGACCGTCCCGGGCCTCCCGAGCTCGTCATCGAACGCTCGATGACCAAGCGACTCCAGGTGCGACCCGCCGACCTCACGATCGACGCATCGCGCGTCGACCCGCGCTTCACCGTACGCTCCGAGGCGATCCACTTCGACCCGGGCCCCGACATCGAGTTCGTCGGTCCTTCGCGCATCGTCTCCCAGCTCGACGCCGAGCACCCACCTCGGTTCGAACCCGTTCGTCTGGGCCCCGCGGACCGCGGCGAGGTCCGCGTGCGCCTCGAACTCTCCGAGGACCTCACCGAGGCCGGCCTGCGGATGGAAAGCCCGGCGCAGCTCTTCGCTTTCATCCCGGTCCTGCCGGTCGAGCGTGAACTCGGTTCGATCCGCCGCGAAGTCGCCCTCGTCTGTCTGGTTCCCGAAAAGAGCGGCCTCCTCGACGGCTGGGCCCTACCCGCCAGCGCCCAGACCGCCCGCTTGACCGTGATCACCTCGGGACTCATCCCCGCGGACGCGGCCCCCAACTCCACGACCGTCGTCGAACGGACCGCGGCAATCCTGCGCTTCGTCCAGGAGAACCTGCGGGTCTTCGCGGACGTCGGCGAACTTCCCGAATCCGAGGGCGGACGGGCCGTGCCGATCCACATGGTCTGGATGAAGCAATGGCGGGACTCACCCGAGGAACTCGAGCTCCCAGCGGGTACCCTCGGGGAGTGGGAGCGTCTCGAAGTGCGCCTCGATTCGCAGTCCACGGTCCTGCTCGAACCCCTCCCCCCAACCGAAAAAAACCAGTAGCCGTGAGCGCGGAAACCAAGGAACGCCACCTGTTCGGAACGGACGGAATCCGAGGCCGCTACGGGACCGGGTGGCTCGCCCCGGATCCCGTTTCGGCCCTCGGCCGAGCGGTAGGAAACGTCCTCGGTCATGCAGGAACGAGCCGGGCGCTGGTGGGGCACGACGGGCGGCGATCCGGCCCGACGCTCGAGGACGCGATCGGGCGCGGGCTCTCCGCCGCGGGATTCGAGGTCCAAAGCGCAGGGCTCATCACGACGCCCGGACTCGCCCTGCTCGCGCGCACGCAGCCCTTCGATCTCGGGGTCATGATCAGTGCTTCGCACAACCCCGCCTCCGACAACGGGATCAAGATCTTCGGAGCCCAGGGGGAGAAGCTCGCGGACGAGGTCGAGCTCGCGATCGAAGCGGAACTCGAGCGCGACGCGAGTCCGGTCACCGAAGGCAATCGTCCTCCGCACGTCGCCGAGTTGGAAGAGGCCTACCTCGCTCATCTGGCGGCCGCATGTGACGGACTCGACCTCACCGGAAAGGTGATCGTGCTCGACTGCGCGAACGGCGGGGGCAGCCGGGTCGCTCCCCGAATCCTCGGTCGTCTCGGCGCACGCGTCGTCGGAATCGCCTGCGCCCCGGATGGGGAGAACATCAACGAAGGCTGTGGCTCGACGCATCCGGAGGGACTGCGCGAAGCGGTGCGCCTGCACTCCGCCGATCTCGGGATCGCGCTCGACGGCGATGGCGACCGCTGCATCCTCGTGGACGAGCACGCCCAGCTCGTCGACGGCGATGGGATCCTCACGATCCTCGCAAGGCACATGAAAAACACCGGTCGTCTGCCCGGTTCGCGCATCGTGGCCACGGTGATGTCGAACAAGGGATTGCACCGCGCACTCGGCGATGCGGACATCGAGGTCGTCACGGTCGGCGTGGGCGACCGGCGCGTGGTCGAGGCCCTACGGCGCGAGGAACTGGCGCTCGGAGGTGAGCAGTCCGGACACATCGTCTTCGGCCCCGAGAACCACTTCATCGGTGACGGGACCTACACCGCGCTGCGGGTCTTGCAGGCGATGACCGAGTCTTCGCGTTCGCTCTCCGAACTCGCGGCTCCTTTCCAGGCCTATCCCCAGGTCCTCTTGAACGTCCCCGTGGCCTCCAAGCCGGCGTTCGCGGAGGTGCCCGGGGTCGAGGATGCCGTTGCGGCGGCCGAGGATGCCCTCGCGGGCGACGGACGGGTCCTGCTCCGTTACTCGGGAACCGAGAACCTCGCCCGCGTCATGGTCGAAGGCGCGGACCAGGACGAGATACGAACCCTCGCAGGCGCGATCGCAAAGTGCATCGCAGCGGGCATCGGCTCCGCGGAATGAACACCCCCGGAACGATCCGCGCGCTGGCGATCGAGACCTCCGGGCAGCCGGGTTCGATCGCACTCGAGGTGACCGGACGACACGTCGAACGCACGCTCGGAAACGCGCGGGCCCACGCCGCGGACCTGTTTCCCACACTACGGGACCTGCTCGACGAGCTGGGTGCCGGAGCGACCCCGGACGCACTCGTGGGGCTCGAGCGCGTGATCGTCGGAACGGGTCCCGGGAGCTTCACCGGACTGCGCATCGGCGCCGCCGCGGCCCGGGGCATTTCACACGCCACCGGCGCCACCCTCGTCGGCGTTCCCTCGTTCGCGGCCAGTGCACTCGACGCCGTCGAAGAAGGGATCAGTTGCGTCCTCGCTCGCGATGCGCGCGCGGGAAGGTTGTATGTCGCGCGCTACACGAAGACCGCGTGCGGCCTCGTCACTCTCGATGCTCCACGCGCGATCCCGACACGCGAGTTCCCACAATTCCTGCGCGGAAGCGAGCGCGTCTTCGCCGACGACGCTGTCTGGCGCGCGTGCGATCGCACGCCCCCCGCGGAACACCGCGGACCCCCACCCGTTCCGAGAGCATCCAGCCTCCTGGAACTCGCCAAGAGCGAGCACGCCGGCGACTCCCTGCCCCTGTACCTGTTCGATTTCGGGAAGGCCGCGGGATGAAAAGAGTCGGGCCGCCTCCGCGCAGTGCGGAGACGGCCCGACTCAGCCTGTTTCCGTCGCCCTTACAGGTCGTAGGGACGCAGGGTCTTGCGGCCGTTGTCGAGGGCGCGCTGTTCGGCGGCGCTGATCATCGAGCGGACGGCTCCGTCGAGGGCGGAGTAGAACTCACCGGAGACGTTGATCCCGGCGGCGTTCTTGGTGCGGCTCTTCGAGATGATCAGCTCGACCGGTCCCTTCTTCCGGGACGTGCGCCGCTTGGCGGCCTTCTTGGTGGTCTTCTTCTTGGCGGTCTTCTTCTTGGTCTTGCGCTTGGCCATGGTTGCTTTCGCCCGATCCGAGTTCGGCGGGCATGTTGTTGTTCGGGTTCAGTCGGAACTGGTCGTAACAGTCGTGACCCGCAGAGAATGGGTCCCGGACAGGGGCGTGTCAACAAGCGCTCGACCAGGAAAACCCGGATTCTTGCCCGACTTCGAGCCCCAATCCGGGAATCCCGCGGTGCGCCCGCCGGCTCGCGGCGCACCCGTCACCGACGAAACCACTCGATCCCCGGCTCTTCGGAGGTGTCCCGGGCGGGTGCGGCGCCGGGTGGAGATCGAACCATCCTCCGTTCCGAGCAGACACCCGGCCCTGGTCTGCACGCCCCGTGGAGCTGACCCCTTCAACGGAAACACAGGAAGCGTATCGTTGCGCCCGTGGAAAGCTCCCGAGCCTGGGCCGAGATCGACCTGGACGCGATGTCGTCCAACCTGCGCACCGTGCGGGAGCGCATCGGACCGTCCCCCGCGATCCTGCTCGTCGCCAAGGCCGATGCCTACGGGCACGGAGCGGTCGCCGTGGCCCACCACGCCCTCGCTTCGGGGGCCCAGGGGATTGCGGTCACTTCGTGCGGAGAGGCCCTGGAACTGCGCAGGGCGGGGATTCGATCCCGAATCGTCGTGCTGGGACCGGTTCTCGGGGAGGAAGCCCCCTTCGCGGTTCGGGCCGGTGTCGAGGTCTGCTTGCCTTCCCTGGAGCTCACCGAGGAGGTGGCCTCCTCGGTGCGAGGCCTCCGCCGTCCTGCTCGGGTTCACGTGAAGATCGACACGGGACTCGGTCGACTCGGGCTTCGCCCCGACGAGGGGCTTGAGGCGCTGCGGAGGGTGCGCGACTGCGAGGACTTGGAGCTCGCCGGCGTAATGACGCACCTCGCGGCCCCCGACGGCGCCCTCGCATCGGAGACCGCGCTCCAACTCGCCCGCTTCGACCGCCTCCTGCGCGATGCCCGCGAAGGTGGGCTTCTCGCGGGACGGGACGTCTGGGTTCACGGCGCGAATTCGGCCGGTGTCCTCTCGGGGGTCGGCCAACGCTACGACGCGGTGCGCGTCGGAATCGCCGCATTCGGGATCGCTCCCCACCCGAACCTCGCCACCGACGAGTTGCGCCCGGTTCTCTCGGTTCGCACCCGTATCGTTCACCTCGCGCGCCTCCGCCGCGGGGAGTCGGTCGGGTATGGAGGCACGTGGACCGCCCAACGTCCTTCCCTCGTCGCGGTCCTCCCGGTCGGATACGACGATGGGGTGAGCTGGCGGCTCTCCGGGAGGGGGTCGGTCCTGATCGCCGGACGCCGCGTCCCGATTCTCGGGCGCGTGTCGATGGACTACACGAGCGTCGACGTGACCGACATCCCGGGCGTTCGGCTCGGAGACCGAGCCACTCTGATCGGGCGGGATGGCGAAGAACGCATCCGGGTCGAAGAGCTCGCGGAACTCGTGGGAACGATCCCCTACGAGATCTCCTGTTCGATCGGAAAGCGCGTGGCGCGCACCTACATCACCGCACAGAGCTCCACGCCCGCAAGTCCCCTCGCCCTCTGATTCCGTGGAGACCACCGAGCCCCGCCCCTCCCGCGCCAGGCGCATCCTCGGCCACCTGCTGTTCCTGGTCGCGGTCTTGCTCGCCTGCGCGGGGCTCGCGCTCCTGATCGCGGAGGAGACCGGGCTGCTCACGGGCATGGTGCAGCGCGGCCTCGCATGGAGGTTCGGTCCCCTCGGGGACGGACTCGAGGTCGACGCCGTGAGGCTGCGTTGGTTCGAGCCCGGCGTCGATCTCTCGGGGATCCGCCTGAACGACGAAGACGGCGAAAACCTCCTACGCCTCGATCGGGTCCACCTGGCCTTGCACCCGTCCACGAACGCCCCCATCGACCACGTCCGCGTCGAGGGGGGATGGGTTCGAATCTCGACCGCCCTGGTGGAGAGCCTGGACCGCTTCGCGGAAGAGTGGGCCGGCGAGGAGACGGATTCCGACTCCGGGCGCGCGAAGCTCCCGTCGATCCTGGTCACCGACTTCCGGACCGAAATCGATCTCGAACTCCCTGGGGAGTCGAGCATCGTGCGCGTGGGGTCGGTGGATCTCGAAGCCACCCCGTCCGCCTCGGGGTACCTCCAGATCCAGGGTCGTCTCACCCCCGACCTCTCGGGTGCCGTGGATGGAACCGGGGCGATCCGCGTGCTCGGCCAACAGAACGCGGATGGTAGCTTCCTCGTGCGCGCGGTCGCCGATGCGCTGAACCTGGAGACCAGCGGCTTCCACATGCCCCCGTCCCTGGGCCCGCTCCCGGTCGAGGCGTTCGGGGGACGCCTCTCGCTGGCCGCCAGCGCGCGCATCTCGTTCGAGGGAGACTTCGAGATCAGCGGAAACCTGCGCGCTCGGCTCTTCGACGCCCACCTGCAGCCGCGCCGAGGGGACCCTTGGCTCGAGGACCTGACGATCGACCTCGACTCGAGACTGGCACTGAGCGGCGGGCGTGACCTGTGGGACCGCGACCTCTGGGACACCGCGGTCCGCCTGCGGACGCGCTGGGCAGCGGAAGACGATCCGAGTCTCGCGACGCCGGTGGAGATCTGGGGACTGTTCGGCAAGCGCGTGCCGCGCGGCGCTTGGGCACGCTGCTTTGCACGCGCCCGCACGTTGCCGCTCGACGAACGCGTGCTCGTCGCGGCAGGCGCGACGCCAGCACACCGCGACCTGTGGGAGAGCTGGAACGCGTTCTCGCCGGAGGGGAACGTCGATGTCTCGATGGACGCGGTCATCCGGCGAGAACGCCTGGAAGGTGCCTTCCGCTATCCGATCACGGCCGCGCTCTTCGCCCAGAGCCGTGGGAGTGCGGGCATCTGCTTCGCGGGATTCCCTGACGAGGGACCGCGCGCCCGCCCGGGGGATAAGCTCGGGATCCCCCAGGCCTGCACGACCCTGAACGGGCAGGCTGCGCTGACCTTCGATGCGGAGCGCGCGCGCCGCTGGCGCCTGGCCATCCCACGGGTGCATGCGAAGGCCGGCGCTGCCGATGCGGAGGGCTGGGCATTCCTGAGCGAGCGGGACGACGACACGGGGCTCTTGACCCCCTACCTCGACTGCGAGTTCCGGGTCGCCCCCTTCGCACTCGACGAGACGTGGCTCGGCGCGCTCTCGGCGAGCCCACTCACGAGGGACATCGTGCGGGACTACCGGCCCACCGCGGGGACGGTCTCGACCCGTTGGTTCCTTCACGACGGGCCGGAGAGCTACGGACTGACGGCGCAGGGGGACGTCCAGCTCGAAGACGCGTCCCTGGCCTGGTCCCCCCTCCCGATTCCGATCCAGGGCGCATCGGGATCGGTTCGCCTGCGTTGGGGTCGGCGAGCCTCGCGAGTCGAGTATGCCGAGGGGGAGTATCGACGCGGCCTACCCCTCGGCGTGCGGTCCTTCGGCGTCGCCTGGGACATCGACAACTCGCAGGGCGTCGGCACGCGAGACGTCGCGGCCCATGTGCGTGGGTTCGTCCGCGACGTCGCGCTTCCAGATCCGACCCCGCTCCCCGACCCGGCGGAGATTCCCCTCTTCTGGGCCCTCGATGTGGACGTGCAAGGGCTCGGCCTGCGCGGGCAGAACGCGCAGCTCCTCGAGGCCTTCTTGCCGGAGTTCGGTCCCCAACGGGACGAGCTCGAGGCCCGTGGGCGCATCGACGTCCACTACGAGAGCGTCCAGGCGTCCGAGACGGCACCGTACATCGCCCATGTGGAGGTGACACCGCGTGAGGTCGAAGTGACCCCGCGCGTCTTCCCGCGCCGCACGACCGACCTCGTGGGCCGCGTCCTCGCCCGCGTCGACTTCGGGGGACTCACCGAGAACGAGGAGGCTGCGATCGATGCGCGCGGGCAGCTCACCGGAAGTTGGCCCCAGGGTGTGGCGCTCGGCTCCGTGCTCAACCTCAGCGGCGACACCCTGGACATAACCGTGGTCGGGGCCGGCCCTGATCCCGAGGATCCGGGCCTCAAGGGCGCCGTGGCCGCGGCCCTCTCGAGAGATCAACCCGGCGCTTCCGGCGTGGACTTCTCCGAAAGCTCGTTCAAGGGCTTCATCGATTTCATCGCCCATTCCAAGCTGCGGGTGGACGACCCGGAGGCGGAAGCGGAGACGGACTTCCACCTGTTCCTGCGGAACTGCTCGCTGCTCGGGGGCAGCCTACGCCTCGACGACCTCAACGGTCGCCTCGACCAGTCCGCGGAGGTCCTGCGGGCGGAGCGCATCCTCGCTTCCTTGGCAGGCCATCGCGTGGAGCTGCTCGACGTCGCGCTCTTCCCGGTCGAGGCAGCCGACCAGGTCCCGGGAAGCGATGAGCTCCTCGAACGGGCCGCGCCGAGAGGACGCGCGAGCGGGCTCGTGACGCAGGTGACGCTGCGCTCCGTCGATCTCCCGATGGACTCGGCCCACATCGAGAGGGTGCTCGGTCCCGAAGCCGCCGCCGCGCTTCCGGGCGAAGACGAATTCCAAGCCCTCCTCGACATCGAGGATGCGAAGGTGCTCCTGGCGACGACCGAGGATGGTGAGAGCGTCGTCGCACTCTCGGGGAAGCTCCGCCCCCACGATCTGTCCCTGACCTTCGGACTCCCGATCACGGTCCACACCGCGGACGTGCACCTCGAAGAGATGGTCATCGAACGGGGCGGGGTGCGCGCCTGGGCCTCGATCGAGAACCTCGACGCGGACATCGCCGAACGCGAGCTGAAGGACGCGCGCATGATCCTCGCGCTCGTCGACAAGCGCCTGACCGTCGACGATCTCGACGGAACGTTCGTCGGAGGGCGACTGCGATCCCTCGGCGCGAGCGGAATCGGCTCGCGAAAGGCGTTGGGGGTGGACCTCGCCCTCCCCCACCGCTTCGACCTCGCACTCAGCCTCGAGGACGTCCACATCGACCGGCTCCTGCGGGGGATCTTCCAATCGAGCATCGCGGACGCGGGGCTCCTGCGCGCCTCCCTGGAACTTTCCGGCACCCCGGAAGATGTTTTGGGGCTCAATGGCCGCGGCCGCATGCGCCTCACCAAGGGCAGGCTCTGGTCCATCCCTGCCGCGCGAGCCCTCTTCGCACGACTCGGGTTTCCGGACACCGCGGTGTTCGACCAACTCGATGCGCGCTTCGAAGTGCGAGACGGCGTGATCGACACACACCACATGCTCGTGAAGAGCAGCCTGCTCAAGCTCTACGGGAAGGGAGCCCTGGACCTCGACGGAGCGCTCTCCTTCGACCTCGACGTTCGGTACGGGATCCTCGACCGCCTTGGTCTCATCACGCGCCTGATCTACTGGCTGAACCGCAACCTCGTTCGCGTCGCGATCCGCGGCGACTTCCTGCGCCCCGAGGTGAACATCCGCAGTTCCCTTCTCGAACTCTTCGGTGGAAGACCCGCGAAACGCGCGCGAGGATTGCCGCTCCCGGGCTTCGCGCCTCTCGGGGACCTCTTCTGAGCCCGAAACCTCCCGGAGATCGCCGTGGGCGCTGGCTCTGCCCGCGGCCCGTCACTTCTTCCCAGATCCCTCAAGGATGCGAGCCGGCGACCCCGAAGAGTGCGCAAGTCCCCCGTCTTCCGTCTCCCCCTCCTTCCCTGGCGCCATGAACCTCGGCCTGGTCGACCTCGCAACCCTGCTGCGCGAAGCCTCCGAACTCGAGCCGCTGCCCCAGAGCACGACCCGCCTGGCGGGCCTCGTCGCCCAGGACGATGCGGACCTGGAGGAGATCGCGGAGACGATTCGCCTCGACGAGGCCCTGACCGGCCGCCTGCTCGGCGCCGCGAACTCCGCGGCCTCCGGGTCGAAGGTGGAGATCACTTCGGTGGAGGCGGCTCTCATGCGGATGGGACAGAGCCAGGTGCTCTCCCTCGCGGTCGGCTCCTCGATCGGACGCGACCTCGCGAAAGCGCTGCCCGCCTACGGACTCGAAGAGGGAGATCTGTGGCGCCATTCCGTGGCATCCGCACTGACGGTCGATCGTGCACGACGCTACTGCAGGAGACCCGCTCCTCCCGAATCCTTCGCAGCCGCCCTTCTCCACGACGTCGGCAAACTGATCCTCTGTCGCCACCTCTCGGCGGCTGCCAACGCCGCGATCCGCGCCGCCCGGGAGGAGCGCCACGTCTCGCTCGACGACGCCGAGCGGGAGGTCCTCGGCATCGGGCACGGCGCCCTCGGCGCGGAGGTGGCACGGAACTGGAAGCTGCCCGAATCCTTGGCCCTTGGAATCGAGCACCACCACAGCCCACTCGCCGCGCCCAACGCGAACGCGCGCATCCTGTGCTCCTACATCATGCTCTCGGACGCGGTCGCCGGCGCGCTCGAAGCCCCCTGCGATGCGGACCAGCGCACGACCTTCTCCCCGCCCATCGCGGGGATCCTCGGCCTGTCGATCGACGGCTTCGAGAACATCGTGAGCGATGTTCGCCGCGACCTCGACGAGGTCATGGCGATCTACCAGGTGTAGCGGGAGCGGCCCCCTGAAGGGGACGCGCGCGCCTCCACGCGCTATCCTCCTCCCCATGGGCGTCCTCGCCATCGACCCGGGCACCCGGAAGTGCGGCTTCGCATACACGGACCGCGCCCGCATTCTGACCAGCGCGCTCGAGCCGTTCCGCCACGAAGCGGATGAAGGCCGGCTCTTCCGGCACATCGAGTCCCTTCTCGCCGAGCGCGACGTGCGCCTCTTTCTGGTGGGCCTCCCGCTCGATCCGGGGGGAGCGACGACCGAGCAGTCGGAACTCGTCTCGGGCTTCGTGGCCAGGCTCGGGGAGCGATTCGCTGGGTTCGAAATCCGGACCTACAACGAGCATGGCACGACCAAGGAGGCGGAGTCCCGGCTGCGTGATCTCGGTCACGATGGTCGTGGGATCCGGCTCCGCAAGGACAGCTGGGCTGCCCTGGTCCTGCTGGAGGACTGGCTCGCTGCCGGCGAGCCGGCCTGATTCCGACCGATCCGCGGAGGAGCCCCGGATTCCGCCCCCCTCGACTTCACGGAACGTGTATCCTCCCCGGCGATGCGAGAGGTCCGGGCGGCCGCTCTCGGGGTTTTCCCCGGGGGAGGAAAGTCCGGGCTCCACGGGTCAGGGTGGTTGCTAACGGCAACCGGCCGTGAGGCTAGGGAAAGTGCCACAGAGAACAGACCGCCTACCCCGCTTCCTTCGGGATGCGGGCGGCAAGGGTGAAACGGTGCGGTAAGAGCGCACCGCGGTCCTGGTGACAGGGCCGGCAGGGTAAACCCCACCTGGAGAAAGATCGAATAGGGAAGCACAAGGCGACGACCCGCGCCGCTTCCGGGTAGATCGTTCGAGGCCGAGCGCGAGTTCGGTCCCAGAGAAATGGTCGCCCCCTCCCTCCGGGGAGGGACAGGATCCGGCTTACAGGACCTCTCGCATCCCCACCTCCCGCGCCCGTGCGAGTCGCACACGCGGGACAAACGAAGAGAATTGGTTTCCGATGCGCGGGGAGGGGTAGACAAATCCGCGCCCCCGGAGCATCTTGACGGGTGGAAGGGGGCCACCGAGAATGGTTCGCTCGTTTTCGCAGGAAAGCGAGCCGTTCGAGGGGAATCCACCCCTCAAGACCTCCTCGAGGCCCCATGGAATTCGTCTACGTCGTCCCCCGCGAGAAGCTCTTCCGCGACTGCTACCCCCAGGGACTGGTGTCCTTCGCCGACGAGGCGGAACGCCGTGCCCTGGAGGACTGCATCCGCACGGAGGGCTTCTTTTGCGAGCGGGACTACGCGGAGCGAACCCCATCCCTCAAGCAGGTGATCCCCTACACCGTTTTTCAGGCAGGGGAAGAAGTGCTCCTGATGCGCCGGCTCGCAAAGAGCGGGGAAAGCCGACTCCACGGCAAACTCTCCCTCGGCGTCGGGGGCCACATCAACCCCGAAGACATCGCCAGCGCCGACCGCTGCGATCCCATCGCGGACGGGACTCGGCGCGAGATCGAAGAGGAGATCCTCGTTCAGGGTTCGTACGAACTCGAGACGGTCGGTTTCCTCAACGACGATTCCAACCCAGTAGGTGCTGTCCACGTAGGCATCGTCCAGATCGCCCACGTCGAGGGCAGCATCGAAATCCGCGAAAAGCAGGTCCTCGAGGGCTCCCTCGTCTCCCTCCCCTCGCTCCATGAGCGTTTCGAGGCCGGAGACACCTTCGAGACCTGGTCCTCGATCTTGATCCAGGACTTGCCCGCCCTCTCTCTCGCCCACGCCTGCACCTGAAGAACCGAAGACGAACCATGACCTCCGGCACCAAGAAGTCCCGAGCACTCGACCCGGAACGCATCTACGACCTGCTCCTGGGAGCACGGACCGCGGATGTGTGCACCCTCCACTTCAAGGACGGGCGCTCGATGCGGGGTGCCCTGGTCTTCAACCAATTCAAGGGGACCGGTCGCCTCATCAACATCGACGAGGAACTCTCCGTCGACTTCGCGGTCGACGAACTCCGCGACCTGCGCTTCTGAATTCACTGCCCTTCCCCCGACGGGTAGGGCGCCATCTCGGGTTCGAGGTCGACGTGCGTCGCGTCGGCCACGCGGTTGATGTAGTTGAAGTAGGCGATCACCTGGATCGCCTCGTGGATCGCTGCGTCGTCGAAACCGTGTGCGCGCAGGCCCGCGAGGTCTTCCTCCTGCATGCCCGCGGGAGACTTGGTGAGCTTCTCCGCGAACGCGCACAGGGCCGCATCGGCTTCCGGGAGGTTTGCGCTTCGCCAATCTTCCGCAAGGTCGTCGACCCACGACGCCTCCGCGCCCTCCTTCTTCAAGACCTCCGACCGAAGGTCCTCGAGGTGAGCGAGGGTTCAGTAGTGGCACGCGTTGGTCTTGCTCACCACGACGGCGAGCATCTCTCGCCGTGAGCGATCGAGATCCCCGGGACCGAGCATGAGCTTCTGGTAGAAGGCCATGGACGCCTCGAGAAGACGCGGCGCGAGGCTCATCATCCGGACGATCTGAAAGACCCGTCCGGCGCGACGAACCGCGGCCGCGTAGTACTCCGCGAGCCGTCCTTCCGCCTCCTCCGGAGCAATGGTGCGAAGCCAGGCCATCGAAGCTCAGCTCCCGACCAGGCCCGGACTCGAGAGGGCGCGTTCGATGCGGCGTCGTTCCTGGGAGGAACGCGCGAGAGGGTAGTACTCCCGCAGGGCCCGCCGCGCATCTCCACCACCATAGTCCGCGAGGACGTCCACGGCGGCCGCCCGGACCGCGAAGCTATCATCCTCGAGGAAGCGGAGCACGAAACGGTGGTTCGCAACCCGATCCCGGGGACGCTTCCCGAGGGCGCGAATCGCCGCGGCGCGTGCGGTCGGATCCGAGGACTCGTCATTCGCCCATCGCCGGAGCTGCTCGTCGACGCCGGCGTTCTCCAGCTCCCCGATGCGGGTCAGGAGGTAGCCCCGGAGCACGTCATGGGGCGAGTCGATGAACAGCTTCTCCGTCAGGTAGGCGTAGGCCTCATTGGGTGCCGCACTGGCGACGAGCCCCGCCCCCGCGGCCATCGTGCGCCAGCTGTAGCCCTCATCGAATGCCGACCTGCCGGCGGCCGCGAGGTCCGGGCTCACGCCGAAAGCAGTCAGGGCGTCCAGGCAAGCCTCACGCACCGAGGCTTCCTCATCCCGGGAGGCTGCCGTGAGGAGCCTCTCACGGGCCTCGAGAGAAGCGGCCTTGCCGAGGGCTTCCGCCGCGGCAGCACGGACGGCCTTCGAAGAGTCTCGGGTCAACCGGTCGACGAGTTCCGCAACGATCGTCTCCACCTCATCGAGCTTGCGCTGGGCGTACAACGTGCCGGCCCGCTCTCCGAGCGCGCGCACCGCTTCGCGGCGCCCGGTCACATCGTCATCTTCGTGGGCGATCGCGAGTAGCTCCCGAACCCCGCGATTCCTCCAGGTCACCTCCTTCGGAATCCAGCTCCCGTGGTCGAAGCGCACGTAAATCGGGCGACCGGCGACCGGGAACTCGAACACCTCGCGGCGCTTGCGCAGATCGACCCGGTGGGAAACGGTCCCCCCCTCGTCGCGCACGACGATCTCCACCGGTACCTGGAACACGGCAGGGGTCCCATCCGCATTCCCCTGCACCTGCCGCACCTCGATCCGGATCGTCTCCTCGTCGGCATCGAAGGACCAGTCGAGGTCGAACTCGGGGTAGCCCCGTCCGTAGAACCACTGCTGGAAGAAGGTGTCGAGCCCCCGACCGGAGACCTTCTCCATCGCCCGCTGGAAGTCGGCCGTCACGACACTTCGTCCGGCGTTTGCGGCCACATAGGCACGCAGGCCGTCCTGGAACACGCCGTCGCCGAGGATGAAACGCAGAAGGTTCAATCGTGCCGCGGCCCCGGCGTAGGCATGCTCGTCCATCAGATCCTCGGGATCGCGCCACAGGCTCGTCACCGTGGGACGACGGCCAGCGCCTCGATCCTTCTCGACGTAACGATCCTGGGCATCGCGCATCCCGATCCGGAAGGCGTCGAGTCCGTCCGTCTTCTCGAGGTAGAGCAGGGTCATGTAGGTCGCGAAGCCTTCGTTCAGCCAGATGTGCGACCAGTCCTTGCAGGTCAAGAGGTCTCCGAACCACTGGTGCGCGGCCTCATGGGCGAGCAAGCCGCCCGAGTCGGTGTCCCGCCGGCCGCGCTCGTCGGTGAGGGCGAGCGGCGTGAGCGTCGTGGCCGAGATGTTCTCCATCCCGCCCCAGGGGAAGTTGTCGACGCAGGCCTGGCTGTACTTGGGATAGGGATAACGAACCTGCGTGACGTTCGAGAAGAACTCGAGGATGTCCGGAGTCTTCGCGAAGAGGGGTTCGATCCACTGGGCGTAGCGCGGTTCCGCGAGGAACTGGAGAGGAAGACCATCCCATTCCTTCTCCGCGACCTTGAACTCACCGGCGACGAGGGTCACGAGGTAGCTCGGGTGCGGGATCGTCATGCTCCAACGCTCCGT